>CAZVFQ010000004.1:0-71022 GCA_964626455.1 uncultured Desulfobacteraceae bacterium | reverse complement strand
CATAGGATTTCCCCAGACATATCTGCATGCCGCGGCAAGTGCTGCAGGAGCAATAGCTACAGCCTTGTTCTATAGAGGTTTGACCGGCAAGGGCCAATATATAGATGTTGCAGCCCAGGCATCTCTTTTTGAAGCGGCCACTGATGCGCCTGCCGGCTGGGTTGTTGACGGAAAAAATGCGCAAAGGCTCGGCTCCTTGCGCACAAGACCGGGTGCAAAATACGTGGCCCCGGCTATTTTTGAATGCAAAGACGGCTATCTTTACTTTTTTTTATACGGCAAAAAACTCGGTGAACAGGCCAACAGAGAACTTGTACGCTGGATTGACAGTGAAGGACTGGCAACCGGGTTTTTAAAAAGTATTGACTGGAAAGACTTTGATCCATTGAATCCGGAGGTCGACCAGCAATACATGGACAGAATTCTTTCCCCCATAGCACAATTTTTTAAGCAGCATACCAAAAAGGAGCTTTTTGAGGAGGGACTGAAAAGGCATATCATGCTTTTTCCGGTAAGCACAACCCGCGATATTGCAGAAAGCGCTCAGCTAGTCGCCCGGAATTACTGGACGGAT
The DNA here is from genome assembly GCA_964626455.1 of uncultured Desulfobacteraceae bacterium. Taxonomy (GTDB): domain Bacteria; phylum Desulfobacterota; class Desulfobacteria; order Desulfobacterales; family Desulfosalsimonadaceae; genus Desulfosalsimonas. The sequence continues at coordinate 70,448 of CAZVFQ010000004.1, read as the reverse complement.
TTATACCACCCTGAACTAAAGGACACGATCCGCTATCCCGGGTCTTTTGCCAAGTTAAACACCAGGCCTTGCGGCATCACCACCCGGGCACCGCTTATAGGGGAGCATAATCATGAGATTTACAGAGATGAACTTGGGTTTTCTGAAGCAGAAATACAGGGGTTGAAAGAAAATAAGATAATATAATTCAGGCAAAAGGATAAGAATTTTTCAGGGGATTATTATGGATCAACCTTTTAAGGGTTTAAAAGTCGTGGAATTTGCATGGGTGGGTGTTGGTCCCATGACCGGAACCTATCTTGCCTCAATGGGAGCAACAGTTGTTCGCATTGAATCGCGGACAAGGCCTGATCCTCTCCGTAACATGGGTCCTTTTAAAGATAATATTTCCGGATTAAACAGGAGCTTGTTCTATAATGCCGCAAATTCCAACAAGTATGGGTTTTCCCTGAACATGAATCACCCGCAGGCTCAGAGCGTGGCCAGGAGGCTGATTGAGTGGGCAGATGTGCTAAGCGAATCCTACACTCCGGGGACAATGAAAAAATGGAATCTGGACTATAACTCGGTAAAAGAGATCAACCCTGAAATTATTTATTACAGCACGGCCATGATGGGACAGGACGGGCCGTACGCCAGACTGCCCGGTTTCGGCGCCCAATTAACAGGTATGTCCGGATACACCGTTATAACCGGATGGCCGGACAGGCTTCCCTCGGTTCCTTATGGTGCATATACCGATTTTATCAACATCAAACTAGCTATTTTTACTCTGGTTGCAGCAATGGATTACAAGCGCCGCACAGGCAGGGGACAACACATAGACCTTGCCCAGTATGAAGGCGGAATTCAGTTTCTTGCTCCGCTTATGCTTGATTATTTCGTAAACAACAGGGTTGCGGAAAGAAACGGCAATCGTGATCCATATTATGTGCCGCATGGTGTTTATCCATGCAGGGGAGAAGATCGGTGGTGCGCCATTGCCGTGGGTACAGACGAACAATGGCGGGCGTTTTGCGAGGTTATTGGAAATCCGGGGTTGTCCGTGGAACCGAAATTCGTGAATTTTGAAACCAGAAAAGCACATGAAGATGAACTGGATAGGCTGATTGGAAAATGGACCGAAAAATATGATGCCGCGGATCTAATGCAAATGATGCAAACGGCCGGGGTTCCGGCGGGTTTGGTAAATAAGCCGTCTGATACATTTACCGATCCGCAGTTAACAGAACGCAGGGCATATCGAAAAGTTATTCATCCTGAAATCGGCGGGCATTTTGCTTTTAATATATCATCCGCGAGCCGGTTTTCTATAATCGAACCTGAAGTAACACATTCATCACCATGCATCGGCGAACACAATGAGCTAATATGCACCAAATTTTTGGCAATGTCACGCGGAGATATTTCCAGGCTTGAGCAGGAAGGCGTATTTGAATGAATTTTTTTAAAAACCAATAAGTTAAAAGAAATGAATGGAGGCATATGAATACAGGCATACATGTTAGGCGATGCGCAAATCTCTTTGCGGACAGGATAGCGGTGATTGACGGTGACAGGCGTTTTACATTCAGGGAGTTCAATGAGCGGGTAAACCGGCTGGCCAATGGCCTGTTGTCCATGGGACTTAAGAAAGGCGACCGGGTGGCACTGCTTTCCATAAATCGGCATCAGCTCATGGAAGGCACTTTTGCCTGCTATAAAAGCGGACTTGTCCAGGTGCCTTTAAATGCCCGGCTTGCAATTGGCGAAATCGTACACATGCTCAACAACTCCGAGAGCAGCTGCATTATCATGGGCAGAGAATTCATTGAAAAGATAGAGGCGCATTCCTCTGAGATTCCCGGCCTCAAGCATTATGTAGCCATGTCAGACGGACCTGAATCAATGCTTGATTACGAAAATATTCTTCAAAACTCATCCCCGCAGGAGCCGGACGTGGAAGTCGAGATGAAAGATCTTGCTTCCTTAAATTATACATCCGGGACCTCAGGGACTCTTAAGGCCGCCATGCTGACCCAGAGAAACAGGCTCAGTCTTTCCAAAAAATCTCTTCTGTCCCCTGATAACGACATAACAAAAGATACGGTAATGTGCCATGTCGGGCCGATTACCCATGCAAGCGGAGGAATGATTCTTCCCGTGATGGTCAGAGGAGGGTGCAATGTGTTGCTGCCCGGCTTTGATATTCCACTGCTGCTCCAAACAATAGAGAAGGAGCGTGTAACGCATTTTTTCGCGGTTCCCACAATGCTTAAGATGCTTATGGATTATCCTGATCTGGGCAAATATGATCTGAGCAGCCTAAAGTCTATCCGATACGGGGCCGCTCCCATGTCGTCTGATCAGATTGCAAAGGCAATTGAGATATTCGGGCCGATTCTTTCCCAGGGATACGGCCAGACAGAAACATCTTCCGGAATTACGCATCTTTCCAAGGAGGACCATATTGTTGGAGACGACCCGGTTAAGATCAAACGGCTTTCTTCTGCTGGCCTGCCGCTTTTTGAATGCGATGTAAGGGTTGTCAACGAAAAAGGCGAGGAAGTCGAGCCAGGCGAAGTCGGCGAGATTATAGAGCAGGGCGACGATACAATGGCCGGATATTGGAAAGCACCGGAGCTTACAGCAGAGACTTTGATAAACGGCTGGGTTTATACGCGCGACATGGGAACCGTGGATGAGGCAGGATATATTTATATTGTTGACAGAAAATCCGACATGATCATCAGCGGAGGGTTCAACATATATCCTAGTGAAGTGGAAAACACACTTTGCCAACACCCCGAAGTATCCGAGGCGGCAGTGGTTCCTGTTCCTGATGATCACTGGGGAGAGGCGGTTAAAGCTGTAGTTGTTTTAAAAGAAGATTCAAAGGTCTCAGGTCAGGAACTTATCGAGCATTGCAAGCAGAGGCTTGCCAGTTATAAAAAGCCGAAATCCGTGGATTTTGTATCAGAGCTGCCAAAGAACCCTTACGGTAAAGTCGTTCGCAGGAAAATTAAAGAGCAGTACTGGAAAGATCGGGAGCGCTTTGTTCACTGATAAAAGATAAAAATGCAGGGAGGATTTTAAATGAGTTATGAGACTTTGTTGTACGAAAAGGAGGATGGGGTCGGAATTGTGACATTAAACCGGCCCGAGCGGTTGAATGCTCTGAGCTTTAAACTGCGCGAGGAGCTGATGTCGGTATTCGGGGAAATGGAAAAAGATGATGAAGTAAAGGTTGTTATCCTGACCGGCGGGCAGAAGGCCTTCAGTGCGGGGGCTGATATAAAGGAGCGCTCGAAGATGCAGGCACCACAGCCTCAGATCTATTTTAACCAGCAGAAGACACATAGTTTTTTCTGTATGATTGAGAACTTTGAAAAGCCTGTAATAGCTGCAATAAGCGGCGTGGCAGTGGGCGGCGGATGCGAGCTTGCACTTGTATGCGATCTTAGAATCGCATCAGAAACCGCCAGATTCGGTGTTCCGGAGGTCAAAATAGGTGTGATCCCGGCTGCAGGAGGAACCCAGCGCCTGCCCAGAATGATAGGTATTACAAAGGCAAAGGAATTGCTGTATACCGGAGATTTTATTGACGCAGATGAAGCCTATCGTCTCAACCTGGTAAACAAGGTTGTCTCTGTTGACGCACTTATGGATGAAGCGAAAAATATGGCAAAGAAACTTGTCGCCAATCCCCCCCTTTCAGTCAAATTTGCAAAGCGGGCGGTAAATGCAGGCATGCAGATGGATCTTGCCTCCGCCCTGGATTATGAGGCCCATTGTGCCGCACTGCTATCTGTATCCGAAGACCGTATAGAAGGATTTAAAGCCTTTACCGAAAAGCGCAAGCCGCAGTTTAAAGGTAAATAAATCAAGGGGGGGTACTTGTTTAAAACGCGAATGACCGAACTTTTAGGTATTGAATATCCTGTCCAGTGCGGCACCATGCAATGGATTTCAAGAGCGGAGCTTGTTGCGGCGGTTGCGAATGCAGGAGGCTTTGCCTGTCTTGCTGCAGCTACGTTTCCGGCAAAAAAAGAACTTGCAGATGAAATAAAAAAAACAAGGGATCTTACAGACAAACCCTTTGGAGTAAACGTGTCCCTGTTTCCGACTTTGAGGCCGCAGGATATTGAATTGATGATTCAGGTTGTCATAGATGAAGGCGTTAAAATCATAGAAACAGCCGGCCGCAATCCCGAACCGTACCGGCAGCAGATTACAGATGCTGGTCTGACGCATATCCATAAATGCGCCCGTCTGAAGGATGCTGTAAAAATGGATAAAATCGGAGTCGATGCCATAGCGGTCGTTGGTACAGAGAGCGGAGGGCATCCTGGCATGGCTGGCGTCACATCCATGGTGCTGGCGCCCCTTGCAGCAGATGCGATTTCCGCTCCTCTTATAGCAGGAGGAGGCATTTGTGACGGCAGATCTCTTATGGCTGCCTTGGCGCTCGGTGCGGATGGGGTCGTTATGGGTACCCGGTTTTTGTGCACAAAGGAGTGCATTGCCCATCCTGCAATAAAAAAGAAACTCCTTGAAGCCGGGGCCACAGATACAATGATGATTATGGAGACATTTAACAATCCAGGAAGAATGTTAAAAAACCAGTGGGTTGAAAAGATCTTTGAAATGGAGCACGAAGGCAGGCCCTTTGAGGAGCTCGCTCCTTTTGTAAGCGGGGAGATAAGTCGTAAGGGATGGATAGAGGGTAAAACCGATCAGGGGCTTTTTTCCTGCGGTCAGGTTATAGGAAGGATAAACAAGACCCCCTCCGTTTCCGAACTGATCATAGAGATTATCGCGGATGCCCGGACTGCGTATGAGCGAGTGGGTTCGGCAATCTGCTGATTCTGATAAAACTTTTTAAACCGAATAATTCATTTGAGGAGGAAAACCCAATTGGAAACAAAGCAAAGGATTCCATTGAAAGAAGAGTTTTATGAGTTCCCAGGCGGGGATACGGATGATTTGAGGCTGGTGGGCAGTCAATGCCTTGATTGCGGGGAAAGACATTTCCCGGAGAAATTGTGCTGTCCCAACTGCAGTTCAAGACAGCTTGACAAGGTTATTTTAAGCGAAACAGGTGTAATTGATACCTATACGGTGGTCAGGCAGACAGCCCCGACCTGGAAGGGCCCGGTGCCATACATAATTGTTGCGGTAATGCTCGATGACGGGGTCAAAGTGACTTCACATTTAATTGACTGTGATCCGGAGCAGGTAAAGATCGGCAGCCGGGTGAAAACCGTGGCGGGAAAGCTTCGGGAAGACGAGGAAGGAAATGAAATAATTGCCCATATGTTTAAAATTATAGATTAAAATCAAGGAGGAATAAAAATGCGCGAGGTTGTTATCGCAGGCGTGGGCATGCATAAATGCGGCCGGTATCCTGACAAGCCGGCTACTGATCTTGCATGGACCGCGGCTGTTAATGCCATAGATGATGCCGGTGTAGCCTGGAAAGATGTGGAAATTGCTTATGCTTCTCATGTTCGGCAGGGTGTTTCCGTGGGTGAGGCGATTTGTGAAAAAATTGGTCTTACCGGAATCCCCATAATGAATTTGGAAAACGCATGTGCAAGCGGCTCTACGGCGATACGGGAAGCTTTTTATGCAGTCGGTCACGGGCTATATGATGTTGCCATAGTTATCGGAGTGGAAAAACTGGGCCGCGGCGTTCTGGGAGGAGCCGGTGAGGAAGGAAGCCTTGAAAGGGAGCTTGGATTAAATGTGATGCCTGCTTTATATGCGCTCAAAGCCAACAAGCATATGCATGAATACGGTACCACAAGGGAGCAGATGGCAAAGATTTCAGTTAAGAATCATAAAAATGGCTGTCTTAATCCGAATGCCCATTATCAAAAAGAATTCACTGTGGAAGAAGTTCTGTCCTCCAGAATGATATGTGATCCGATCACTCTTCTGCAGTGCTGTCCTACAAGTGACGGTGCTGCTGCGGCTGTTATCTGCGCAAAAAATGTCGTGGACAGGTACACCTCCAAACCAAAGGTTTTTATTGCCGGCTCCGGGCTTCTAACAGAGAAATACGGAAGCGATTTGGATCTGGCTGCCCGTACGTCAATGGTTGCATATGAAGAGGCCGGAATGGGGCCCGAAGATATCGATTTTGCCGAAGTACACGATGCTTTCACAATAGGCGAGATACTTCATTATGAAAGTCTGGGATTCTGCGCCCCCGGTGAAGGTGGATTGATGGTTGATCAGGGTCGTACAGAGCTTGGAGGCGATCTGCCCGTAAACCCGAGCGGGGGACTTCAGTCAAAGGGACATCCTCTTGGCATGACCGGAATCGGACAATTGTGTGAAGTGGTCTGGCAGCTCAGAGGAGAGGCGGGAAAAAGACAGATTGACTCTCCCGGAGCCGGCCTTACCCATACTCAGGGCGCGGGAGGTGTATGCTCTGTCCATGTGTTTAAAAGATGAATCATGTCTTTTATTCAAAAATTTTAAGATAGGGGGGTAAATTGGATTTTAATTTAACCGAAGAGCAGAGTCGGCTCGTTGAGAAGACAAGGACATTGATGACCCGGGAGATACGCCCCTGTATTGAGAAGCATAACCCGGAAGAAGCCCTGCCGAAAGAAACCATACAAAATCTGCTTAAAAAAACCATTCCGCTCGGAATCATGGGCAACGTGATTCCAAAAGAATACGGCGGGGCAGGAATGGATCATATAACCTGGGGACTGGTTTATGAGCAGATCGATCGGGCGTTAAACGGGGTGACCATGATCACCAGCGGTGCTGCCCACGCGGTGGCCAAAACAGGTTCAAAAGAGCACAGGGAAAAGTATCTGCCCGGGCTGTTAAATGCCGATCTTATAGGATGCTCAGCAATCACAGAGCCAAATGTCGGCTCCAATCCACGCATGATCGAAACCACTGCAGAGCTCAAGGGGGATCATTATGTAATAAACGGCACAAAAGTATTTATCACAAACGGTTCCATGGCAGATATTGTTATTCTGCTCGCAACCACAGATCCTTCCCTTGGAGCAAAAGGATTGGTCAGATTTCTTGTTGATAAGTCAGAGTCGCCCTTTGAAGCGCGCAGCATTCCCACTATGGGAGATAAAGGGCATCTCGGGGAGCTTGTTTTCAACAACTGCATGGTTCCCAGGGAGAATCTTATGGGCACAAGCGGAGACGGCCTGAAAGCTACTATGAGGGCTTTTCAGCGTGCAAGATGTTTCGTGGCCTTAACAGGGATTCATTTAATGCAGCAGGCAATTGATGCAACCGTAAACTATGCAAAAGAAGCCAAACAGGACGGAAAGCCAGTGGGCAGCTCCCAGCAGGTCCAGCAGATGATTGCCGATATGATTGCACAGAAAGAGGCAGCGCGTCTTTTGACCTTCAAGGCATTAAGCCTGATAGACGAAGGAGTTGAGAAGAACACAGCCTCTTCAACCGCGAAGTTTTATGCAACAGAGGCTGCGGTTGAAGTAACCTCCAGGGCGGTTCAGATTCACGGTTTTCTGGGATTGACAAAGGGATATCCCATTGAGGAGCTTTATCGTCACGCCAGAATGATGACCATTCCCGACGGCACAACCCAGATCCAGAAGCTTGTCGTGGGAAGGGAAACACTGGGGATAAGCGCTTTTAGCTAGACTTTGCTGCAGAAGGCTTATAGCATCTGCAGCGGGTGTTTTTAATTCCAGTCCAGTTTAAGGGCACAAAACATTAAACAAGGAGGGGGAAATGAAAAAAAATCAGGTTTTAAAAGTAATTTTTGTTCTTATTTGCACGATTGGTTTTGTTTTATCTGCAGCACCGGTTTTTTCTGAAACCACTGTACTTCGCTGGTCTCAACCCGGCCCCAAAAGGGGATATGCAACAGAATGGCTTGACTGGGTCAGCAAGGAGATTGAATCCAGAACAGACGGCCGGGTTAAAATTGATCAATACTGGGCCGGTTCTCTGTCTAATATGAAAGAAATGCCTGAAGCAGTAAAATCCGGCATGGCCGATATCGGGTGGATATCTTCCGCATATCATACCGGTTATGGCGAATTAACCGGTTTTTCTCATCCCATGGATCTTTTTAACCCTGAGCGCGACCCCGTAAAATACATGGAAAAATGGTACCAGATAATGGACAGCATGCCGGAGATTTACGAAGAATTCAAAGAAGAAAACATGTATCCGATAAGCTGTATATATTATGATGAATATTGGATTTTTTCTAATAAACCGATTCGAAGTCTTGAGGATTTCAAAGGGTTAAAAATCAGAGTAATAAGTGAACCCCGCCAGATTGCCATGAAAGCAGTGGGTGCATCGCCTGTTTTCATCCCATCCGGAGAGATGTACAGCGCAGTGGAAAAAGGGATTATAGATGCTCTGGGCTGGTCTCCGGATGTCGCCAGGCGCTACAATATCCATGAGGTCACAAAGTATATTACAAAGATAAATTTCATGCCAGGTGTTGCTTATTGGTGTATGAATCTGGACACTTTTGAAAACTTGTCTGAAAGCGATCAAAAGGCGATTCTAGAAGTCTGCCGCGAGGCTGACATAAAAATGGCTGAGTTTCTGGGCAAAGAACGTGAAAGAGCGCTTCAGACATTTAAGGAGGCCGGCCTGGAAGTGTTCGACTTTGCGGAAGACGACAAGGAGAAAATGAGGAGCCTGCCGGAGTTTAAAGAATACAGCCGAAAGTGGGTTACTGAAAAGGAAGAAAAAGGCCTCCCGGCGCGAAAGGCCGTCAATCTTTTCTGCGATATTTATGATGTGGAAAATCCACTGGAGGATTAGATTTACAAGCAGCTTTACGTAAGTACTTTCTGTAAAGTCAACTGGTATCTGCTTGAAACAACTGGTAAGCCGGGTGTTTCAAGCAGAAAATGAAACCCATGGAACATGGTGAGAGGGTGCCATGAAGGAAATATGGAGTAAACTCAACGCAATGCTTTCAGTGTTGTCCGGCGGCCTTCTGGGGGTTGCAATGATTGCAATTTCTGTTGACGTTTGTGCCCGTTATTTTTTCAACAGTCCAATTGTAGGACTTGTAGATCTGGTCACCATTCTTATTCCCATATTTGTGTTTCTGCCTATGGCAAATACCGAACTCCAGGATTCTCACATACGGGTGGAATTGATTTCTTCTTTAATCAGTGAAAAGTGGAGGTCTGTTTTTGATGTTCTGGATTCGATTATAGGCATTATTTTACTTGGACTCATGACATGGGTGTGGTGGGAGCTTGCCGTGCATTCGTGGGACAAAGGGGAATATCTTCCCGGCATGATGAGACTTCCGGTCTGGCCGTCCAAGTTTGTTATTTGTATAGGCACCCTGCTTTTTGCAATACAGGTTTTAGTAAACTGCATTCGATCAATCGTGAAAATAAAGTCGTGGTTCAGCCGCAGGCATAATACAGTCGTTCTTTGAGGACTGGCCTTAAAAAAACAGAGGGGGTGGCTGGTGGATCCTGTTAATATCTGCATTATCGGTTTTATAATTATGCTGACCCTTATTTTTATGCGGGTTCATATTGCATTTGCTTTGGCAGCAGTTGGATTGGCAGGGAGTTGGTATATTATCGGTCCAAGTGCTTTTTCAACTTTGGGAACAGTGTCCTGGGCGCACACCGCAAAGTATGAACTTGCGGTTCTGCCTCTTTTTATTCTCATGGGAATGTTTATTGCCAACAGCGGGGTTGCTGTTCAACTGTATGATGCTGCCTCGAAATGGATGGGCAAAATACGGGGCGGATTGCTGATGGCCACAACATTAAGCGTCGGTCTTTTCGGTGCCTGCTCAGGTTCAAGTGTGGCTGCTGCAACAACATTTACTTCCATAGCATTTCCCAGATTGATTGAGCACAAATATAACCCGGGTTTATCCGCGGCAGCCATTGCTGCAGGCGGAACACAGGCTGCCCTTATACCCCCGAGTGCACTTTTGGTGTTTTATGGAATCCTGACCGAAGTCTCCATAGGCAAGCTCCTTGTGGCTGCTGTTATTCCCGGTATTATTTCAGTAGGGATATATTTGTGCGCGGTCTGGTTAACCCTGCTAGTTTTTCCGCACATGGGGCCGGGCAGGATTTCTTACAGCCTTCAGGAAAAAATCCGGTCATTAAAAGGCGTTTGGGCGGTTCCCGTGATTTTTATAGTGATTATAGGCGGCTTGTTTCTGGGTGTTTTCACACCATCAGAGGCCGGAGCCATGGGGGCTCTTGCCGCGTTACTTGTTGCTCTGATCAAAGTCGGCTGGAGAAAATCCGGAGTGTTGAAAGCATTGAAGGATACAGCCAATGCAAGTGCCATGATTTTTATTATATTGGTGGGCGCATTTATTTTTGCAAAGTTTGTTGCATTTACGCGGGTGCCCAATCAAATCGGGGATTTCCTTTTAGGACTGGATATGCTGCCTATCTTTATTCTTATAATCATTCTTTTTATTTATACTCTCCTTGGCTGCATTCTGGACCCGGTTGGTATGATTGCGCTTACTATCCCAATAATTTATCCAGTTATTGAAGCACTGGGTATCGATGGAATCTGGTTCGGAATTCTGCTGGTCAAGGTCGTGGAAATTGGAATGATTACACCTCCCATCGGTATGATCTGCTTTATAGTCAAAGGGGTGGCTGGTCCGGAGTTGCAGATAGGACAATTATTTTATGGCATCATCCCGTTTTTGATTGCAGATATTGTTACTGTAGCCATTCTGGTGGCCTTTCCTTCAATAACCCTTTGGCTTCCGGGGTTTATGTAAAAAGAACCGGGCGGCCGAGAGCGCAAATGGGCGTATTCAGGCGCTTCTTGTTGCGGGTCAACGATATGTGTGTTATTTGCTGAATCTTAATTATCTGATTTCGCGATACAACCGTAGCCATGGGATCATTTTTTATTTCAGAATTCATTTATGCAAACTCACCTTTTAGCAGCCATTTTATCAGCGGTATTTATCGCGCTGGTCGGCATCGGCATTATAGCCCCTGTAATGCCTATATATGCAACAGAACTCGGTGCCAGCGGATTTGCCCTGGGCGTTATCGTGGCCGGTTTTTCTTTAAGCAGAGGGTTGCTGCAGCCGGTAGTCGGAGGCCTGGCAGACCGGCATGGAAAAAAACAGTTCATGATTGCGGGGCTTTTCATATATGCTGCCATGGGATATTCTTACACTCTGGCCACTTCCGTGGAGCATCTGGTGGCTGTCCGAATAGTGCACGGTATGGGATCGGCAATGATTATTCCCATGGCCATGGCCTATATAGGCGACATGTCTCCGGAAGGCCAGGAAGGAAAATATATGGGGTGGCTTCATATTTCGATTTTTACCGGGATAGGAGGCGGACCTGTATTGGGTGGTTTTTTCCTGGATTTTTGGGGGATGAATTCAGCTTTTTACGCCATGGCTTTGCTAAGTCTCCTGTCTTTGATCCTTGTGGCAGCTATCCTTCCGGAACAGACAGCCTCAAAACCAAAAGAAAACCAGGGCTCCATGTTTTCCATATTCAAAAGAATGGTCCAGAGCCGCCGGGTAATAGGAATTTTGATTTCAAGGATGGCCACTATGATGATCATGATACCGACAGTGGCGTTTCTGCCCTTGCTGATGGAAAAAACCATGGACGCTGGAGGCATTGAAATAGGTGTGGTTGTGGCGAGCCGCACACTTGTAAATGCTGTTTTGCAGACGCCTTTCGGAAAGATAGCAGACAGATGGCACAAGCACAGACTTATTTTTATCGGCAGTACGATTATAGGCGTAGCCATGCTGGGCGTGCCGTTTGGCGGCAATTTTACGAATCTGGTAATACTGTTTGCCTTCATCGGGCTCGGAGAGTCCATTTCTTGGCCTGCCCTCGGGGCATTGGCCACGGAGCAGGGCCGTATATACGGGCAGGGCTCGATGATGGGCATGTTTAACATGGCAATGAGCGCGGGGCTGTTTTTCGGGGCAATGGGCATGGGCGCTTTAACGGATTTGCTGGGTATTGCATGGGCATTTTATATCGTGGCTATAATTTTGTTTTTAAGCACTTTTGTGGCAGTGGAACTGATCAGGAAGCCAAACGGGAAAGGAAAAGAAGAGGCATGGATATCATAGAATGCGTAAAAAAAAGAAAAAGCATACGCGGATATAAAAAAGATCCGGTCCCGCGCCGCGTTCTTGAGGAAATCCTTGAAATATCCACGGGTGCACCTTCGGGCTTAAATACCCAGCCGTGGGAATTTCTGGTTGTAACCGGCGAAGTTCTCGATAGTATACGAAAGGAATATGTTGAAAAATATACTTCAGGACATGCGCCTGATTCAATATCGAAGTACAAGCATCAGGGTGTTTACAGGGATCGTCAGGTGGAACTGGCAAAGCAGCTTTTTGAGCTTATGCAGATAAAAAGAGAAGACCGCGAAAAAAGAGAAGATTGGATGAAAAAAGGTCTGCGGTTCTTTGATGCACCTGCTGCTCTCATACTTACCCTTGATGATGTTATGGCGGAAAAAAAGTATGCATTATTTGATCTTGGCCTTATTTCCCAGACTATATGTCTGGTAGCCTTAGACTATGGTCTGGGAACATGCATAGAACTCCAGGGTGTTTTGTATGCTGAAGCTATAAGGAAATTTACGGGGCTTGCCGAATCAAAACAGGTTGTAGTGGCGATCGCCATAGGATATCCTGATTGGAATTTTCCGGCAAACCGGATTCAAACGGAGCGGGAGTCGATACAGAATTTAACTATTTGGCGGGGATTTGACGAGTAAAGAGATGAAACATACGCTACGGAATTTTCAACTGGAAAACGGCACTGTTATGCCAGAGGTGACAATAGCCTACCGCACACTCGGAAAAATGGCTCCAAACGGCAGAAACAATACCGTACTGGTCACTCACGGATATACAAGCGGGCCGCAGATGATCGAGCCTGGCAGCGATTCTGCCGCGGGTTTTGAGGGTGGATGGAGCCAACTGGTAGGGCCGGGCAAACCCATTGATACAGATCGGTTTTTTGTGATCTGCCCGAACATGCTGGGCTCATCTTACGGTTCCACAAATGCTGCAGGCATTAATCCTGAAACCGGCAAGCCATACGGATCTGATTTTCCGCGCATTACAGTAAAAGATATAGTGGCCTCCCAGTATTGTCTGCTTAAAGATCTGGGCGTTGAGCATCTGGTTGCTGTTGTCGGACCTTCATACGGAGGTTACCAGGCTTTCCAATGGGCGGTTTCCTTTCCTGATTATATGAGCGGAATTGTTCCTGTGGTGACTGCGCCAAAGGTTGACGGCACAAGGACCCGGGCCATAGTTTCGCGGCTGGAGCAGGATTCTGACTGGAACAATGGGGATTACTATGACCATGGCAGCCTTAGGGATACGCTTGCAAAAATACGGGTGGAAACGCTTGAAAGATACGGGCTGGAGGAATGGCTCAAACAGAAAATTGCTGAGCATGAAGAAAGGCAGAAGGAAATATATCGAATGGCAGCCGCATGGGCCGAAGAATTTGATGCCAATTCGCTTGTTATTTTAAGCCGGGCGCTTGAAAATTTTGACACTGAACCTTATTTTAATAGGATTAAAGCGAAGGTGCTTTATGTATTGTCTAAAACCGATAAGCTTTTTCCGCCCTCCCTTGGGCCCGAGGTAATGGAGAAGCTTGAAGAGGCGGGAGTTGATGCCGGGTATTTTGAGATAAACAGCGAATACGGTCATCTGGCCTCCGGCCTTGATGCTGACAAATGGGCCGAACGTCTTCGCTTATTTATAAACTCTTTGCCATGAAACGCTTAAAGGAGAAAGGAAACAGCCATGTCTACACCGATCCGATCCATACTGTTTGCAACCAATCTTTCCCAGGCCTGCGTGCCTGCCCTTACAGCCTCGGTTTACCTGGCAGCCCATCATAAGGCCAGGCTTGTTCTTCTCCATGTGGTGGACAGTGACGTTCCTGACCATATAGAGAAACAACTGGAAAGAACTCTTGGCAGGGATCAGTTTGATAAAATCAAGCAAGAACACGAAAAAGACGCCCAGGAGGCATTGATCGGGAAAATGACGCCCGGAAAGCTGGGACAGAAAGCAATAGAACAATACTGTCTTGATGCCGGAGTCGATCCCAATGAGTTTGAGTTCAACTGGCAGCACCTTGTGGTCGCAGACAAGGAGCTTGTAAGGGCGATTTTAAAGCAGGCCGGGGAAAATGAGTGCGATTTGATTGTTGCAGGTTCCAAGAAAGGAATCTTTAAAAGTCAGTCAGTGGGCTCCACTGTCAAGGGGCTTTTGGAAAAAGCCGAAATTCCGGTACTGGTGGTTCCGCCGGGCAAAGAAGGATAAAAAAGCCATTGAAAATGCGAAAGGGCGCCAATTATGCCGACTGACTGCCAAAGTAAACAATATCAGTCAGGATATAATGTCCTGACACACCGCTTTTCTTCAAACTCAGGTTTTATTCCGGCTCTTTTGCATATACTGTAGGATCGGGAATGCCGGCTTTTGCAAATCCGTTTTTGCGAATCCTGCACGAATCGCACAGACCGCAGGCTATGCCTTCGGGCGAAGGATCGTAGCAGCTGGTGGTAATGGAAAAATCAACACCAAGTTCAGTGCCTTTTTTGATTATCTCGGATTTGGAAAGATCAATGAGCGGGGTGCGTATCCGTATTTTCTGTTTTTTTTCAACCGCTGCTCTGGTTGCAAGATTTGCCATGCTTTCAAAAGCCCGTATGTATTCAGGCCGGCAGTCTGGATATCCGCTGTAATCCACCGCATTTACTCCGATAAATATGTCTTCGGCCTGCAGGACTTCGGCCAGGCCGAGGGCGAGTGAGAGAAATATGGTGTTTCTTGCAGGCACGTATGTCACTGGAATTCCTGAATCGCTATGTCTTCCTTTTGTCCCTTTAGGAACATCTATGTCTGCTGTCAGGGCGGAGCCTCCTATGAAGCCGAAATCGATCCTCACAACCCTGTGATCAGCCGCTTCTAAAAGTTTGCAGATTTTTCCTGCTGCGGCAAGTTCAAGATGATGGCGCTGGCCGTAGTCAAAACTGAGGCTGTGGCATACATAGCCTTGATTTGCAGCGATCGCAAGCGTGACCGCCGAGTCAAGCCCGCCGCTTACCAGCACCACAGCATCAGGTCCTTTATTTTCGGAATTTTTCAATCAAACCCCCTTTCCGGCATCAGGCCAGATTATTTTGTGAAGCTGCAGGTGCAGCCTTGCATCCAGGCGGTCTTCCAATATCCAGGCCGCCACCTCTGAAGGATCTGCAAGTCCTGCTGCAGGTGATATCAGCACCGGGTTTGCCGGGCGCCCGGCCCAGTAGCGCTCGATAATGCTTCGGGCAAATTCGTAGTCGCTGCGGCTGCAGATCACGAATTTTACCTGGTCTGATCCGCTCAAACGCCCGATGTTGTCAAAGTCTGTTTTGTGGCTTTCTCCGCTGTCCGGGCATTTTATGTCCATGATCCTTACGCATCCGGCGGGAAGCCAGTCAATCGGGTAGGTGCCGTTTGTCTCTATCATTACTTTAATATTCTCATTTAAAAGCCGCTTTGCAAGTCCCGGGGTGCCTTCCTGCATGAGGGGTTCGCCGCCTGTTATTTCAGCCAGGGGAAACCTGTACTGCTTTACAGCCTCAACGATTTCCTCTGTTGTCATTTCACTGCCTTGATGCCATGCATATTTTGTATCGCAATATGAACATCTTAAGTTGCACCCGGCCAGTCTGACAAAAACGCAAGGCCTTCCCGCATACAGGGATTCACCCTGTATGCTGTAAAATATTTCATTTACGCATAAAACAGCCGGCTTTTTCTGTACGGCATTGAAGTTCATAGCCGAACCCCGGCCCTGTATAATACAGCCTCGCCAATGATTTCATACTTTCCCGCAGCAGCGGGAACCAGCGCAGACTGACCTGCTTTTATGCTTAAGCAGAAATCTGTTGCATTGATTAAAATTTTTGCCTCTCCCTTGATGCAAAAAAGAATTTCCGCACTGTGAATTCCGGGCGCCTGCCATTTGTCTTTTCGGCTGATCTTCAGCCTGGAAAGGGCAAATTCCCGGGCGTCGGTACAATAACGCATCTCGCACGGACCTGCCGGCTGAGGCGTGATTCTTTGCACCGCACCGTGGGAAAAATTTACAACACGCATGAGTTCTTCTGGATCAATGTGTTTTTGCGTCAGCCCGCCCCGCAGAACATTGTCTGAATTCGCCATGATTTCCACTGCCACGCCGTACAGATAGGCATGAATAATGCCCGGTGCAAGAAAGATAGCTTCATTGGGTTCAATGGTTACAAGGTTTAAAAAAGCTGGAGACAAAACACCGATATCTTCCGGATAAAATTTGTAAAGCCGCCTTATCCAGTTTGCTTCCAAAGAGCATGGATTTTCGGTGCGTGCCATAGCCTCTCCAATGGCTTTTTTGCGCCTGGTGTTTTCCATGGTCATAATGGAATAAAAAAAATTTTTTAGTCCGTTTTCATCAGGCTGATCTTTGAGCATACGGATCTCAGGGCCAAGCATTTCAGGGCAGAACTGTTTAATTAATTCCTTGATTTCATCAGGTTTTCGAAAACCTATCATGGCGCCGAAGGGCTTGATAGAGCAGATAAGCTCGGGCTTTGGCCATGGATCGCGGTAGTTGCGGTGCGGGGCTTCAACAGGAATGCCAAGCCTGTTTTCCCTTTTAAAGCCTTCCTGCGCATGTTTGCGGTCTGGATGAGCCTGTATTGAAAGCGGCTGATCTGCTGCAAGGATCTTGAGCAAATAGGGCAGGGTTGCTTCAAAGGTTTCTGCTGCGTATTTTCCGAGAACTGCCCCGGGATTTTCGCTTATCCACTGGTCCAGGCCCATCCATTGCCCGTTTACTTCAAGCCGGGATGGAGATTTCGGATGGGCGCCCATCCAAAGCTCTGCCCAGGGGGTATGGCCGTCTGGCTCCAGGCCGACCAGATTTTGGATGGCTGATTTTGAACCCCACGCATATTTCTGTACCGGGTTGTCAAGTAATAGAGGGCGGGACGTATTCATGGGTTTCCGGGATCTTAAATTTTAAATTCACCGTTTTCATATATGATCTTTTTTTTGCCTTCTGCAAGGCGTGCGGTAACGAGTTTCTTCTCAGTATTTACAATGTCCCAGTGAAGAGCCGAATCGTTGAATCCGAGCTGTTTTTTTGCAGATTTTGTAAGATCTGCGGAATCTCCGGCGTATGTGTCAGAATAGGAACTGCCAAGGGCAATATGGCAGTTTCCGTATTTTCCGCCAAAGTTTTCATCATAGAGTGTGTTTGCCATAAAACGGCTTATTTTTGAAAACCTCCTGTCTGTAAGGGAAAATTCGCCTATCTTATCCGAGCCCCTGTCCATTTGCACCTGTTTGCGAAGAAAATCCCCGCCTGTTTCGGCATCTGCTGAAACAACCTTTCCTTTGTCAAACTCAAGGCGGATCTTTTCAACCAGGTTGCCGCTTCTGTATGTGGGCTGATCCGCGAAATAAACCCCGCGGGTGCCCCGCCAGTCAGGAGACAGAAAGATTTCAAAGCTGGGGATATTGTGGCCGGATATTCCTATCCATCGACGTTTTTGGCCGGGTGTGATTTTAAGATCCAGGTTTTCTGATTCCACGCGGATGCTTTGAATCTGGAGGCTGTTTAGCCATTTTTTGATTTTCTGCGCGTTTCTGTAAACCGACTGCCAGTGGGCGAGCGGGTCCCGGCGGTTTATAAAGCAGGCCTTGACTATCTCCCGACTATATTCTGAAATCTGCATTCCTGCATGTTTTGCCATGGCAGAAGTGGGATAAATGGCAAGTGTCCAGCTGAATTCCCCTGTTTCCTCGCGCTTGTCCAGAAGGTCACGAAGCTGTTTTCGCGCTTTTAATGAGTTACCTATGATTGACGGATCAATATGGGACAGATGAGTAATTGACTCAGGAGCCAGCAGGACAATGCTTCCGTTTAAACCCTGGCAAAATTCCTTTTCGCCGGGAGCAATGAATCGGAGCTGGCGGTTGTTTGCAATCTCATAAAACTGTTTTTCCATGTTGGATGTCTGCATGAGCCGCTGTACGGGATGTCGGCCGGCAGCGAGGAGTTTTTCGTATAAACGTTCTGCCAGAGGCAGGGCCGCCAGATCGTAGCGGATCAGAATAATGTCGCTTTTTTTCCGCCGGCCCTTTCTGGCCGTATTGAGCCCCCAGAGCAGCACATCCGCGTAGCGGTCCAGATATTGGTCCTTTAGCATTTCTCATTTAGTCCTTTGTTAGTGCGTGTTGTCTTTTAAAAACAGCCTGTGGTATTCTGCGTCATTTAAATGGGTTTTAAGGAGGCGATTAATAATATTGTGTAATTCCTCTATTTCGTGCTCGTTCATGCGGGATGCAAGAATTTTTATAAGCCTGTCATCCGAGAGCATCTGCAGATAGCATATCAGGGTCTGCTCGTCTGTTTGGCGATCCCATCCAAAGGCAAGAAGGCCTTCATATGTTTCAACAAAATCATGAGAATATTTTTTCATTTGGATAAACCCGGGATTTAGTGGTATTAAATTTTAAAGCATTTTATTTGGCCTTACATACCATATTGAAAAACAGCAGCCGGGTCAAGCCGGCATTGCAGTTAAAGGAGGAGTTATGGTTTTTGAAGCAGATGAAAACCAGGATGGATTTGAAGAAGCGCCAAGATCGTACCTCAGGAAAAAGGGCCGGAATTCTTACGGAAGCCGGAAAAGCATCTGGTTTGCGCTGACAGGGGTGGCGGTGTTGATTCTTCTGGTTGGCGGCATAATGGTCTTTCTGCCAGGAAGCGACGAGTCTTCGGAAACCGTTTCCAACAAAAAAACTCTGGAAATAGGAGATGCCGGAGATCTTCCGGAGGCCCCCTCTCAGAAGGGATCGAGTGGGACGGGAACAGAGAATTTCACAGGTCTGGAATCCGCAATTTCGGAAATGGAAACAAAACTTGACGAAAATCATGAACAGCTTATGGGGCGTGTGGCTGAACTGGCAAGACGCGTGGTTGAAAACAACGAGCATGCACGCGAATCGCTTAAAAGAATGGAGACTCTCGAAGCCAGGATCGAGAAGCTGGAAAAACAGTATCAGGGCCATCAACTGACCGCCGGTGTACAATCCGGGACCGGTGAGGAATCGGCTCCCGAAGGCAAGGAAAGCGAAAAACAGAAAACAGCGGAGTCAGACACGGATGAATCAGCAGATCAGTATTATACTGTCAGGAAAAATGACACCATGTATTCAATTGCAAAAAAACATGGAATCAAGCTCGAAACATTTCTGAAGATTAACGGGCTTAACAGGGATTCTGTGATTTATACTGGACAGCGCCTTAAAGTCAGCCCTTAATTGCCTTTTTTCACATCAGACGCCAGGCATGCTGTTCAGGAAGGCCTGCCTGAAAAATTTTGTCTATGGTCTCGGAAACATTGTAGGCCACGAACCTGACTTCCAGTTCAAATGCCTGATCGTCGAAAATAACGTATTTTGCATAGTTGTTTCCGTCCCTGGGCTGGCCCACACTGCCCACATTTATAATATATCTGCAGCCTGTTTCGAGAAGTACGGTTTCCTGTTTAAGAGGGCGCTTAGAGATATTTTCCCCGTTTCTGCCAACCAGGACAAGCTCATGGGTGTGGCCTATAAAACATAGGCGTTCTTCCAAGTGATCCAGGGTGCTCAGAAGTTTCCCCCGGGGCACCTCGAACAGGTACTCAGTGGCTGAATCCGGCGGAAAACCATGCACAAATCTGCAGTTATGTTCCGTGAGAGAGAAAGGAAGTTCTGAAATATAGTCAAGAGCTTTGCTGGATAAAAGCCTCATGGTTTTTTCAAGTGAGATTCTGGCAATCGGATTGAACCATTCCAAAAATCCGGGGTTGATTACAGCCAGTTCGTGGTTGCCTATTACGGAAGGAATATCGTATTTCCGCAACAATTCTATAACTTCTTCGGGTTCGGGTCCGTAGCCTATATTGTCGCCCAGACAAAATATGTCGGAAATCCCGGCGTGTTCTATATTTTTGAGCACTTCCCGAAAAGCTTCAGCGTTTCCGTGTATATCCGAGATAATCGCAATTTTCATTTTTCAAGATTCCTGCCCGGCTGTCTGTACTATAATTAAATATCATTATCAATCTAATTGCCGCCTGTAAACGATAATCTGGCAGTTTCTGCAAACCGGAATCTGTTTTTGTATTCAGGGGTTAATGGCGCCATCTGAAATCAGACTTTTTACGAGAGATTAAGGGTTTGATTGCGTTGGTGATTCCCTTTTGCATAAAGTAATACTTTATTCTTGACAAAAGGAAGTTTTTATAGAATAAGGTTGCCTTATTTGTTTAGTAAATATTTATATTTTTATATTTTGCGGGCGGCGGAGAACAAATATTAACAGCAAATTACAAGAGGTGATTTATGTTAAAAATCAAAAAAATGAGTTACGTTTTTCTTATTGTAATTATGTTCATTGGTATTTTTGGTGTTTTTTTTCAGGCAGGTGCGGCCACCAGTAATGAAAAGATAGATGTCAACACTGCATCAGTTGAGGAACTCACGGAAATAAAGGGTGTTGGGCCGGTTATTGCTGAACGTATAGTGGATTACCGGGAGAATAACGGGGCGTTTTCAGCACCCGAGGATCTCGGGAATGTAAAAGGACTCGGACCGAAAACAATATCTGAGATTAAAAGTCAGATAGTGTTTGGTCCTGCCTCGGACTAGCCTGAGCTTTTCGGTCAGGATCGGCCGGGAATGTAACAGACAGATGCCGCCGCCCCCAAAATAAAAAACATTGCCCTACAGGGTTTGAAAATTGCCGGGATTTTTCCGGCAGCGAAATCTTGACGGTTTCGTAAAAAGCAATTGATCCCGCTTTGCGGTATTTTTGCAGGAAGTAAACTGACGTTTCCTTGGAAGTCGATTTTGAGATGGCTTCGTAAAAAGTTCAAGATCAAGGCGCGCAAATCCCGAGGAATGCAGCGTAGTTAATCGTACGTGAAATTCCGCAGGGATGCAGCGCAACGCAGATATTGGACTTTTTACGAAGCCATCAAATTTTTAAAAACGGAATTTTATTCCCCCGTAAGCAGAACTGTAGCTCTCATCCCATTGAACAGGGTCATCAAATTCCACATCAATGTATCTGAAATTCAACATCAGGGCGGCATTTTCAATAACCCACCATTCCGCGCCTCCTGTGAATTCGAGATATCTATCAGTATCGTCATAGCAAAGAGGCGAGGGAGCGAAATTAAGCCCTGCATTAAGGGTCACAGGGATGTAGTGTGTAATGAATGCTGACGACAGGTCGTATTCAAGTTTCATTACAAATGCAGTGCTTAACAGGTGGCTGTCTTTTCCCGGACGCTCAAATTCTCCGTATACCCCTCTGAAGCCAAGTCTGCCTGTAAGACCGGGGGTAATTGCTGTGTCGCCGATGGTCACGGCTATCCCGAGCATTTTGTAATCATCGTCTTCGTAGACAACATTGCCATCAAGCCTCATTTGTCCGGGAGTGACTGAAAATTCAGTGCCGGCAAGAACTTCAAGAGCCGAGCCGTTGACCTGAAGTCCGATATCCGAACGGTTCTGGGCAAAAGCGGATGCCGGCAGTATAAGTATCAGGATCAAAACCGGGGCAATTCTGCAAAAAATCCTTTTCATGTCATGACTCCTTTTTATCCCGTTTATTAAGGCTCTGTAAGATAGTGTCTGCCGGTGCATGACACTCCTTTTGCAAGTACGGTTTGGATGCGATCGAGCAGCGGGCACTGACCGGCACATTCCGGAAGCTCCTTGCGGCGGATGCAGTCCCGGCAGGGGCTTTTTTTAAGATGGCCGATTTCAAAATCAAAGATATCTCTTATAATATACATGGCAGAGGTTTTCTGTTAATATTCGCAGGTCTTGCTTTTTCATTAAAGTGTTACCTTATCACTGCCCGGCCGGCCCATCAAGAGAAAAACTCCTGTTGATACCCGGCCTGTTCCGACCACCCGTATTTGTAACAAAAAGTTAGAACCAAAAGAAGCTTGACACAACTTATGAAAAGGATTCATCATATGTGTTTATATTTTTCACCCCCGTGCCTGTGGGACGGTTGTTTTAAGAATCAGAAAAACGGATATTTTCCGGGAGACAAGAGATTATGGACCCAATTAAATCATTTTCCCGCCGCTGCCTTGCATGGCTGCTTGGGCTAAACCTTGTTTTGTTTGCAGTTATTTGTGCTGCTGTTTATTTTGCCTTTTACGCCACTGCGCAAGATAGCGTATTTTTGTGGTCAAGTAACGTGTTTTTTTCTGCTGCAGGGGGATTGTTTTTTTTAATGGCTCTTATTCAATGGGGAATTCTGCGGGCAAGTTTTAAACGATTGACAAGCGGGAGATCGCAAACTCCGGAATCAGGAGCAGAAAGAAGGGCTTCCGGGATTCAGAAAAAAAAGGAAACCGGTGAGCCGGCATTATCAGACCGGCAGATTCAGAGGCAGAATAAACGCTATTACCTGCACCTGTTATCCGTGCTCCAGCGGCGCGGGCGCCTGCTTGATTTTCTAAAAGAAGACCTGAACGCCTACAGTGATGAACAAATTGGAGCAGCGGTACGGAGCGTCCATGAAAATTGCATTGAAGTAATTGAAAAATACCTGGCTCCAGCTGTTATAATCGATAAGGCAGAGGGCGGACAGGTAACCATAGATTCTGATTTTGATCCCTCGGCAATAAAAATTACCGGAAATGTTACCGGAGAACCCCCGTTTTCCGGTGTGCTGCGGCACCCCGGTTGGCGGGCCGGAAAAGTTGATCTGCCGGTTTTCGCAGACAGCGGTGATCCGGATATTATTTTCCCTGCAGAGATCGAGGTTTCATAAAATCAACGGCAATCGACTTTTAAGGTTATGCCAGTGAGTGAATATTCCTATATTATCGGTATCGACCTGGGAACCACCAATTCCGCAGTATCCTTTGTGGATCTTTCAGCCCGGGCACAACAAAGCAGGGAAATACACGTTTTCCGGGTTCCGCAGCTTACAGAGACGGGCGAAGTTGAACAACTTTCCGTACTGCCTTCATTTTGTTATCTGCCGGGCAAATATGATGTGGACCGGCAATCAATAAGGCTGCCATGGGATAAGGAAGAATCACAGTCTGTTGTTGTTGGAACCTTTGCCAGAGACCACGGGTCAAAAGTGCCTGCCAGGCTGGTTTCCTCGGCAAAGAGCTGGCTTTGCCACAGCAGGGTTGACAGGCGGGCGCGTATCCTGCCCTGGGGGTCGGATGACAAGGTGTCCAAAATTTCCCCTGTGGAAGCCACTTCCGCATATCTTTCCCATATCCGCAGTGCCTGGAACTACGCACAGTCGGATGAAGACCTGTACCTGGAAAATCAGTTCCTGATTATAACTGTTCCCGCCTCTTTTGACGAGGTTGCCAGAGACCTGACCCTGGAAGCTGCAAAAAAGGCGGGGCTGCACGATGTAATATTGCTCGAAGAACCTCTGTCCGCATTTTACAGCTGGCTGATCCGTCATGAAAACGACTGGAAGGATCATATCTCACCCGGCGAACTGGTGCTGGTATGCGACGTAGGAGGCGGCACTACCGATTTTACGCTGATTACGCTGCGTGAAACCGATGGGACTCCCAGGTTTGAAAGGATCGCGGTCGGAGATCACATGATTCTGGGCGGAGACAACATTGATCAGGCTATTGCACGCCATGTTGAAAAACAGTTCAAATCCGGCGCAAACCTTACGCCGGACAGATGGAAGACCCTTTGCCATCTGTGCCGCCAGGCCAAGGAAAACATATTAAATTACGGAAAACAAAGCGAGATAATTACAATGGTCGGAGAGGGCAGCCGGCTTATAGGCGGAACCCTAACGGCCGGGATTGATCGAGCCGCCCTTGAAGAAATAGTGCTTGAGGAATTTTTCCCGCTTGTCAGAAGCCAGGAGAGCTCAGGCAGTCAAACAAGGACAGAGACGATTTCAGACTTCGGTCTTCCTTATGAATCCGACACTGCCATCACCCGTCATATCTGTCAGTTTCTGGAGAGGCACAGAAAAGATATTGAAAATTATCTCGGCAGCAGAAGCCCGTTTCCAGACCTGATCCTGTTTAACGGCGGAAGTCTTAAGTCCGGTGTCGTACAGGAGCGGATAAGACAGGCTGTCGGCCTGTGGTTCGGGCAAACAGATGAAAGCCATCCCCTGGTTCTTGAAAACAGGGACCCGGACCTTGCCGTGGCCCTGGGGGCTTCTTATTACGGACTGGTAAAACTAGGAAGAGGACTCAGAGTTGGAAGCGGCAGTCCCCGCGCCTATTATCTCGGCATTGAAAATGTGGCATGCGGCAATCAAGGCAGACAGGCGCTTTGCGTTGTGGAAAGGGGCATGGACGAGGGGGGGCGCATTGAACTGGTTGACCGGAAATTCGAGGTTATTGCCAACCGGCCTGTAAGCTTTGAACTCTACAGCTCAAGCTACAGGTCGGGAGACAGGATCGGTGATGTTGTTGAAGTGGATGAAACCATGACATGGCTGCCACCCATACAGACAGTGATTCAGTTCGGCCGCAAGGGGGTTGAGGCTAAAATACCAGTTCATCTGGAGGCAGAATATACGGAAACCGGTGTGCTTGCGCTGTGGTGCAGATCTCTTTCCACTCAACACAGATGGCAGCTCAGGTTCCAGTTAAGACGGATGCAGCACCAGGCCGGGATTAGTGAAACAGAGGTCTTTGATACAGAACTGCTTGATCAGGCCGTTTCTGCCGTGAATTTGGCCTTTGCCCGTGATTCCGGAGATGATAAGCTTTCAGGCCTTGTGCGTTTAATTTCAAATATTGTTGGACGCTCACGGGAGGATTGGCCCCTTTCCCTGCTGAGGAAAATAGCAGACACTCTTCTTGAGCTAAGTAAAAATCGCAGACACACTGCCGGCCATGAAATCAGATGGCTTAACATGACCGGTTTCTGCCTTCGCCCCGGCTTTGGCGACGGTCTTGACAGCAGGCGCATGAAGGCCTTATGGAAAATATATAAATCCGGCGTGATTTTTAAAAAGGACAGACAGGCTCAAAACGAATGGTGGATAATGTGGCGACGTGTGGCAGGCGGGCTGACAGCCGGCCAGCAGAAACAGTTTGCCCAGGACATACGGCCGCTGCTTATTGCAAAGAAAAGCGCAAAGGTAAAAATTCCGCCCCAGCAGAGACTGGAAATGTGGATGAGTGTTGCAAACATGGAGCGTCTTGCTGCGGGTGAAAAATCGGTATGGGGAGATGCGCTTATTTCCGGAATCAATCCAAAAAAATCAAGCCCCCAGCAATTCTGGGCCTTGTCTAGAATCGGGGCAAGGCAGCCGCTTTACGGTCCGGTGGACCGGGTTGTTCCACCTGAAAAAGCCGCTAAATGGGCGGATTTTCTAATGGAGCAGGACTGGAAACATCCGGGTGCCGTCTCAACAGCTCTTGCCAGGATAGCAAGAAAAACAGGTGACAGATCCAGAGACCTGGATGAAGAGGTTTTGAACCGGATAATTAAATGGCTAGAGGCCTGCGGCATGGAAAAGGAAATCAGAATATTAAAAGAGGTTGTACCAATGGAAAGAGAGGAGGAATCGGCCATGTTCGGCGAGTCCCTGCCTGCCGGGCTGATCCTGCGCGGGTAAACCACACGGTTTTCCTGCCGGCTGCCAAATGAAATTATGGAAAAAACAAACAAAATGTATTAGATTTTCCTGAGTCGGTTCAAACAGAAATATTTCAGAGGAAAGCGGGGATATGGAAAATTTTCTTGTCATAGGCGGAGACGCTGCGGGCATGAGCGCTGCAAGCCGGGCGGGGCGCAATTATCCAGGCCTTCGCACCACGGTGCTTGAACAGACCCGCGATGTGTCTTACAGCGCATGCGGAATGCCGTATAATATTGCAAAACCCGACAGATCCGTTGATGACCTGGTGGTCCGCAGTGCGCAAGTGTTCAGGGAAAAACAGGGAATCAATCTTCTTACCGGCCACAGAGCGGAATCCATAGACAGGAAAAATCGTATAGTAAAGGCGACCGGCCCTGACGGTGATATCCATAAATTTTCCTATGACAAACTCTTGATTGCAACAGGCGCATCTCCGGTAATACCCGATATTCCAGGAATTGACCTTCCCGGAGTCATGCCTCTTAAGCGCCTTGAACACGGCAGGAAGCTAAAGAATTATCTTGCAGAAAACCGGGTAAAGGATGCAGTGATTATGGGCATGGGCTATATCGGCATGGAAATGTGCGAGGCTTTTGCGGAACTGGGAATAAATGTGAAAATGGCAAGCCGGGGCTTTCTTTCCGGCTATAACCGCGAAATAGCCGCAAAAGTAAGAGATCATCTTGAAGAGCGCGGAATAGAGCTTAATGAATCCTGCGTGATCAAAAGCATTAAACAGGATAATGGCCGGCTTATTGCAAACTGCGGTGATGTCTGGCTCCAGGGCGATGTGGTGCTGCTGGGCCTCGGAGTTGTTCCCAACAGTTCTCTTGCCGCTGATGCAGGCCTGTTGCTGGGGGTTAAGGATTCCATTGCCGTGGACCGGTATATGCGCACTTCTGATCCTGATATTTTTTCCGCAGGCGACTGCGCGGATGCGTATCATGTGATCACGGGCGAAAAAACCTGGATTCCACTTGCACTGTGGGCCAACCGCGGGGGTTGGGCGGTGGCCGATAACTTAAACGGAAATGTAACGGAGCTTGATGGTGTTGCAGGGACCTCTGTTTTCAAGGTGTTTGACATGGAGGTGGCGCGCACGGGGCTGAATTTTGATCAGGCAAAAAATTCCGGGTTTTCTCCTGCCGAAGTGGTGATTCAGGGCCGGACAAGGGCGCATGCGCATCCCGGAGCCGCGCCCATATGGGTCAATGCCGTGGGCGATACGATTACAGGCAGACTATTAGGAATGCAGATTGTCTCGGTCGAAGGGGCGGCACACCGTATCAACGGTCCTGCTGTGGCGATTCATTCCGGGATGAGCGTAAAAACTTTTGCCCAGTGCGATCTTGCATACGCTCCACCATTTTCCCCTGTGTGGGACCCCATGCTGACTGCGGCAAATCAGCTCATAAAGAAATTATCCTGAGTTTTATCAGCAAGTCCATGATGTGGGAATACATTGAAAAGGTTAAAACTGCTTTTGACAGTGCGGGCATTGAAATTCCCTATCCGCACATGCAGCTGTTTGTCGAGGAAACCGAAGCAGTAAAAATGCTGGCTTCAGGGCGTTAATAAGAAGGCGGGCAAATGAGTATGTATCAGTCCTATATGGATTTTGCGGCAGAAACCGCTTATCTCGCAGGCAGGCTTACCCTCGGGTATTTCCAGGCGGGTGTGCGGCCGGAGTATAAGGAAGATGATACCCCGGTCACGGTTGCTGATAAAAAAGCAGAGGAATTGATCCGCTCGTGCATTGAAAAAAAATACCCTGATCATGCGGTTATCGGAGAGGAATTCGGTGCTTCTGATCATTCTGATAAAAGCCATTGCTGGTATATTGATCCGATAGACGGTACAAAGGCTTTTATCAGGGGAGTTCCGCTTTACGCGGTGCTTATGGGCCTTGAGATTGACGGGAAAATCGAAGTTGGAGTTGTTTATTTTCCGGCTTTAAACGAGATGGTCACAGCGGCGGTGGGCCAGGGATGCTGGTTAAACGGAAGGCGTGTCAGGGTTTCTTCGGTATCCGGGCTTGAAAGCGCGGTTGCGGCATTTACGGATGCGGGAAGCTTTGAGGCTTTTGGAAGGCAGCAGGCATGGGAAAGGATCAAAAAGGCCGTCTGGGTAAGAGCCGGTTGGGGGGATGCATACGGGCACTGCCTGGTGGCTACCGGCAGGGCGGAAATCATGCTTGATCCTGTCGTAAATGTCTGGGACTGCGGACCTTTTCCCCCCATTTTGAGCGAGGCAGGCGGCTATTTCGGAGACTGGTCGGGAAATACCACTATTTACGCAAACGAGGCCTTGTCTGTAAATGCACAGCTCCTCTCAAGCGTGCTTTCCCTGATCAGAGGATAGCAGATATTCTAAGAGGCGGCTTCAAAGGTTGATGCAACAGTTTCCGCCAGCTCCAGCATGTAGTTTTTAAGCTCCTTCTGGGTTCTGCCGGGATAGCGTGCATAGCTGATCATTATGCCGTTTAAGGCTGAGAAAATCGCATGGGCTGATTTGCGGGACTGTTTTTTGATCCCTGCCAGGCGGACCGCATGCTCCACCCGGTCCATCATTGAGCGCATGCTCTCGTTTAACCTTCTGGTCGCGTTTTCAGACAACCCCCCTCCCAGGATAAAACGGCTCATCATCTGAAAAAAAGTCATGTTTTCGATTAAGTAGTTGACATACATGCGGCAGAGACTGTGTAATGCCCTGCTGGTGTCATCAACAAGGGCCGTGTCCATAAGATCCGTGATTTCTCTGGCGCTTTCCAGGAACACATCAAGGAAAAGCTCGTCAAGGCTGATGTAATGATTGTAGATGGTTCCCACGCTCACGCCCGCTGATTTTGCAATTTCCCGCACAGTGACTTCCCTGAACTCCTTGCGTGAAAAAAGCTCTCTAGCTGCATCTGCAATAAGCTTTCTGCGGGCCTCTCTTTCTTCGGTTCTCAGTTGTTCAAGGGTTTTGAATGCCACGGTTAACTCTCCTTTTGAAGCAAGTGTTTTGTAATGGAAAATTTGTTCAGAAAAAATCAAGCTTGTTTGTTAATGTCGAATTATACATATATTTCTATTAAATTTCCAGTACAAAATTTACCCGTGTCAATTTTTTTTAAACACCTCTTCCATGTCCTCATCCGTGTAGCAGCGCTCTGTTTCATCAGGCATCATTGCGTCTGGTTCCATTTTCCGGCGGTCATATGCCTTATCCAAAACCTCGTTATAGTATTCATGCTGAATTAACAGGTTCATGATTTCCGATGTCCCGGTCCAGATCATTCCCAGGCGAAAATCTCTTAGCATCCGTTCAATGGGATAAACTTCTGTATAGCCGATGCCGCCCATTATCTGCATGGCGTTGTTCACAACTTCCCAGGCTGATTCGGTTGCATATCTCTTGGACTCGCTTACCAGGCGGCGCACGTTGGGGTAGTTTTCATCAACCGCCCTGGCGGCCATATAGGTAATGGCCCGGGCGGCATCAAGCTTGGTTATCGAGTCTGCAACGTTAAAGCTTACAGCTTGGTATTTGCGAATTTCCTTTCCAAACGCACGGCGCCGGTTTGAGTACCTGACTGCAATGTCAAGCCCTTGGTTCTGTAAGTGCTTCTGCTGCAACAAGTTTGCCCTCAAGATAAGGTTTTAAGTATTTTTGCTTCTGCTGCTCGGTGCCAAATTTGTGCAATGCTTCTCCCACAATGCTTGGCATGGCATATGCGCATCCAAGCGCTATTCCCAGGCACCCGATTTCTTCCAGTGCAGTGACTTCAGCCACCCAGCTCATGTTTCTTCCGCCGTATTTTTCAGGGAACCTGATGCCGAAAAGTTTACGCTCTGTAAGTTTTTCTACAAATTGCCTGGGATAGGTTATTTCGTTTTTGTCCATTTTAAGCAAAAAGTCGCTGGAAATTTCATCGCGTACAAACTCGCGGGCTTCTTTTTTGAGGTTTTGCTCTTCAGGGCTCAACAAGAAATCATACATGGCTGATATCCCCTATTGATTTGAAGTTTGCGGAAGCGGGAAGCGGATTTGATCAATGATCATAATATTGAGCATGTGTTGAAATGTCAAGGAAATTTTATTTGCCATCTTAATTTGTGGGTTTGACAAATTTTGCAAACAGAGATATTTGTTATACATTGCTTTGGTAAATCAACACGCAAGCCGGTTGTGGGCTGAAACTAATGGAACCTCTAAGGAAAAAACGAATAATTCTTGGCGTGTCCGGGGGAATTGCCTGTTATAAGAGTGTGGAACTCATGCGGCTTTTCCAGGGTGCAGGGGCAGACGTGCGGGTTGCGATGACCCGGAATGCTGCGAAATTTGTTGGGCCTGTCACCTTTGAGGCAATATCGGGAAACCCTGTATTTATTGACATGTTCACCGGCGGTACAGGCGATGCCATGCGGCATGTTTCATGGGCCGAGCAGACAGACGCCGCTGTCATTGCACCGGCTACCGGCAATATAATCGGCAAACTTGCAAATGGTATCGCAGATGACGCTCTTACCACCCTCATGCTTGCCGTAACCGCGCCCAAGGTTATTTGCCCGGCAATGAACACGCATATGTATGAAAACCGGGCGGTACAAAGAAACCTGGATCTGCTTGAAAAAGACGGCTACATTATTGTGGAGCCGGGTGAGGGCGAGCTTGCATGCAAGGCGGTCGGTCCTGGAAGGCTTGCTGATCCGGAGCGTATTTTCGGATGTGTTTATGACGTTTTTCTGCCCAGGGATTATTTCGGCAAAAAAGTTGTCGTCACTGCCGGCCCCACCAGGGAACCGATGGATCCGGTGCGGTTTATAAGCAACCCGTCGTCCGGAAAAATGGGATACGCACTGGCAAGGGCAGCTGCAGGCAGGGGAGCGCATGTTATACTGGTATCCGGGCCCACCTGCCTTGACCCCCCGGAAGGCGTGCGCAGGATTCAGGTTGTAACCGCCCGGGAAATGGCAGATACCGTGTTTGCAGAATCAGATGATGCTGATGTGATAATAAAGGTCGCAGCCGTATCAGATTATCGGCCGGTTAAGACGGCTTCACACAAGGTTAAAAAAGACGAGGAGAAGCTGACCCTGGAGCTTGCCAGGACGACAGATATTCTGGCAGAACTCGGAAGGCGTAAAAAGCCGGGGCAGATTCTGGCAGGTTTTGCAGCCGAAACCCGCGACCTTGAGAAAAACGCTACTGCAAAGCTTGCAGCCAAGAATCTGGATCTGATTGCCGCCAACCTTGTGGGCGGCGAGGACTCTGGTTTTGCATCAGATACCAACCTTATCAGGCTGTTTTACAAAAACGGCTCCTCCGAGGAACTGCCGCTTATGAGCAAGCAAGAAGCAGCCCACCTCCTTCTTGATCGAATAGGTTCGCTGAGCGGATAAAAATGGATTCTCCCCTGGTTGAGATCATTGATGAGGCAAGGCAATACCTCAAATTTATAAAAGCCCTGGGCGGCACAAATATAGGCGCAGGCAAAAAAGGCCGGAAAATAACCGAAAACTGGAAACCGGCTGCAGAGGGTTGCCAGGGTCTTTCATCCCTTCAGGCCGCCGTCAGAAAATGCAGGCGCTGCCGCCTTGCAGATGAGCGAAAATCCGCTGTTTTCGGCCAGGGCAGCCCGGAGGCGCGGTTAATGTTTGTCGGCTCTTTTCCTGAGGCACATGATGAGGATACCGGCATACCTTACAGCGGAGAGGCAGGCGCCCTGCTTACCCGCATTATCGAGGCGATAGGAGAGAGCCGGGAGTCTGTTTATATATGTCACGCAGTCAAGTGCAGGCCTTCATCTGATCGTCTGCCTGACCGGTTCGAGGCCGGAGCCTGCAGAACGTGGTTAAGGGAGCAGATCAGGGAGGTGCGTCCCGGGATAATTTGTTTGCTTGGCGGTTTTGCAGCCCAGACTTTGTTGAAAACCGATGAGCCGTTTTCCCGCTTAAGAGGGCGTTTTTATGAGTATGAGGGTATACCGGTTATGCCGACCCATGAACCGGCCTACCTGCTGGTGCATACCAATGCAAAAAGAGCTGTATGGGAAGATATGAAAAAGGTCATGGCCCGGATGAATGGTTAAATATCCATTGACATTGCAGGGAAATATGTTTTACATACATGACTTGATTCTATAAGATTGCGGGGGCTTGCGACCTCCGCTTTATATTTTCTGGCAATCGGCTTAACAATCAACGGAGATGAGAGTAAACCATGGCTAAAAAGGAAAAACAGGCAAAGGAAAAACCCCTTGAGAAAATGACCGCCACTGAGCTTCGGGAGGTGGCAAGAGAGCTTCCGGATATCACGGGCGCTTCCGGGATGAACAAGGCGGAGCTGATCAAGGCCATCAAGAAAGCCAAGGGTATAGAGGATACCGGCAGGAAAAAGCAGTCAGACATGTCTGTGCGCCAGATCAAGGAAAAAATCCGGGAGCTGAAAAAACAACGGCAGTCTTTTCTGGAAAACAATGACAAGAAAATGGCCGATATCTATAGAAGGCGTATCAGCAGGCTGAAGAAAAAAACCAGGCGGGCTGCGTAATTTTGACCGGCAACCTGAAAATCGATCCGGCCCGGCTTGCCTTTGATATCGACGGTGTGGTGGCAGATACCATGTCGCTGTTCCTGGCGATTGCAGAGGCGGATTTCGGCATCAATCATATCCGTTACGAGGATATTACCGACTATGATCTGCGCGAATCCGCGGGCGTTGAAGAGGGCGTTATCTGGGATATTATTCTTCGGATACTTGAGGGTAAATACACGCTTTCTCTGGATCCGATCAGGCACGCCCCGGAAGTTCTCAGGCGTGTAAACCTGTGCTGCCACCCCACGCTTTTTGTAACAGCCAGACCCGAGGCTGATCATATATCGGATTGGCTATGC
The DNA here is from genome assembly GCA_964626455.1 of uncultured Desulfobacteraceae bacterium. Lineage (GTDB taxonomy): Bacteria > Desulfobacterota > Desulfobacteria > Desulfobacterales > Desulfosalsimonadaceae > Desulfosalsimonas. Next base: position 37,870 of record CAZVFQ010000004.1, on the reverse strand, counting down.
AGCATTCTTCAGGTTAATCCCGATGCAATAGAGGTGATTGCCACGGGCTCATTTGAAGACAAACGTGAAGTGCTTGCAGGACGCAACATATCCCACTTTGTGGAGGACAGGCTGGAAACCTGCTATTTGCTGGCGGATGCGGGGATTAAGCCCATTGTATTCGCACAGCCCTGGAACAGAAAAGATCATCCGTTTGCCGAGGTGGGAACCTGGCGGGAACTTGAATCCATGATCGCACTGGAATGAACGCACCTGCTGTAACACAGCTAATTGATGCATTCGTTGATTACCTGGCCGCGGAAAAAGGGTATTCTGATCATACTTGCCGGGCATATGCCAGGGATTTAAAGGATTTTCTGGCATATTTCATTTCCCGGCGTTCCGAGGCAAGGAGTGGGCGGGATGAGGATTCCGGGCAGGAGGTTTGCGGTTGCAGCCAGGATATTGAAGAAATAGGATCTGTTGTAATCCGCAGCTACCTTGGCCTGCTTTATAAGCAGAAGATCAAAAAGACCTCGATTGCCAGAAAACTGTCCGCTATCAGGTCATTTTTCAATTATCTGGAAAAACACCGGGTGATATCGGAAAATCCGGCAGCATCGGTACTCACACCGAAACAGGACAAGCCGGTACCAAATCACCTGACAGTTGATGACGTGTTCAGGCTCATAGATTCAATAAGCGATGACACCCTGGCCGGCAAGCGCAACCGTGCCATCCTGGAAACACTTTATTCAACAGGTATCCGGGTTTCCGAACTTGTCGGACTGGATGTGGAGGATATAGATTTTGATGCACGGGTGATACACGTTTTGGGCAAAGGGTCAATTGAGCGGATTGTGCCCATAGGAAAAAAGGCGGTTGATGCAGTCCGGGCCTATCGCGAGGCGCTTTACGGCAACAGCGCCAAAACACCCGATATCTGGAAGGGACCGCTTTTTTTGAACAAAAACGGCGGCCGGCTGAGCGAACGCTCGGTTGCGAGAATGCTTGATCAGGCAGCCAGGGCGGCCGGTTTGCCGGTGCCTGTGGCCCCTCATGATCTGCGCCACACTTTTGCCACGCATCTGCTTGATGCCGGACTGGACCTGCGGATGGTACAGGAGCTTTTAGGGCATAAAAAACTATCCACAACCCAGAAGTATACGCATGTAAGCATTGACCGGCTCATGGCCGCTTATGACAGTGCGCATCCGAGAAAATAGGGAAAGGCGATAAATTTTATGGCGGATTTTCACGGTACTACAATACTTGCCGTTCGCTACAACGGCAGAGCTGCAGTGGCGGGCGATGGGCAGGTTACTTTAAATGATGCGATCGTAAAGCACAGGGCCAGGAAAGTGCGCCGTATTTATAATGACAGGATCGTGGTCGGATTTGCAGGTGCCACTGCGGACGCCATGAATCTTACAGAGCGGCTTGAAGGCAAACTTGAGCGCTATAACGGCAACCTTACCCGGGCCGCGGTGGAGCTTGCGCGCGATTGGCGTACAGACAAATACCTGCGGCGCCTGGAGGCCATGATGATAGCGGTTGACGCCTCCCAGATGCTTCTTATTTCCGGTAACGGAGACGTTATAGAACCTGATGAAGATGTTATCGCAATAGGTTCCGGCGGGGTTGCAGCCCATGCGGCAGCATCCGCCCTTGCCGGTTATGCCGGGGATATCGGTCTTGATGCGGCGGAAATTGTCAGACAGGCAATGCAGATAGCAGCAGGTCTGTGCATTTACACGAATCACGAATTTGTGGTTGAAGAAATATGATGGCACCGTAAAAAGTTCAATATCTGCGTTACGCGCAATTTCTCAGAATTTCACGTACGGCTAACTACGCTGCATTCTTCGAAATTGCGCAAGCCTTGATCTTGAACTTTTTACGGCGCCATCTAAAATCAGACTTTTTACGAAGCCGACAATATAAGGCGGATTATTTTTTATGACTGATTTAAAACCATCTGAAATAGTAAAAGAACTCGATAAATATATCATCGGACAGCACAATGCCAAGCGCTCGGTTGCCATCGCCCTGCGCAACCGGTGGAGGCGTCGCCAGGTGGACCCTGAACTGCAGGATGAGATCGCGCCGAAAAACATAATACTGATCGGCCCCACGGGTGTGGGCAAAACCGAGATCGCACGCAGACTGGCCCGGCTCACTGACTCGCCGTTTTATAAGGTGGAGGCTTCCAAGTTTACGGAAGTCGGATATGTGGGCAGGGACGTGGAGTCCATGATACGCGACCTTCTCGAGTTTACGATCAACAAATTAAAGGTTCGCGAGCAGGAGGCGGCACAGCCAAAGGCCAGGGAAATGGCTGAGGAAAGACTGCTTGACCGTCTTTTGCCCGAATCCGGATCGCGCGGCTCAACAAATGCTTCCTCGCAGACCGGGCAGCAAGACTCGTCGGGTCTTACAATATACGAACCGGAAAAACAAGGGGTCTCGTCTGAAACCCGTGAAAAGCTAAGGCGCATGCTGCGCGATGGAAGACTTGATCAAAGGCAGGTTGAGATAGATGTTACCGATCGCAGCTCGCCCATGGTGGAGATCTTTTCTAATACCGGCATGGAGGAAATGGGCATTAACTTCAAAGACATGCTAGGCAGCCTTATGCCCCGCGGATCATCGAGAAGGCGCAGAGTCACTGTGGCCGAAGCCATGGAAATCCTCACCCAGGAAGAAGCACAGGGGCTTGTTGACATGGACAAAGTGGTCCAGGACGCAATTGAAAAGGTTGAGCAGTCAGGAATTATTTTTCTTGATGAAATCGACAAGATAACCGGCAAGGAAGGAGGACAGGGTCCGGATGTGTCACGTGAGGGAGTGCAGCGAGATCTTTTGCCGATTGTTGAGGGCAGTACGGTTACGACCAAACACGGGCCTGTAAAAACCGATCATATTCTTTTTATGGCCTCGGGCGCATTTCATACGAGCAAGCCGTCGGATCTTATCCCGGAGCTTCAGGGACGTTTCCCAATTCGCGTGGAGCTTGACTCCCTGGGCAAGGACGATTTTGTCCGGATTTTAACGGAGCCGAAAAATGCTCTTCTGCTCCAGTATATCGCGCTTTTGCGCACCGAAGGCATGGATGTGTCGTTTGAAGATGCGGCTGTGGATGAAATAGCGGGTTTTGCCGAGACCGTGAATACAAGAAACGAAAATATAGGAGCAAGGCGTCTTCATACCCTTATGGAGCATTTGCTCGAGGATATTCTGTTTGAGGCCCCGGACATGGACGAAAAGAAAATAAACATCGATCGGGTCTTTGTGGATGACAAGCTGCGGGATGTACGGGAAGACGAGGATCTTAGCCGCTATATCCTATAAAAACCTTAAACCCGGCGGATACATATGACTCGAAATGTTGCAGACATACTTATCGAGGCCCTGCCTTATATACGGTTTTTTTCAGGCATGACCGTGGTGGTCAAGTACGGCGGGCACGCCATGGTGGAGGAGCAGTTAAAAGAGGATTTCGCAAGGGATATAACCCTGATGAAGTTTATAGGGCTCAACCCTGTAGTGGTTCACGGAGGCGGCCCCCAGATCAACCGCGTTCTTGAACGTATGGGCATCAGCCCGAGGTTTGTCCGCGGCATGCGCTTTACAGACCAGGAGACAATGGATGTTGTGGAAATGGTGCTCGGCGGAAACGTCAACAAGTCGATTGTCGCCCAGATCAGCAGGCAGGGAGGCAAATCCGTGGGCCTCACAGGCAAGGACGGCAGTCTGCTAATGGCTGAAAAGCTCCAGATTCTGCACCAGCCTGATGAAAATTCGGCACCGGAAATTCTCGACCCCGGGCTGGTCGGAAGGGTAACCAGTGTTAATACCGAACTTGTCAATACCCTGTCAGGCCAGGGGTTTATTCCGGTGATCGCACCCGTGGGGGTCGGCTCTTCTGGCGAGACTTACAATATAAACGCGGACCTGGTGGCCTCAAAAGTAGCGGGAGCCCTGGCATCAGGACGGCTTATTTATCTGACTGACGTGGACGGGCTGCTTGATGCAGACGGCTCCCTGATATCTTCGGTAGACACGGAAACCGCAAGACGAATGATCCATGACGGCACCATATCGGGCGGCATGATCCCAAAGATTGAATACGCCCTGGATGCCTTGCAAACCGGGGTGGAAAAAGTCCAGATCATTAACGGCGCCAGGCGCCATGCCCTGCTCCTGGAGCTTTTTACCGACCAGGGCATTGGCACCCAGGTAACGGCACATACGGGGGAAAAATGAACATGGATTACATTAAACGGGCAAACAAGGTAATCGCAAATACCTATAAGCGCTTTGCCCTGGTGTTTGAAAGGGGCAGGGGCTCTACTCTGTGGGATACAGAGGGCAGAGAATATACAGATTTTGTTGCCGGCATCGCGGTATGTAACCTCGGTCATGCAAGCCCGGAGATTACCCGTGCGCTTGCCAGGCAGGCAGACAGTTTGTTTCATGTCTCAAACCTGTTTTATACCATTCCCCAGATCGAACTTGCAGAAAGGCTTGCCTCCCACAGCTTTGCTGACAGGGTGTTTTTCTGCAACAGCGGGGCCGAGGCCAATGAGGCTGCCATTAAACTTGCCCGCAAAAATTTCTTTGACAAGGGCGAGTTTGACCGCTGGCGGATAGTTGCCATGGACCAGTCGTTTCACGGCCGCACCTTTGCCACGCTTTCAGCGACCGGACAGCAAAAGGTGCGCGAAGGTTTTGAGCCCATTCTTGAGGGCTTTGACTTTGTGCCGTTCAATGATATTGAAAAGCTTAAAGCTGCTGTTACAGACAAGACATGTGCGGTGTTAATAGAGCCCGTTCAGGGCGAGGGCGGCGTTCGCTGCGCTGAACCGGCTTTTTTGGAGGCAGCGCGGAAGCTTTGCAGTGACAAGGGCATCATGCTTATATTTGATGAAATCCAGACCGGTATCGGAAGAACCGGCAAACTGTTTGCCTATGAGCATTTCGGTGTTGAGCCGGACATCATGACGCTTGCCAAGGCCCTGGGAAACGGCCTGCCAATAGGCGCCATGCTGGCAAGAGAAGAAGTAACTGCAGCATTTTCCCCTGGAACCCATGCATCAACCTTTGGAGGCACGCCTGTGATTACCGCTGCAGCCCTTGAAGTGTTAAAGCTTATCGAGGAAGAAGACATTCTGGAATATTGCAGCAGGACCGGGCAGTATTTCAAGGACAAGCTGTTTGGCTTAAAAAACCGGCACCCGGTAATAGAAGAAGTCCGCGGCATAGGGCTTATGCTGGGCATGAGACTTTCACAAAAAGGCGCCCCCATCGTAGATGCCTGCATGGAACGGGGGTTTTTGATTAACTGTACACAGGAAAATGTGCTCAGGTTTGTTCCGCCTCTTTTGATCTCCACAGAGGAAATTGACAAGCTGATAGAGTGTTTGGATACTGTTTTGTCAACCGGGGGCACGGACGCGGGAACCTCTTGATAAACCTGAACCAGATCTTTCCGGTATTTAGAAAAAAGGTTTTATAAACAAGGTGTTATTGAATTGAAAAAGGATTTACTTACACTGGCAGATTTGGAGCCTGCGGATTTTGACCTGTTTTTTTCGCGCGCAAAGGATTTGAAAAAACGACGTGCACAGGGCATTTCAGACCGCTGCCTTGTCGGCAGAACCGTGGGGCTGATTTTTGAGAAGGCCTCCACCCGGACCCGCATTTCCTTTCAAGCGGCTGCAGCTCAGCTGGGTGGTACATCGCTTTTTATAAGCGCGGCAGATACTCAACTGGCAAGAGACGAACCCATAGCAGACACGGCAAGAGTACTTGAGCGCTATCTGGATGCGCTGGTGCTTCGCACCTTTTCTCAGCATATGCAGGAGGACTTTGCCGGGAGTGCCTCGATTCCTGTGATAAACGCATTGACAGACATGTATCATCCCTGTCAGGTTTTAAGCGATCTCATGACTGTAATCGAGTACAAGGGTGACTGCAGAGGGGTGAAAGTCGCATGGGTCGGGGACGGCAACAACATGGCCAATTCATGGATTAATGCTGCGGCAGTGCTCGGTTTCGAACTTGTACTTGCCTGCCCTGAGGGCTACATGCCGGATAAAAAGGTTTTAGATGCCGCCGTGAGCAGGGCAGGAGACACAATTCGCGTGGTTTCCGATCCAGCCGAGGCCGTGGCAGGCGCTGACGTTGTCAACACGGATGTGTGGGCCAGTATGGGCCAGGAGCAGGAGGCAGAGACAAGACAGAAGGTTTTTGCACCATACCAGATAAACAGTAAACTTATGTCTGAGGCCGGAAAGCAGGCCATTGTAATGCACTGTCTTCCTGCCCACAAGGGCGAGGAAATCACCGAGGACGTCTTTGAATCAAAGCAGTCCGTGGTCTGGGACCAGGCTGAAAACAAGATGCACATGCACAAGGCGATTCTGGAAATTCTCATTGTTGGTAAATAGGAGAGCAGATTTTGGGAGAAAATATTAAAAAGGTGGTTCTGGCTTATTCAGGGGGCCTTGATACATCGGTAATTTTAAAATGGCTTGCAGAAACATATGACTGTGAGGTCATAGCCTTTTCCGCAGACATTGGCCAGGGAGAGGAACTCGAGCCTGTAGAAAAAAAAGCGAAAAAGACCGGGGCATCCGTGGTTTACATAGACGATCTTAAGGAAGAGTTTGCAGAGAATTACGTTTTTCCTGCTTTCCGTGCAAATGCAATATACGAGGGGCAATATCTTCTGGGAACCTCTCTTGCCAGGCCTCTTATTGCAAAGCGGCAGATAGAGATCGCGCATGCGGAAAATGCCGACGCTGTAAGCCACGGCGCAACAGGCAAGGGAAACGACCAGGTCAGATTCGAGCTATCCTATTATGCCATTGATCCGCATATCAAGGTGATCGCCCCGTGGCGGGAGTGGAAGCTAAATTCCAGAACCGCTCTTATGGCTTTTGCAGAAAAACACGGTATCCCCGTGACTTCCACAAAGGAGAAGCCCTACAGTACAGACCGCAATCTGCTTCATATCAGCTATGAAGGCGGCGTCCTGGAAGATCCGTGGAACCCGCCTCCGGAGGACATGTTCGTGCTTACGGTCTCGCCCAGGCAGGCCCCTGATGAACCTGAAATTATCGACATTGAATTTGAACACGGAAATCCAATGGCAATAAACGGACTCTGGCTTTCTCCGGCAAGTCTGCTTGAAGAGTTAAACCGCCTCGGCGGACGCCACGGAATCGGCAGGACCGATATTGTTGAAAACAGGTTTGTAGGTATGAAATCCCGGGGTGTTTATGAGACGCCAGGCGGCACGATTCTGCGCGCAGCTCATATGGCAGTTGAGTCCATTACCATGGATCGCGAGGTAATGCACCTGCGCGACTCACTGATCCCCAGATATTCAGAAATGATTTACAACGGTTTCTGGTTTTCTCCGGAACGCGAACTTTTGCAGTCCATGATAGACGAAACCCAGAAAAACGTTTCAGGCACCGTGCGGCTGGAGCTTTACAAGGGAAACTGCAGGGTGATGGGACGCAAATCAGATGAATCACTTTACAGTGAAGATTTTGCAACGTTTGAAGACGATTCGGTATACAGCCAGAAGGATGCCGAGGGCTTTATCCGGTTAAACGCACTTCGGCTCAGAATAAGAAAGCTTATGAAAAGCCAGAAAACAGGAATGCGCTGATGAGCGAAAAACCCTGGGACGGGCGTTTTTCAGAGCCTACAGACAAGGCGGTCGAAGCTTTTACGTCCTCTGTTGCTGTGGACAGCCGTCTTTACCAATACGACATCGATGGCAGCATCGCCCACTGCAGAACCCTTGCCAGGGCAGGGATTCTTACAGAAGACGAAACCAAAGCCATGATAGAAGGCCTGGAAAAAGTCAGAAAAGAGATTTCAGAAGGAAAACTGGAATTTTCAGACCGGCTTGAAGATATCCACATGCACGTGGAAGACCGTCTTGCAGCTCACGTGGGTGAGCTTTCGCGCAAGCTGCATACCGCCAGGAGCAGAAACGACCAGATCGCCCTTGATGAAAGGCTTTACCTTAAAGCTGAAACCGGAAAAATTATTTACGGTCTGGCTGCATTAAGACAGGCCCTCGTGGAGCTGGCAGAAGGCAACTTCGAGGTTGTAATGCCCGGTTATACGCATTTGCAGCGAGCCCAGCCTGTTTTGTTCTCACATCATGTGTTGGCATACTACGAGATGTTTACCAGGGATGCGCAAAGATTTGATGACGCCCTTTACCGCATGGATGTAATGCCGCTGGGCAGCGCCGCCCTGGCGGGTACCACTTATCGGCTGGACCGGCAATACACGGCCAGCCTGCTGGGTTTTTCAAAGGTTTCGGAAAACAGCATGGATGCTGTTTCGGATCGTGATTTCATGCTCGAATTCATGGCTGCATCCAGCATATGCATTATGCATTTGTCCCGGCTCTCAGAAGAACTTGTAATATGGTCTTCTGCTGAATTTAAATTCGTGGAGCTTCCGGATGCCTTCTGTACCGGCAGCAGTATCATGCCCCAGAAAAAAAATCCTGATATTCCGGAGCTTGTCAGAGCAAAGTCCGGGCGTGTATTTGGCGGGCTTATACATCTGCTTACGCTGATGAAATCGCTTCCTCTGGCTTATAACAGGGATATGCAGGAAGACAAAATCCCGCTTATGGATACGGTGGATACCTTAAAGGCGTGCCTGGATATATACACGCGCATGATTCCGCAGATAATAGTCAATTCGCATAATACCGGACTGGCCGCAAACACCGGCTTTCAAAACGCCACCGATATGGCCGATTATCTGGTTTCAAAAGGGGTTGCTTTCCGCCAGGCCCATGCATGTGTAGGAAAAGCCGTGGCTTACGCCCTTTACCGCGGAAAAGAGCTTCATGAACTGGACCTTGAAGAACTCCGCCGGTTTTCGCAAAATATTGACAAAGACATATACAAAGCTTTGTCTGTCAATGATATGATCGACCGTCGGCGGGTTTATGGCGGTACTGCCAGGAGCAATGTCACTGCCGCTGTTGACCGGGCAAAGAAACGACTGGCCGAAGAACAGAAAAAGGAAAAGGGCTAGGCAATGAAAATTATTCGTTATGCGGCCTTATTTGCGGTCCTGGCAGCAGCGTTGACTGTCGCGGGATCGTGCGGGAAAAAAGGTCCGCCCGAGGTGCCGGAAAAACAGCAGCTTCCCGTGGCAGAAAAACTTGAATCCGAACTTAGCGGAAGCAGTCTTATCCTTAAATGGTCGCTGCCGGAAAGCCGCGTTGAAAAATCGCCCGAGCCGGCGGGTTTTATAGTATATCGCGCAAAAACTCCCGTCAGTGAGGACTGCCCCGGCTGTCCGGTCAATTTTGAGCGTGCCGGCTGGGTGGCCTACAGAAGCGGGCGCATTGTGCCTGAAACATGGTATTTTGAAGACCAGGTCGACGCCGGGTATGTCTACAGATACATGGTTAGATGTTACAGTGAAACCGGCAAGGTGGGCAGGGAATCGGAAATCGTTAAATATGAAATAGCCGGGGAAAATGATGACAACGGGGGCGGGTAAAGGCATGCATACCGCTTACATAGCGCTTGGAGCCAATCTGGGCGACCGGGTTGCCGGCTGCATGCGGGGAGTGGATCTGCTGACCGGGACCGGAGAAATTACGCTTGTAAAACATTCCCGGTATTACTACAGCGCGCCTGTTGATTATACGGATCAGCCCTGGTTTGTTAATGCCGTGTTCCAGGCAGTTACCGATCTTGATCCGGTTATGCTGCTCCGAAGGTTAAAAAAAGCCGAGTCTGCTGCAGGACGCCAACAGGCAGAAGTCAGATTTGGCCCCAGGGTGCTTGATCTTGATTTAATATTATATGATGATGCTGTTATCAATACTCCGGATTTAATTGTGCCGCATCCAAGAATGAATCAAAGGGCATTTGTATTGATGCCCTTATGCGATATAGCCCCGGATCTGGTTCACCCGGTGGTGGGCCTGACAGTCAGTGAATTGCTGGCAGATACCGTTGTGGCCAGCCAGCAATGTTTTGCGGTGAATAATAAAGGGATTGATAAAAAAGCTTCGGCCTGATACCTGAATTGATACCGAAATTTCGTGACAGTTTATAAACAGTGTGCAACAGATTTATTTTGAATTAAAAAAGGAGTGCAGGATATGAAATTTTTCATTGATACAGCAAATGTGGATGAAATCCGGGAGGCCAATCAAATGGGCATGGTCGACGGCGTGACCACCAATCCCAGTCTTATCGCTAAAGAAGGCCGTGACTTTAAGGAAATTATAAATGAAATCTGTAAAATCGTTGACGGCCCGATCAACGCAGAGGCCGTCAGCCTGGATGCCGAAGGTATGGTCGCTGAAGCCCGTGATCTTGCAAAAATTCACAAAAATATAGTAGTCAAGATTCCCATGACCATTGAGGGCATGAAAGCGGTTCGCACACTTGCGGCCGAAGGAATCCACACGAATGTTACACTGGTTTTCTCTCCGCTACAGGCCCTTATGGCTGCCAAGGCCGGTGCCTCTTATGCGAGTCCTTTTGTGGGCCGTCTGGATGATCTGTCCCAGGAGGGCATGGATCTTGTGGAGCAGATTGTCAGCATTTATGACAACTATGGATATCAGACCGAGGTGATAGTGGCAAGTATACGCAATCCGCTGCACGTGCTGGAATCCGCTCTCATGGGAGCCGATATTGCAACCATTCCCTTTTCCGTTTTAAACAAGCTGGCAGCGCATCCCTTGACAGACAAAGGAATTCAGGCTTTTCTCGACGACTGGAAAAAGGCTAAAAAGTAAGAGGTGGGCGGATGCCTCAAAAAGTGAAATACTTTTTCTCGCACATTCTGGGTTATCCCAACAGCCTGACGCTTTTTCGTGTGGCAGCAGCGCCCCTTTTGATTATTCTGCTTCTTTTTGATAACAGATTGTGCGCAATTCTTTCAGCCCTTTTGTTTTCAGCAGCGGCAGTAACCGATTATTTTGACGGCTATATTGCAAGAAGATACGGGCTTGTCACCAGTCTCGGTAAAATGCTCGACCCATTGGCAGACAAGCTCCTGGTTGCATCTTCCCTTATCATGCTGGTTTCCCTTGGAAGGGTTCCGGGATGGGCGGTTTGCCTTATCCTGGGCCGGGAACTGGCAGTGACCGGTTTACGAAATGTTATAAGCGAACAAGGCGCTGATGTTTCAGCCTCCATGCTTGGCAAATATAAGACCGGCTTTCAGATAGCATCGATTATCCCCCTGCTGATTCACTATTCGTATTTTGGATTGAATTTTCACGCAGTTGGCATGGCGCTTTTCTGGATGGCAGTGATAATTACATTATGGTCGGGAATTGATTATTTCGTTCGTTTCTGGAAGCTTATTTATCAAGAAAGCGCGGATTAACAGAAGTGCAATTTTTTATTGACAATAAAATCAAAACTCCTTATTAGTGTGTACAAATTTAAGTGAGCGGGAATAACTCAGTGGTAGAGTGCAACCTTGCCAAGGTTGAAGTCGCGAGTTCGAATCTCGTTTCCCGCTCCATTTTTATTTTTGGGCGGCATAGCCAAGTGGTAAGGCAGAGGCCTGCAAAGCCTTTATTCCCCGGTTCGAATCCGGGTGCCGCCTCCATAAACCTTCTAAAATTATTAGATTTTTGATTTTCGGAACCAGCAAAATTCTTTGCCACTTTTTTGCCACCCCTTTGCCAGGGAAAAAATCATTTTTTCCCTTTCTTTTTGTGTGCCAGCCATGGCGTGGAACTTATGAGGTGAGAGTCCTCTACGGGCCGTGGTAATCGGAACCGTTAGCCAATGGCAAGGGCGTCGTCGCGAGGCGGGGTCTGAAGGAAGCCGGAGGCAAAACCCGGACTCGACGAACAGGAATCGGATACAAGGCCGGCGCGGCGGGGTAACCCGGCATTGGACGGGGATGCCCGATAATCACCCTGACGCGCGCGTTGGTAAATCCGGCGAGGACCGGGGTAAAGTGTCACGTCTTACCCTGGGAGGTCTCTGTGTCTGCCGGGACGATCCCGGCTACCGCTGCAGTGATGCATCGGGAGGGACACGGAGAAGTCAGCAGAGGTCATAGACGGTGGTTGATCGGCTGGTTCAGCAGGCGATCCTGCAAGTCTTAAACCCCCTTATTGATCCCACGTTCTCGGAGTCCAGTTTTGGGTTCAGACCGGGCAGAAGTGCCCATGATGCACTTGAGCAGGCAAGCCGGCATGTGGCTGAAGGGCGTAGCATCGTGGTGGATTGCGACCTGGAGAAGTTTTTTGACCGGGTAAACCACGATGTGCTGATGTCCAGGCTGGCGCGTCGAGTCAGGGATAAGCGTTTGCTGCGGATCATTCGCCGATTTCTTGAATCGGGAATAATGGTCAACGGAGTATGCATCGAGCGTTACGAAGGGACACCCCAGGGCGGTCCCTTATCGCCGTTACTGGCCAACATCCTGCTCGACGATCTGGACAAGGAACTAGAGAAACGGGGTCATTGCTTTTGCCGGTATGCCGATGACTGCAACATTTATGTGCGGTCTGAGGCTGCGGGCAGGCGGGTCATGGAGTCAATCACGCAGTACCTGGAAAAGCGGCTTCGTTTGCGTGTAAATCGCAAGAAGAGCGCGGTAGCGCATGTATCGGAACGTAAGTTCCTTGGATACCGTCTCCACAGCGGCGGGCGGTTGTTAATAGCGCCGCAGAGCCTGGAGCGGGTCAAGGATCGAGTCCGTGCAATTACCCGGAGAAATCGTGCCGTATCATTTGAGAAGCGGATAAAGGAACTTAATGAATTTCTCTCGGGTTGGGTCATGTACTACCGCCTGGCGCAATGCCGCGGGAAGCTGGAAGCACTCGACGGATGGGTGCGGCGGAAATTGCGTTGCGTGCGTCTCAAGCAGTGTAAACGGAGAGTAAGAGTCGCTAAATTTTTAATGGGCTGCGGAATCCCGGAGTGGCGTTCCTGGCTAATGGCGTTGTCCGGCAAGGGCTGGTGGCGCAGGGCCGGGAGCCCTCAGGCAAATGATGCCATGTCAAAAGAGTGGTTTGACAAGCAGGGACTCATCAACCTGACCGGAAGGTATTTGGAGTTAAGATCAAACGGAAACCGCCGTGGTACCGAGCAGGTATGCCCGGTGGTGTGAGAGGGGGGAACCGCAAGGAACCCCCCTACTCGATTTGTTTATGGTTCGGTGATCCAGGTGGTTTACTGTTGCTTTGGTTATATAGAGTAAGCCCAAAACTGAAAGTTGTTATCGTCAAAGAAAATACTCTCGAAACAATTATTTGAAATCTTATGGCAGATAGTTTATATGATATAAAAATAAAGATTTTATACCATGAAACCACCAATCACAAGCCTCAACACTAACCGGGAGGGTAAGGCAATGAAGATCTTGGATTGTCTGCCAAACATGACAAAACAATATTTAAGCCGAGTGGTGGACAGCATATTCAAGGAGAATATTCCAAAAGGCAATGAGGAGCAACTTAAAGAGCAAATTGAACAGAATATTGATTACCTAGAAAATCAAGAAAGAATTCGTGATGCGCTCGATTTTGCAAACATGAGCCGGGCAAACCGCACGCTAACCCGCTATATATTGGTTTCTTTAATGGAAAGGCCAGACCTCGCCGCTCCAGAAAACGATCTTTATCAATGTGTTCAGAATCAGGAGCAATGGGTTATTGACAAGGCAAAAGAGAGCAATGCGTTTGTTTTTTCTGATAGCCGATCAATTGATATTTACCAGACAATTCTAAGCGTGGCTTTAGAGGATGAAGATATTTCGGAAGAAGAATTTGCGCTCCTAGAAAAACTTCGCCAAAAACTTAACATAAGTCGATTTGAACATTATATGCTTGAAAGCCGGCTATGCATGTTTCCCAAAAGGAATAATGAACTTCATACATATGAAGAAATCAAAAGCGCCCAGTTAGAATTGCAGAAGCGGGGAATCCTATTTTATTGCAACCGCGCCGAGCCCAATCCCTTGATCGCCTTGCCCGAAGAAATTTCCAATAAGGTAGGCCGAATCATTGGTTTTGAAATGCGGAGATCTGCACAAGAATCTCTTCAGGATACTTTGAGTGCCGATCAACTTCGTATTGCCGCCCGTCAACAGGGACTTCCAGTATCAGGCCCTAAAAAGGAGGTCTCAGAAAGACTTATTGAATCCCAATGTAAACCGAGTGAAATTTTAGGGGCGCTTTCCAATGACGAACTTTATCAAATATGCAAAAAACTGCAAGGAGTGGCTGTTAGTGGAAGCAAAGAGCAACGCATCAATAATATAATAGAATACTTCGCGACTTTGAAGGCTAAACCCCCAATAGAGACCAAAGACTCCAGGGAATTATATTACCAATACTTAGAAGAGCTTGCTGAGCGCAATTACAAAGAACTGCGCCAAGCGAACCTAATCGATCGAGACAGGGATATAGAGGGCTATTTTGAGGAAGGCACCCGATATTTGTTCGAGAAAAAACTGGGGTGTAAACTGCTTGATATGGACGGAACCGAGCATGCCGATGGAGCAGTCTCATTTAAAAACGAAGAACTGCTTTTATGGGATAACAAGGGTAAAGAAAAAGAATATAGATTTCCCAAAAGCCATGCTGATCAATTCTTAAAGTATATTCGTAATTCCAAAAAGCGAGTGAATGTTTTCCTCGTGGTCGTTCCCGAAATTGGCCCAGGGGCAGAACAGCAAGCGCGGAGCTTGCGGTATAAAAATGATTCAGATACTGACGTTGCTATTATTACTGCAGGGAACTTGAAATATTTAGCTGAAAATTGGTCCAAATTTTCAAAAGCAGGTGTTTTTGATCTCAATGTATTTAATACAACTGGAATTCTTGACCGACCAACATTAGAGCAGCAGATGAAGTTTATTTTGATATAATAACTGCCAAGAATGATAAGATGATTAATCAGGCTTTAAACCAAGCTTAGAACAGGGTTTGCGTGAGGCAAAATCCATATTTTCTCCTGGATGCCTCTACAAATAGTTATTAATAATCGAATGAGACCGTACCCAGTAAAAAAATTCGGGGGTATTTTCGGGGGCATTTTAGAAAATCTGACTTTGTAAATTGTTTAAATTCAGTTTGTTAGTTTATTTTTTCGATGGACACCCTCACATGAAACCAAAGGATGGTGATGACCACCACTTAAAACAATTGGATTGGAAGGTCAGGGAGTTCCACAACCCCATCCTCTTCGATTCGCTTTAAGGCGATTTCCGCAAATTTTTCCTTTGGCCAGATCTCAGGGATAGCAAGCAACATTGGGATAGCCTTCATATGTCTAAAAAGCAGTATCGCTCGATGACGCCCATTGATACCCATTAAGAATCCGTCCCTAAACACGAAAGCTGGGGGCGTAAAACGCAAGCCATCGGTACTATCCCGAAACCAATCTGAATGGTACCTGTCGAGGATTGTTTTCGCCTCCCGCAGACCAAGATCCCATTCGTCCACGTTTTCATAAAATGCCTTCCTGGTAACCCAAGCAGCTACATCAGTAGCCGATGTTATATCAATTTTGCATTTCACAGCTTGATTTTATCCGGTTTCAAGAAAGGTTTGAACGCTGGGATTTTCGCCTGGCCTCTTTGTAATTTATAGATATTTTTATGGTATCACTAATGATGTCATGTAGCCGATATTTAGCATATCTATTGGATTTTATAATTTAGTTGGCGGAGAGGGTGGGATTCGAACCCACGGTCCCGGGAAACGGGACACCGGTTTTCGAGACCGACGCCTTCAGCCACTCGGCCACCTCTCCGTTGTCTGGCTTTGCCTTTGTCTGGCACCAATACTGTGAGCAGGTTGTTAAATTAGCTGTTCAGCTGTTTGTTGTCAAATATAATATACAGATTCTGAGGTTTCAGGGTCTTTTACTGCTTAAACATGGCATTGACTTCTTTGGAGTAGTTTTCCGGATCTGAACGGATGTAAAGAGGGGGGGCAATCCTGAGGCCGGGATTTTTACCCTTGAAGCCGTATGCGAGTACCTTTTGGGCGGGGGTTTGCGGTGCTGGATGGATCATTCTCAGTTTTTTGGGCTCAATGCCGGTTTGCCGCATTGCTGCGAGCAGATCGGCAAGTCGTTCACATGGATATATAACCATCAGTCTTCCTCCGGGCGCAAGCATCCTGGATGCAGCAGATGTAAGATCAGAAAGGGTCATGGCTATTTCATGGCGGGCCACGGCCCGCTGGGAGTCCGGATTTATCCGCCCTGATTTTTCAGTAAAATGCGGGGGATTGCATATCACGGCTTCCACGTGGCCGTTGGTATCTGAGGGGCTGATTTTTTTTATATCCTTGTGCAGAATGGTGATCTTGTTATCCATCTTGTTCTCTGCTGCATTGTCTGCCGCGATTTGCGCCAGTTCCTGCTGGATTTCCGCACCAAAGACAGCACAAAGCTCAGGATGTCTGCAGCAAAGGATAAGCGGAATAACACCGCATCCTGTGCCCAGTTCAAGAACCCGCTCGCCGGGTTTTATATCTGCAAGATTTCCGAGCAGCACGGCATCGATGGAAAAACGATATCCGTTTACAGGCTGTTTTACTGAGATTTTTCCATTAAAAAATGTGTCGTGCGTCAGGCTGTTCATTTATTGTTCCGGGAAGAGACCGGTCCGATTTTGTACTGTATCCGGCCTATTCTGTCATCGCCAAGGGCCCTGTTGAGCTGTTGTGTGATTTGCGGAGTAAGAAAACGCAGGTGCTGGATTACTGTGGAACTTGCCACATTTACAAGAAGGATGTCATTTTTAAGGGCTTCGGGCCGGCTGTTTTCAGATATTATCGGATCAAGTCCGTGGCGCCAGAGTTCTTTTATCCTGGCCAGTTCGGAATCCGATTCCCTTCTGACCTGCCGGACTACCTCAGAGAGCACCTCGCCGATATGGCTGAATGTTTCGTTATTGCGTCTTTTGTTCTTCATTTACATTCCGCGCCGGAAGGATTATTGTTTATCATGATAATTAGCACATGGTTTGTCATTGTTCAACAGTCACATCTGCAGAAAGGAGGAAGAAATGGCACAGATGACAGAGAGAATGCAGGAATTGTTCAAAGAGGTTCCAACCGCAATACTGGCTACCGCGGCCTCAGACGGGACACCAAATGCGGTTCCCGTAGGGGCAAAAAAGATAATTGATGATGAAACAATACTGATATCCGATCAGTTTTTCAACAAAACCCTTGCCAATATGAAGTCAAATCCAAAGGTAGCGGTATCTTTCTGGAAGGACCGGGAAGGATATCAATTAAAAGGAACTGTTACAATCGAAACCTCGGGCAAACGTTTTGAGGAAACAGCCAAATGGATCGAGGATCTCGGCAACCGGGCCGGAGCGCCCTTGAAATCCAAGGGCGCGGTTATAATCAATATTGAGGAAATCTACGGTCTTGCCCCAGGCCCCGGGGCGGGCAAAAAACTTGCCTGATATAATGATGAATTTAATCCCCCCTCCTGTCCCGGAGGGGGGATTTGCATGTGAATTTTGCTTTCGGGTTTTTTAAAATACCTGCTTGTAAAGCTCGGCAATTTCGTTTGGATCAGTCACTGGCCGTGCATTAAACAGCGTGGGGGTGTCAGCAATTGCGTGAAACGGAGCCATGGACAGGGTTTCTTCTGTAACTCCCACTTCGCTCAGGCGCATGGGATGGCCTGATTCCTTCATGAGGTTTTCAAGCGCATCAACTCCTGCCATGGCTGCATCGCGTGTACCCATACCCCCTATGCTTACTCCCAGGGCCTGGGCTGCAAGAGCCAGCTCTTCTGAAGCAAAATCCACGTTAAAACGCATGACAGCGGGCAGTACAATACCGCAGGCAGCGCCGTGGGGTACGTTGTTCAACATTCCCAGGGTATGGGCCATGGAATGGGCAAGGCCCACCTGGGCTATGCCGAAAGCCCATCCTGCCGTTGTAGCGGCTATCTGCATATTGTTTCTTGCCTTTTCATCTTGCGGGTTTTCCATAACTTTCGGCAGATTCTCCCTGATCAACCGAATGGCCTGGAGTGCATGGCCGTCGCAGATAGGATTGGACATTGTGCTTGTAAGGGCTTCGACCGCATGGGTCATTGCGTCCATGGCCGTAGTTGCAGTCAGGCCCGGAGGAAGAGACATTGTAAAGCGCGGATCAAGAATGGCGGTGCTCGGGGTGATGAAATTGTCAACTATATAGACTTTCCGTCCGGCTGCCTGGCTTTTTATCACAGAGACGTTTGTGACCTCGCTTCCCGTACCCGACGTGGTGGGGATTGCAATATGAGGGATCTGCGGTTCTGTAAGACGCATCAGTGCTATGTGGTCATCGGCTTTGCCTCCGTTTTTAAGAGTTACGCAGACAGCCTTGGCAGTGTCAATCACACTCCCTCCCCCCACGCTTACAATAATATCGGCACCAAGTTCTTTTGCCAGATCCGTGGCCTTGTCAACAATGCCAAGATCCGTATCCTGGGCGATATCGTCAAATACTCCGACGCAGAAATCTCCCAGGGCCTCACAGGCAAGCTGCGTAAGGCCGGCATCTTTTACCCCGGCATCTGTCAGCACCAGTGCCCGGCTGCCGCCGAGGCGCACCGCTTCCCTGTAGACAGAAGGCAGGCAGCCGCGGCCGGCCAGCACCAGCGTTGGTGTTATGTATTGAACAAACGGGATTTTCGGATCATCAGAAAACATTTTCATCATGAAGTTGCTGTTCTGGTCGGCACTGGCTGAAACGTGAACCCTTTTTGCCTCTGTGTATTCCATCAGACCAGCTTCTCCAAGCTCGCGTCCGATGCCGGATTGTTTATATCCGCCGAACGGGCAGAAATCGCCAAATGCGTGGTAGTTGTTGATCCACATGGTGCCGGTCCTGACCTGCCTTGCAAGGCGTTCTGCCCTGGCATTGCTTGCTGAAAAGACCCCGCCCCCCAGACCGTACATTGAATCATTGGCAATCTCCACGGCTTCTTCATCAGTGTCAAATTTGATCACGCATACAACAGGGCCGAAGATTTCCTCCTGGGCGATGCGCATGCTGTTTTTAACATCAGCGAAAATTGTGGGCTTGTAATATAAACCTTTTTCCAGACCTTCAACTTCCGCACGTTCGCCCCCGGTAACCAGGCGGGCCCCTTCCTGTTTGCCAAGCTCCACGTAGCGCTCCACGGTTGCAAGCTGGGTTGAATTGACAAGCGGACCCTGGTGGGATGCAGAATCGAGCTGATATCCAATACGCAGGTTTTCAGCCCGGCTCTTCATTTTTTCAAGAAATTTATCATATATTTTCGAGGAGACCAGCACCCGGGTGCCTGATTCACAGACCTGGCCCTGATGGAAAAACGTACCAAAGATGGCACCCTCGACTGCCAGGTCCAAATCAGCATCATCAAGGATTATGTTGGCTGATTTTCCTCCCAGTTCCAGGGTAACCTTTTTTACTGTGTCAGATGCCATTTTCATTATATTTCTGCCGACTTCAGTGCTGCCGGTAAAAGCGATCTTGTCCACAGACCGATGGGTGCATAAAGTGTTTCCAAGTTCATCGCCCGGTCCTGCAATGATGTTTATCACGCCTTTTGGAATGCCCGCGGCCTGTGCGGCCTCTGCCAGAATAAGGGCACCAAGGGGCGTTGAAGAAGCGGGTTTTAAAACTATGCAATTTCCCATTGCGATTGCAGGGGCGATTTTCCAGAAGGCCATGCTTAAGGGGAAATTCCAGGGGATGATGCCGACACACACCCCGACCGGTTCGCGCCGGATAAAATCGCGGCCCGGTGCAAACACGTTTCCGGCATATGGTATTTCTTCTTCCCAGGGAAAGTGATTTGCCGCGTAATGTGCATAATTGCGAAGCATTTGTGAGCCGAGCATCCCCCAGTACTTTGCCAGCCGAATGATGTGGCCCGAGTCCATGGCTTCGGTGATGGCAAGCCTTAAAGCCTGCTGGCTTACCTGGTCGGCAAAGGCATTGATTTTTTCCATGCGTGCCCTTGGACTAAGCCCGCTCCATACACCGCTGTCAAAGGTTTTTCTGGCTGCGTCAATCGCGGCTTCGGCCTCCGGTGCTCCGGCCCTGGCCACCGTGGCAATTTGGGCTCCGGTTCCGGGGTCTATGGATTCAAAGGTCTTTCCGCTGGCAGCATCAACGAATTCACCGTTGATAAAAAGCTTGTAATGGTCCATGAATTTTCCTCCTTTTTCCTGAGTTTTTCGGGAAAGGCGTTGTAAAGTCCGGGGGATGTAATTAAAAAAAGATATTCGTATTAGTGTGCTGAATATGATATAGGTATATCATAAAATCATGAATTTGCAACTTCCTGTTCAGTATTTTAAGGAGGTTTATTTTGACCGACAGCCAACCGCACCTCCAACAAGATATATCGTTCTGGACCGCAGAATTTTCCGATCCTGCTGTGGAGTCAGACTATCGCAGGCGGAATGCACGATTTAATATCAGACACACGAGGTTTGGCCTGGGGCTGTGGGGTGTTTTGTTTGTATTGTTTATTTACAATGATTATATAAACCTGGGCACTGAGCAGGGGTTCTGGGTTCTGCTCAGCATGCGGCTGTTTGTAAGCGCTGTGATTCTTATCTTTGCCATACTGATTGGACGCCGGCCCGGGCTGGTGATGAACGGCCACGGTGTTGCCGGCCTTCTTATTTTCGGATGGACCGGGTTTTTTCTGATTTTTTTCTTTCTGCCAGCAGCTCAGATGCCCTGGATTATTGCAATGGTCATGGCTATGCTCATAGGCCAGTATGTTTTTATTCCCAACCGGATTGTGCCCGGAACCGCGGCAGCCTTGTATGCCATTGCAGGAACCATGCTGAGTGTGCACTTGGTGGCAGGCTCCGGCCCGTCTGAATTGACCGGCTTGTCATTGATGCTTCTGGCCCCTGCTGGCACCGGGCTTTTTGTATGTCACAGGTTTCAGTTTGAGAGCCGCCGGTCATTTTCAATGCTGCTGGTCGCTGAATCCGCAAACACAGAGCTGCAACACCATATCAGGGCCAGAGAAGAACTTGAAGCAAAACTCAAGCATCAGGCAGAAACAGATCCTCTTACCGGACTGTATAATCGCCGCAGGTATGAGGATTTGTTCCTCAGGGAATTTCATCGTATACAGCGCTACGGAGGGGCCATGAGTATGCTGGTCCTGGATTTGGATCATTTCAAGCAGGTAAATGATAATTACGGCCATGGCGCCGGAGATATTGCTTTGCAGGAAATCGCAGACATCTGCCGCCGGAAGCTGCGTCAGGTCGATATCATAGGTAGGTTGGGAGGAGAAGAGTTTGTGATTCTTCTGCCCGATACTAACCTGTCAGATGCGGTTATCGTATCAGAGCGTCTCAGACAAGGCATTGAAAATACAGAAATAGTGGCGGAGCAGACCCGATTTAACCTGACAGCCACCATCGGTGCAGCAGAGCTGACAGAAAATGATCATGGTATCAAGGATCTGGTACGGCGGGCAGATGCAGCCCTTTATCGGGGCAAGCGCGCCGGCCGCAACAGGGTGGAAGTTGATCGGTAATTATAATAATCTGCTAATCAGAGATTTTGCCCAATTTCTGGAATTTTAAATACAAAGCCCGCAAAGCAGGCCGGGCAAAAACAGCCCGGCCTGCACGATAGCATTTAATCAGATGCGGATGATTTTCCCTATTCCTTTTTGCCTGCCTTTGCTTCTTCTTCAGCCCGCAGGTTTTTGCGCAGAATTTTGCCGACAGCCGACTTTGGTATGCTTTCTCTGAATTCCACAATCTTTGGCCTTTTGTAGGCGGCAAGCTTGTCCTTGCAGAATTCAATGATTTCTTCTTCCGTGGCGGTTTCGCCGGACTTTAAAACAATATATGCCTTGATTGTCTCACCCCTGTATTCATCGGGCACACCTACTGTGGCGGCTTCTGAAACCTTGGGATGACGATAGAGCACTTCGTCTATTTCCCTGGGATAAATGTTGTATCCGCTTGCAATTATCATGTCTTTTGTACGGTCCACTAGATAGACATACCCGTCTTCATCCTGGACGGCAACGTCTCCTGTATAGAGCCAGCCGTCTTTTAACTGGTTTGCGGTCTCTTCCGGGTTGTTCCAGTAGCCGGTCATCACCTGGGGGCCTTTTATAATAAGTTCCCCGCGTTCTCCCTGCTTGACCTCGGTGGCTCCGTCGCTGGGGTCCACGAGCTTGATGTCGTTGTCAGGAATGGGAATGCCTATGCTGCCGGGCTTTTTAAGGCCCATGTTCGGGTTGGCAATACCCATGGACGTGGTTTCACTCATGCCCCAGCCTTCGCCGAAGCATATGTTTAGATCCTTGGCGCGTTCAATAAGGCTCACAGGACAAGGGGCGCCGCCGCTGTTTAGCAGGCCGAATTTTTTGTCAAGTTCCATGGATTCAGCTTTGGGGTGGTTTAAAATGGCCCCTATCATGGTCGGGACCGCGGGAAAGAACTGGATTCTTGGGATATTTTCGAGCAATCCCATGATTTCCTCAATATCAAATCTGGGAACCAGGATCATGGTGGCGCAGTTGAACATTGCCCAGTTCAGCACTACTATATCGCCGTATACATGGAAAAACGGCAGCATGGCAAGTACGTTTCGTTCCGGCACTGGGGTCATGTTGTTTAGATGCGATCCCCAGAGGCTGGCCTGCATGGTGGCAGCTATAATGTTTCTGTGGGTAAGCACCGCCCCCTTGGGAAGACCTGTGGTGCCTCCTGTAAACTGGATTAAGGCAGGATCATTGGGATCAATGTCTATCCGGGGCGGTACTGTGTTTGTGCAGCTTTCCAGCAGCTCGGAGAAATGATGCCAGCTTTCTTCCAGTTCAAGTTCTTTATGGCTACTTACATTAAATCCGTTTATATAGTCGGTTATTCTTGTAATTATAACATTTTTTATTTCCACTGATTCGCACAGCTGTCTTATATTGGGCAGCACCGTATCAAAGGTAAACAGGGTGTCCAAACCCGTGTTTTGCGAAAGGCCCTTTAGTTCTTCTGCCGTGTACATGGGGTTTAAGTTTACAACAATTGCCCCCAGAGACATGGCACCGTAATAGGCTATTACGTACTGCGGGCTGTTTGGAAGATGGACTCCCACCCGGTCTCCCTTTTTAATTCCAAGTTCTGCAAGCGCGTTTGCCATGCGCAGGATCTGGCGGCGCAGGTCGCAGAACGTGATTTCAGTTCCGTACAAGTTAAGCGCGGTCTTGTTGGGCGTAATGCTGGCTGCGGTGTGAACCAGTTCAGAGACCGGGATTTTGGGGTAGCGGATGGTTGTGGGAATGTTGTAGTCGTAGTTTTTGTGCCAGGACCTTGTTTCCATTTTCTGGTGCCTCCTGTTGCTGTCAGAGTTTGAATTTGCTCCCTTCCCATTTAAAAAACTTAACATACAAGCCAATTTCGTGCGCACCATACGATATCTTCTATTAAAAATCAACCTTGAACTCCTGGCGGGCAATCCGGAATAAATTTACGGGCAATTGGGTGCTTTACTGCATTGCATTTTCCTGCCGCGTGTTTAATTTAAATATAGAATCCTTTTATGGAGGTGTTGGAATCTATGACCGTGAAAAAAATCGATCACCGGGAGGCCCGGGATATGGAAGATGAACATAAAACAAATGACGGGCAGTCTTTTTCAGACGCCCCTGAAGAGGACGGCGCCGACATGGCCAGCCTGATGGCAATGTATGAGGAAAGTTTTAAACCTGTTGATCCCGGCAGGATTGTGGAAGGCGAAATAGTCGGAATTGAGCGCGACAGGGTATTGCTCGACATCGGGGACAAATATGAGGGGGAGGTTGCCTTAAAGGAGTTTGCAGATGTTGACGGAAATACGGAGTTAAGCGTGGGAGACCGGGTGGAGGTTTATTTTGCAGACCGGGACGAGGAAGGATTTCCGCTTCTGTCCAGAGAGGAGGTTCGCACTGAAAAACTGCTTGAACAACTCGAGGAAACTTACGAACAGGAAGGTGTTGTAAGGGGCAGGATTCTTTCCCAGGTAAAGGGCGGTTTTTTTGTGGATATAGGCATCCGTGCTTTTCTGCCCGGGTCCCAGCTTGACATAAAACCCGCAAAAGACGCTGGTGAATGGATTGACACTGAGCATGAATTTAAAATCCTGCAGTTTGACAAGGCAGAGAGAAACGTGGTGGTTTCCAGGCGCGTGTTAATTGAAAAAGAGTATAGAAAGCAGCAGGAAGAAGCCATCCAGAGGTTAAACCTTGAAGACGTGGTCGAAGGCATTGTTACAAATATTACTGATTACGGGTTGTTTGTTGATCTTGACGGAATCACCGGGCTGGTTCACATCAGCAATATTTCATGGACGCCTGTACGCCAGCATCCCTCAAAGACATATTCAGTGGGCGACAGAATCAAGGTAAAGGTGCTTGAAATCGATGCTGAAAGCCGCAAGGTTTCCCTGGGCATAAAGCAGCTGACGCCCAATCCCTGGGATACGCTGGAGCAGCAGTATCCAAAAGGGGCAATTATCGAGGGCAAGGTAAAAAAGGTTACAGATTTTGGGGTATTTGTGGGGATTGTAGAAGGCATCAACGGGCTGGTGCATGTTTCCGACCTGTCATGGACTCAGACCGTAAAACCCCCGGAGCATTACCGAAAGGGCCAGAGTGTGCAGGCCAAGATCCTGGATATTGACCGGGAAAATCAGCGGGTTAATCTTGGAATCAAACAGCTTTATCCGAATCCGTGGGAAGAGCTTCCAAATAAGTATCCGCCCGGCGTATCTGTTGCCGGCAGGATCGTTAATATAACAGATTTCGGGTTGTTTGTGGAAATAGATGAGGGCGTACAGGGGCTGGTGCATTTGTCTGAACTTCCGGCTGCCAAGGGCGAAAATCCCCTTGAAAAATACGAAGCAGGCCAGGAGGTTCAGGCCAGAGTCATTGAAGTGCTTGCCGGGGAAAAGAAAATTCGCCTGAGCATGAAACATGACAGAAAAGAACAGGGCAAAGCAGAAATTTCCGGCAAGGGCGGAAAACCAGAGGCTTCATCCGAATCCCGGCATCAAATCGGTGATTCAGAGACAGACTTGGGGCGTATTTTAAAGGAAAAAATCGAAGATCAGGGGAAAAGCGGAGTAAAACAGGACGAATAAAAAACCGGGATCGTTGCCGATCCCGGCTTGCTTTTAAAGCTTTAAGACAGCTATGCAGGCCGCCTTTATAAACGCTTCACATTAATCGCCTGAGGGCCTTTGGGAGAATCCTGTACTTCCAGGGATACGCGATCCAGTTCATTCAGGGTGCGAAAACCGGTGCCGTCGATATTTGAATAGTGTACGAAAACATCGCCGTGTTCCTGGGTTTCAATAAAGCCGTAACCTTTTTTCTCATTAAACCATTTTACCCGACCTTCCATTAAACTAGCCACCTCCTTTCATAATTTATCCGTACAAACTTTCAGGTGCTGCTTCGGAAGGCTTCGCATACGCGAAATGTCTTACCCCGAAATGCTGGACCGAACTTTGTACCATATTCGAATGCAAATCGAATATGGTAAGTTAAATTAAATGGTAAATACAGCTTTGTCAATAAAAACATTTACTCTGAACAAATTTGTTCCTTTATTTGCTATGCCTGCAGACTTTTTTTTGACTGCTGCCAGGCGAATCACGACCTATGATTGGGCGCCCCTCTGAGTTGGCCGCAGGCAGCTGATATATCCGTGCCCTTGCTCCATCTTATGATTGCGGTATAGTTTTTTTCGGCAAGTACTGACTGGAAGGCTTCTATCACATCAGTGTCCGGCCGGACAAATTCAGAGCCGGGATAAGGATTAAATGGGATAAGGTTGATTTTGGCCCGTACCGGCCTGAGCAGCTCTGCCAGTTTAAAGGCGTGTTTTTCCGAATCATTTACCCCCTTTATCAGGATGTATTCAAAGGTTATTTTATCCCGCAAAGCCAGGGGATAACGGGAGCATGCTTCTATAAGGCGTTCAATGGGAAATATCCTGTTTACTGGCATAAGACGGTTTCTTGTGGGGTTATCGGCAGCGTTCAGGGACACAGCAAGTCTTATACGGGTGTCTTTGGCAAGATCCCCGAGCTTATCTGCCAGCCCGGCAGTGGAAAGGGTCACTTTTCTGGTGGAAAACTTAAGCCCCCAGTTGCTGTCGGTTATTGCCCCTATCGCGCTGATTACGTTTCTGTAGTTGGCAAGCGGCTCTCCCATTCCCATGAGCACAATGTTTGAAAGACGCATATCACCCCGGGTTTCCGCTTCATCCATGGCTGCAATTACCTGTCCGATAATTTCGGCCCGGCTCAGGTTGCGGGTCAGTCCTGTTTTTCCGGTCATGCAGAAAGCGCATCCCATGGCACATCCCACCTGTGTGGAAATGCACAGAGTATAATGGTCTTTTTCCTTAATCAGCACGGACTCAACCGCGTTTCCGTCCTCAAGGCCGAGCAGGAACTTGCATGTACCGTCTTCACCGGTTTGCATATCCCTTATTTCCGGCTTCCCAATGGAAAAGTTTTCTGCAAGCAGGCTTCGGGCTTCCTTTGCCAGGTCTGTCATTTCTGCAAAGCTTTTGGCTCTTCGCGAATACAGCCACCGCAGTGTCTGATCCGCCCGGAAGCTGCGCATGCCATGGCTTTCAAAGAATTCAACCAGGCCGCTGCGGTCAAGGTTCCTTATATCTGTTATTGATGAATTTTTTTGGGGTTGAATCGTCATGGTTTTCGATATATAATATATATAATAAATTTTGATGCTTTGACCTGCATACAGGGGACACAGGAGCCGCCCCTGCCCCGGCAGTGTATAAGGGCAGAAAAAAGCATCCCTTAATGCTGTACAATTACATGAGTACATATTATTATACTTGACATTGCAATAGGCAAATATTAATTTTAACGGATTCATTTTTCCGGCTACAGCAGAATCGGTATGTTTGACAATTTAAGCGAAAAGCTCAATTCGGTTTTTAAGAAGTTAAAAGGCCACGGCAAGCTCTCTGAGAAAAACATCGAAGAGGGCCTGCGCGAAGTGCGCCTGGCGCTGCTGGAAGCAGATGCTCATTACAAGGTTGTCAAGCAGCTGATAGCAGATATAAAGGCCCGGGCCATAGGTCAGGAGGTGTTATCCAGCCTGACCCCGGCCCAGCAGGTCATAAAGATCGTCAATGAGGAACTGACCGCCCTGATGGGCGGGAAAAGCCAGGGGCTGAATCTTTCCGGCCCGGCACCCCAGACCGTTATGCTGGTGGGGCTTCAGGGTTCAGGCAAGACCACCACTGCGGGCAAGCTCGCGGTGCATCTTCGCAAGGAAGGCAAAAAGCCTTACCTTGTTCCTGTTGACGTTTATCGGCCGGCCGCCATAGACCAGCTGCAGAAGCTGGGAGGTCAGTTGACCGTGCCGGTTTTTCCGTCGACCACTGATATGGATCCTGTGGACATAGCGGAAAAGGCCCGGCAGAAGGCTCCGTCTGAAGGATGTGATACTCTTATCCTTGATACCGCGGGCCGCCTGCACGTGGACCAGGAACTGATGGACGAGCTTGCGGCAATCCAGAAGGCTGTCAAACCTTCTGACGTGCTTTTGGTCGCGGATGCGATGACCGGCCAGGACGCGGTAACCATGGCCCAGTCCTTTGATCAGGCCCTGGACCTGGGTGGGGTGATTCTGACCAAGATGGACGGAGATGCCCGGGGCGGGGCTGCTTTGTCCATAAAGGCGGTAACCGGCAAGCCGGTTAAATTCATCGGTGTGGGGGAAAAAACAAACGCTCTTGAGGCGTTTCACCCCGACAGGATGGCATCGCGCATACTGGGTATGGGGGATATGCTCTCCTTTATTGAGAAGGCCCAGGGTGCGGTTGACGAGAAAAAGGCCGCAGAGCTTGAAAAAAAGCTGAGGAAAAACCAATTTACCCTGGAGGATTTCCGGGATCAGATGGCACAGGTCAGAAAGATGGGATCAATCAGCGATCTTATCAAAATGATTCCCGGCATGGGTAAAAACAAGCAATTGAGCAATATGGAAGTAGATGAGCGTGAATTGGTCAGGATCGAGGCGATTATCAATTCCATGACCCCGGCCGAGCGCAGGAATCACAATATTTTAAACGGCAGCAGAAGGAAACGGATCGCAAAAGGGAGCGGAACAAAGGTTCAGGACGTAAACAAACTCCTGAAGAACTACACTCAGGTTCTTAAAATGATGAAGAAAATCAACAAAGGCGGCATGCGGGGGCTACCCCGGAACATGATGCCGTTTTAGAGGAGAGGCAGGCAAATGGCAGTTAAAATCAGGTTGGCCAGGCATGGAGCAAAAAAGAAACCATTTTACCGTATTGTTGTTGCAGATGGCCGATATCCAAGAGACGGTCGTTTCATTGAAACTGTGGGCACCTATAATCCTATGGTCGAGCCCCACGAGGTTACCTTTAAACCTGACAGGATTGCACACTGGATTGACAAGGGAGCGATTCCAACAGATACAGTAAACAGTCTTCTGAAAAGAAAGGGGTTCTATGATGCAGTAGAATCGGCGTAAAAGTGCTTTTCCGCGAATCCGAAAACTCCAGCAGCCATTTAAAAGGAGAGGGGGCAAATGAAAGATCTGATCGCGTACATCGCAAAGGCGCTTGTTGACAATCCTGACGAAGTGACCGTAACCGAGGTTGAAGGAGGGCAGACCGCGGTTTTGGAGCTCAAGGTGGCCAAGGAAGACCTGGGGAAAGTTATCGGAAAACAGGGGCGCACCGCAAGAGCTATGCGGACAATACTAAATGCTGCGTCGGCAAAGGTAAAGAAACGCACCGTACTCGAAATCATCGAAGAATGAAAGGATGGACCCGGAGGCACATCTCCTTATCGGAAAAATCGTGGCAGCCCACGGTATAAAAGGAGAGGTCAAGGTTTATTCCTATGTTGATCAGCAGGCCCTTCTTAACCCCGGTGGCTCGATACTTATTGAGCCGAGCGGAAAGACGGCATCAGCCTATACAATCGTAAGCTCCAGGGTTGTTAAGAAAGCCGTCTGCATCGGGTTTGAATCAGTAAATGACCGCAGCCAGGCAGAAGCGCTGATCGGCTCCCGCCTGTTTGTGCCGCGCTCTGTCCTGCCGAAGCCCGAACCCGATAGTTGGTACTGGTGCGACTTGATCGGGATGGATGTATATGATATGGATGAGGGCTTTATCGGGCGGGTGGCAGCAATGATTGAAACCGGCGCCAATGATGTTTTTGTGGTAAGAGACAACGAAACCGAACGTCTGGTTCCTGCAATCGAGCAGGTAGTCAGGAGTATCGACACGGATGCGGGCAGAATCCTGGTGGAACTGCCCGAGGGGCTGTAGGAGAATTGCGGGAAAGATGGATTTTTTCGCGCTGACAATCTTTCCCGGCCTGTTTGACGCGTTTTCCTCCTACGGCATTATCAGGAGAGCCGTGGAAAGCGCTCTTATCACGGTTAACCCTGTAAATATCAGGGATTATGCGGAAGGCCGGCACAAGGTCACAGACGATCGTCCCTACGGCGGGGGCAGCGGAATGGTCATGAAGCCTGAACCTGTTGCTGCTGCCATCAGGGCTGTGCATGCGCTTCGTCCGGATGCCTGGACCGTGCTTTTAACGCCGCAGGGAAAACGCTTTGACCAGGAGACGGCCTGCAGATATGCCGGGCTTGACAGCCTTGTTTTTGTGTGCGGCAGATACGAGGGCTTAGATGAAAGGATCTGCGAAACATATATAGATGATGAAATTTCTGTCGGCGATTATGTTTTGACCGGCGGCGAACTGGCAGCCATGGTGGTAATGGATGCTGTAACCAGGCATATTCCTGGAACTCTGGGAGCAAAAGATGCAGCCGAATGCGACTCGTTTTCCGGTGCGCGGCTGGAGCATGCCCATTATACCCGGCCAAGGGTGTTTGAGGGAAAAGAGGTGCCCGGGGTGCTCTTGACGGGCAATCATAAGGCTATTGAAAAATGGCGGCTGGAATCGGCACTTTTGCGTACCCTTTTAAAAAGACCGGATCTGATTGAAAAAACCGGACTGACAGAACAGGAGAAACAGGTTGTAAAAAAATGGTGCCGCTACCTTGAATCACTTGTATCAGACTAGGCTGTATCTGGCGCTGCTTCATTATCCGGTGAAAAACAAAAAAGGCAGTGCCATTGCATCTGCGGTTACAAGCATTGATCTGCACGATATCGCGCGGGCGGCAAGGACATACGGAGTTGCCGGATTTTACGTGATCACTCCGCTGGAGGATCAGCGCGATTTTGCCGGAAAAATTATAGATCACTGGATTAAGGGCCACGGCGCCGAATATAACCCGGACCGGAAGGAAGCACTTTCACTGATCCGGATAAGAAAGAGCCTTGAGCAAGCGGTTGAAGAAATCAGGGCAAAGGAAAACCGGCAGGTTCGCATAGTTGCCACCAGCGCATCACCGGCTGCGGGCCAGACAGGGTTCCGGGAATTTCAAAAGGCGCTTCAATACGGTGAACACGCGTATCTGCTATCACTCGGAACCGCATGGGGGTTGAGTGACGAATTTATGCAAAAAGCCGACTGCCGGCTCGCACCGATAGTCGGCAATAACGAGTACAATCATCTTTCGGTACGCTGCGCAGCATCGATTATCCTTGATCGACTCTTTGGAAGCAGAGTCGATGGAATGGCAGAAAAACAGCAACCATAATCAGGCCGCAACAGGCCGGTTTGATAAACAGTTTGTGAGGAATGAAGCAATGGACGCAATAGAACAGATTGAAAAAGAACAGATTAGAATGGATATGACCGGGTTTGGGCCCGGAGATACCGTAAAAGTTCACGTACGGATCAGGGAAGGGGAAAAAGAGCGTATCCAGGTTTTCCAGGGTGTGGTAATCGGGATGAAAAAGGGCACCACCAATGCCACCTTTACGGTTCGCAAGGTTTCCTATGGCATAGGGGTGGAGAGAATCTTTCCCATGCACTCGCCTGCCATCGATAAGGTGGAGGTGGTTGAAAAAGGGCGTGTCCGCAGATCCAAGATTTACTACATGCGCGGTTTGAAGGAAAAGGCGGCAAGAATGAAACTTCGCCGCAAGTAGTTTTATATAAGGGTGAGGGGATAATGACGGATTTGGCCGGGCAATTCGAATGCGAAGCCCGAAGCTGCGGCTATAGTCAAATCGCCGGTGTCGACGAAGTCGGCCGGGGACCCCTTGCGGGCCCTGTTGTTTCAGCAGCCGTGATTCTGCCTGAAAAATTCACGGTCACCGGAGTGGCCGACTCTAAGCGCCTTTCCCCAAAGGCCAGACAGAGGCTGTATGAAGAAATCTATTCTCACGCACTGACAGTGGGAATAGGAATTGTCGATCCTGTTGAAATCGACAGGATTAACATTTTGCAGGCATCACTTGTATCAATGGCCATGGCTGTTAAAAACCTTGCACCTGCTCCGGACTGCCTGCTGATTGACGGCCAGTATCGCATAGGTCTTGATATGCCCCAGAAGACAATAGTGAAGGGCGACTCAAGAAGCGTTACAATAGGGGCGGCCTCCATAGTGGCAAAAGTAACAAGAGACCGTATTATGGAGAAATACTCTACTGAGTATCCTGAATACGGGTTTTCCAGCCACAAGGGATACCCTACAAAAGCTCATATCTCAGCCATAAGGGATTACGGGTGGTGCCCGATTCACAGGCGCAGTTTCAAGGGGGTTTGCGGGCAAAAGCGCGGTTATTACAGTATAAAAGGCCGCAGGGCATAAAACGGCAGCCTCCTTTTAAAGGCGGAAATATGCCGGGAGATTCAAAACAGCTTGGTCGTCTGGGGGAATCAATTGCAGCCGGCCATTTAAAAAAAAACGGCTACCGTATTCTGGCAAGAAACTATAGAAACAGGTTCGGCGAAATAGACATAATTGCCAGACACAAGGGCGTTATCGTTTTTGTGGAGGTCAAGGCCCGCTCATCTGCAAGTTTCGGATCTTCCAAGTATGCTGTTGACAAAAACAAGCAGAAGAAAATCTCCATGATTGCTCTGGGCTATCTGAAACAGACACGCAGCATGGAGGCAAAGGCGCGTTTTGACGTTGTTTGCGTTGATGCCGCATCAGCCAATCCCAGGGTTGAAATAATTGCCAATGCTTTTCCACTGAACTACGGATAAAATTTTCTTATGAGTCCCCAAGGGGAAAAAAGCCCGCCCAGCGTACTTTACGTTGTTGCAACCCCGATCGGCAACCTTGAGGACATCACCTACCGGGCTGTAGAGGTGCTGCGGTCAGTTGAAATGGTTGCAGCAGAAGATACCAGGCATACGGCCCGCCTGTTGTCCCGTTATAAAATTGACACCCGGCTTATATCATGTCACGAGCATAACGAAGCTGAAAGAGCGCGCATGCTGATTGAAAAGATGCTGGCCGGCGCTCAAATAGCTCTGGTAACTGACGCAGGGACTCCGTCTGTATCAGATCCTGGTTTCCGTGTGGTTCTTGCCGCTATTGAGGCGGGAATTAGCGTTGTTCCAATCCCCGGAGCCTCGGCCCCGATTGCCGCATTGTCCGTCTCTGGTCTTCCCTCTGACAAATTCTGTTTTGCGGGTTTTTTGCCCAGAAAAAAAATGCGGCGCGAAGAGCTCTTAAACCGGCTGGCTGAATCAGAGCAAACCCTTATTTTTTACGAATCCCCCCGGCGGCTTGCCGTGCTTTTGAAAAGCCTTCTTTACAGCCTGGGAGACAGGCAGGCAATGATCGCCAGGGAGATGACCAAACGCCACGAGGAGTATATCAGGGGAAGCCTCTCAGAGCTGATAAGGCAAATAGACCAGCGGCAGACTGTAAAGGGTGAGGTCACGGTTCTGGTCTCAGGAAAGGCTTCTGCCGGTGAGGAGACTGAAAGGCTTTCTGCTGATATCGAAGAAGAAATTAAAACCGCAGTATACCGAGAGGATGCCCCGCCCTCGCAGCTGGCAGCAGAGTTTGCCAAAAAATACCGGATGCCGAAAAACAAAATATATCAGATGATCCTGGATTTAAAAAAACATCCCGGATAATTTGAATTTTTTTCATTTGTTTCTATATTTGACTGAAAAGAATGCAAAGGGGGCTTGATTTATGGAAAAATATGTAATTGTCGGGTGTGGACGCCTGGGAACTGCGCTTGCCCGTTACCTGGCAGATGCCGGATACAGGCCCGCGGGTTTTTCAAGCCGCAGTCTTGCGTCCGCAAAACGGGCTGCTGCTGCCTCAGGTTCTGATGTACCTGTTTCGCTTTTACCCTGGGAAGTTACCCCGGCAGCCGACATTGTCCTGATCACCACGCCTGACGGAGCGATCAGGGAAACGGCAGAGAAAATTGCCGAATATAAGGGTGTGGGAAAAAATACAGTTGTACTTCACTGCAGCGGCGCGCATGCTTCAACAGAATTGGAGACGCTTAAAAAATGCGGGGCAAAAGTCGGCAGTCTGCATCCGCTCCAGAGTTTTACAGCAGAAGATATTGAAGAAAATCGGTTTGCAGGTATCATGACTGCTGTGGAAGGAGAGCCTGAGGCGGTGAAAACCGCACGGCACATGGCTGAAAGCCTTGGTGCAAGTCCTTTTGAAATTCAGACCGACAAGAAAATGCTTTATCATGCATCTGCGGTTGTTGCGTCCAATTATCTCGTGACCCTTATGAACCTGGCCCTGCAGCTTATAATGGCCTCTGGCGTGCCTGCATCAAAGGCCTTTGCAATACTAAAACCCCTGGTTCAGGGTACGTTGTCAAATATTGAAAAATCAGGTGTTCCAAGGGCGCTTACCGGCCCGATCGCCAGGGGCGATGTTGAAACCGTGCGGGACCATGTTGCCGAGATAGGCCGCAAAGCCTCCACGCGCCTGGAACTCTACAGGCTTATGGGCATGCATACCATAGAGATAGCAGAGGCAAGGGGAGATTTGTCTGAAGAGGCTGCAGAAGAACTCAAAAAACTGCTTTCATCATCAGGCTCCTGAGTCCTTACGCATTCCGGGTCTATCGCCTGCTTGCCGATTTATATGCGCCTGATTTCCAGCGGGCAGTCCTGAAGTTCCCGGTTTGCAGCACTGAGCTGATCCTCGCTTGAAATCACCGCAATCGCGGATTTCTGACCGGGATTGCCAAAATATTTTGCGGCCGTGGACTGCACCTGCTCAAGGGAGACCTCCAGTAGCCGCTGCTTGAATTTCCGCCGCAGATCATCGGACAATCCTACAAGGTTCCTGTAAAATGCCTTTGTTGCCGCAGGGCCTGGCGGATCAGGCCTGTCTATCTCGGAGCATGTCTGCAGGATGGCTTCCTGGACGTCTTCTCTGTCATATTCTTCGGAGTTTATGAATTTGGCCGAGGCCTCATAAACCCGAAGTGTATTTACGATATGGGGATCGCGGTAAGAGGCGAAGCAGAACAGACCGTTTTCCATCTGATATACGCAGAATCCTCCATATGCCCCGCCTTTCTCCCGGATTTCCCGGTGCAGAAACATTGATCTGAGCAGCTTGCTGATCACCGATAGTGCTGGTGCATCCTCGTGGTCAAGTCTGTTTGTTTCCAAAATTCTGGCAACAAATGAAACCGCTGTGGACGTAGCCCAGCCCTCCCTGGCAAGCTCGGGTTCAAATAAAAAGGCAGGAGGCTCGAAGCCGCAGCCGGGTTCTTCAGGCAGCATCCTTGCCGCAAACGATTCTGCGTGCTTTTTTGCTGTATCTATATCTTCCTGCTGGCCGATAAGAGCGGCCCGGATATTGTTCTGCCTGAAAACCGACTCTGCTATACGGCCTAAATCCGCTGCAATCCGTTCTAGTTGTTTTTGATCAAGGTTTTCCGTGAGTTCTTTGATTTTTTTAAGTTGGCCTATTCCGTGCCAGGTTTCGTTTAATGCGCTGGCAGGTGAAAAATTGCGGGCCGCAAGGGAGATGGCAAGCCGGTGTCCGTTGTTGACCACGCTTGATTCCATTTCAGAACGGATTTCCATCAGCAGATGGGCCAGCCGTTCAATGTCTGTAAAAAGATATTTTTCCACCAAATCACCGAGCAGCTCAAACATGTTTCCAATATTTCTGGAAAGACACTTTGCCGAAAGCGTCAGCATTGGAAGACACGGATTATGGTCTTTTGAAAACCGGTTTGCCGCTGTAATTGAAAAGCCCACCCCTCCTGTATACTGGTCGATTCTGCGGGCCTGCTCCACATAGTCGTATTCCGCGGTTCCGCACTGAGTCATTGCATAACAGAACAACGGAACCATTGGGATAAGTTCGGATTCCAGATTCCGGATCCCGAAGGCCGCAGTATAATAAAAGATTCCCGAAGTGGGCTGATCATAGAGATCGGCTGCGGCCTGTGGCAAACTGCCCGAGGCACGAACAATCCTGATGTCCGGCGGGATGTCCTGCATTTCAAGCTTCGGCAGACAGGAAAGATCCTCGTCTGCTTCCTGAAGGTTGCGCAAGGCTTCGGCGTCTTCTTTAATGCGTTTCAGATCCTCAGAATTCAGCCTTTCAGCCAGGGAGGCAAGCTTTTTTTGTTCTTTTTCTCTTCGTTTTTCATAGAGGGCGGTGTCGGGCTTCAATATCATGCGCACCCGGTGGGGGTTATTCAAAAAATATTTCCTTATGCGGTTTTCCATAAGGTCGGTTGTGTCAAGTTCAGAAAAAAAGCGCTCAATCAAGTCATCGAATTTTAACACAACTGCCGGGTCGCCATGATGCAGCCAGTCTCCTGTAAAACGAAGCAAAAGCTTCAGGCCATAGGGAAACGGAGTGTTGGTTACCTCTCTTCGATGGAATTCAATCTGATGTAATGCGGTTTCAACGAGTCTGCGGTCTACGCCTTTTTCAGCAAGCTCTGTAAGGACTCCAATTATAATTTTTTCTATTTTTTCCGCATCTTCCGGATCCACATCCTTTAAGCCGCAGGCGAACATGGTGTCTTTGTTTTCCGCGTCCAGGCCGCTTCCGTCACTTAATGTGTTTCCAAACCCCGAGTCTATAAGTGCCTTTCTTAGCGGCGCGCCGGGATTGCCGAGAAGAACCTGTTCGAGTACCGATAGGATAAGAACTTCGTAGGCATCCCGTATGTCAGCGGTCAGCCAGGCCAGACAGGCCTGGGCTTTTTTTTGCGTGTCTTCCAGGGGGTCCAGCGGGTAAGTGTAGATGGCGGTTTTTGGTTCATTCCATCTTGGCTGGGAAGGAACTGCGGTGTCAGGTTCGATCCTGGAAAACCGGTTTAATACTGTATCTTCTATAAACTGCAGATGATCAGCAAGGGGCAGTTCGCCGTAGGTATAGAAAAACGCATTGCTCGGATGATAGTGGTGCCTGTGGAATTCCACAAGCTGCTCGTGGGTCAGCTCCGGGATCTGTTCCGGATCCCCGCCTGAATTATAAGAGTATGTGGTGTCAGGGTAAAGCGCGTTTAAAAGCGATCTGGACAAGACCTGATCCGGCGATGACATGGCGCCTTTCATTTCATTGTATACCACACCCTTGTGGACCAGATGTTCTTTTCCTGTCTCCGGGTCGTATTCGAGTTCCAGCCTGTGGCCTTCCTGCCTGAAACTCAACTTGTCAAGCCTCGGGAAAAAGGCGGCATCGAGATATACAGACATCAGGTTGTAGAAGTCTTTTGGATTTTGGGCTGCAAAGGGATACATGGTCCAGTCAGAGGCTGTCAGTGCGTTCATAAATGTGCTCAGGGATCTTTTCATCATTGAGAAAAACGGATCGCGCACAGGGTATTTCTTTGAACCGCAAAGCACCGTGTGTTCAAGTATGTGGGCAACCCCGGTGGAATCCCGCGGCACGGTCTTAAAAATTACGGAAAATGCGTTTTCCGGATCCGGCCGGCTTATGTGAATATGGTCGGCTCCAGTGGGCAAATGGGATAGTTTGTAGAAAAAAGCATTTATTTCAGGAAGTTTTTGTATTTTTTCAATAATGTACCCGGAAATCCGATCACCGGCTTTCAGATCCGGATTCCTTGAATCGTTTATTTTTTGCATTATTTTCGACTCCGCATAATTGAGGT
The DNA here is from genome assembly GCA_964626455.1 of uncultured Desulfobacteraceae bacterium. GTDB lineage: Bacteria > Desulfobacterota > Desulfobacteria > Desulfobacterales > Desulfosalsimonadaceae > Desulfosalsimonas. The sequence goes on along the minus strand of CAZVFQ010000004.1, from coordinate 826 downwards.
TTTAACCGGCAGAAGTTTGAATATGAAAAGACCTGATATCATATACTCCCTCTTCAAGTAAAGTAAATCACTTGAATCGTATTGAGCCGGCCTGCAGTCAAAAGATAAAAACCGCCTGAAGCCCTGCGGTCCAATACGAAGGCTATAGTGTACCTGTGCCGTATTAAGAGGGATCGGCAGAGCAGGGTAGATAAGCCGTTGTTGGGAATCTGTCTGAAGAAAATTTCGATTTTACGTGGCGAAAAAAGAATACTACAGCTAGCGCCTGACCGCTGAAGCAGCCCTTGGAATGCCGGCCTGGCATATGGCTGAACAAAGGGGCTTATGTTAAGCTGCTATATAGGTGCCCCGCTTTTTCCTCTTGATTTTTCCCTGTTTGTTTAACCGGTAGATGATGTTTCGCAATTTCTTGTCGTCAAAATCGGTTCCGGCCTTTATATCGGAAAAACTGGCGCCTCCGTTGATGTTTTTGACAACATTTAACACAACATCGGATGCTGACCTTATCCTTTGCGAGCCGGGCCCTGCTTTTTGGCCAGCCGCCATTTTCTGGATGCTTTTTTCAAGGGATTCGATTTTTCCGGCCAACCGGTTGATATCTTTTTTTGTTGCGATATTGTAGTGTTTCAGGAAGAATTTAATCATTGCATCAAAACTGGGGTTCCTTTTTCTTTGAGTCATGGCGGTCTCCTTGCTGCCTGGTTACATGTAAAAAAACGGGATTTTTTATAATGTTTATTCTGCTTAGCCAATTTTGATATAAAAGTCAAGGCGTTGACGATTTTTGTACTGTTATGAGCATTGTTTTCGTCAGCCAGGCTCCGGG
>CAZVFQ010000003.1:60932-73645 GCA_964626455.1 uncultured Desulfobacteraceae bacterium | reverse complement strand
CAGCGTAGTTAGCCGTACGTGAAATTCTGAGAAATTGCGCGTAACGCAGATATTGGACTTTTTACGGTGCCATCAAGCGTAAAGGATTTGATTTCAGAATCATTACGCCTGCAGCCGTTGCCTGATTCTGCCCGGCAAGCGGTGAATGTCTTCAAGGATCACATAACCGCACGGAACCAGGATAAGAGTAACAAGGGTTGCAAACAGGATGCCGAAGCCCAGACTAATCGCCATGGGGATCAAAAATCTGGCCTGGAGGCTTCTTTCAAGCATCATGGGCGTCAGCCCACCGAAAGTGGTAAGCGAGGTCAACAGCACGGCCCGAAAACGAAGCCTCCCGCCTTCTATCACGGCCTCGCCAACTCCGAGGCCACCTTCACCGCGCAGTTCATTTATCCTGTGTACAAGCACCAGTGAATCATTAACCACCACTCCTGCGAGTCCCACCATTCCGAGCAGGCTCATAACGGTAATATTATAACCAAGCATCATGTGTCCTAAAACAGCCCCCACCATTCCGAAGGGTATGGCAAACATCACCACAAAAGGCTGGGAAAAGGATCGAAACGGAACAGCGAGCAGGGCGTAAATACAAAACAGCGCAATAATAAACCCCTTTCCCACATCTCCGAGCACCTGTTTCTGCTCCTGACCCTCGCCTTCTATTGTATAGCCAAGACCTGGATAATTGCCTTTTATCTGCGGCAAGACCCGCTCCACGAGATAAGTGCGGACATCATTGGCATTTGTGATGTCTTCGTTGACATCTGCTGTGACTTTGATAACCCGCTGGCGCCTGGCCCGCTCTATACTTGCGTAACCGCGCTCCATCCTGACCTCTGCCACACGGGAAAAGGGCACTTCATATCCCTCTGCCGTCCTTATACGCATCTGATCAACGTTGGCAAGAGATTTTCTTTCATTTTCAGGATACCTCACCAGCACCTTTACCTCGTCCTTATCGCGCTGAAAACGAAGGGCCTCGGCTCCGTAAAAGGCGCTTCTCACCTGCCTTGCAAGATCATCGAGCTTTAATCCAAGCTGGGCGGCCTCGGGTTTTAAATCAAGCTGCATTTCCATTTTCCCGGGCATAAAACTGTCAGCTATATCATAAACACCGGAAAATTTTTCCAGTTCAGCCTTGAGTTCATCGGCTGCATCAAGCAGAAGCCCGTGTTCACCCATTGACAAGTCAACTTCCACAGGACTGCCCGCGCTGTGAATCTCGCTTTTAAAAACCAAAGATTCGGCATCCGGAATTTCGCCAACCTTTTTGCGCCACAAATCGTTTAAAAATGCGGAACTGATCCCGCGCTCTTCGGCTTCAAGCAACTGCACAAACACATGGGCAAGATGTCCTCCTGAATCGCCCGGCGCCCCCTGGCCGCCGAACTGCATGCCGATAACAGAAGCTGTATGCTCAAGAAGCTGCGGGGCATGTTCCGGACGCTTTTCATCCTGTTGGGAAAGCATTTGCTCCGCGGATTTTTCCACGTATTCAACCACTTGCATTGTCCGGTCCATGGGCGTACCCGACGGCATGGTTATCATGCACTGAAGCACGTCTCCTTCGACTTTGGGGAAAAAGGTATACTGGATCTTTCCTGCGGCATAAAGTCCAAATATGATAAAAAGCAGCGCAATGCCGAATGCGGCCGTGGCATAACGCCAGCGCAGAGCGATCTCCACGCTGCGCCTGTAAGGCTTTGCAACGATCCAGGCAAGTACCCGCGTCATACGTTTTGGTTTCTGCGTTCTGCCAGATGCCTTGCTGCGTGCAAGGTGGCATGGAAGTATCAAAAGTGATTCCACAAGAGAGCCCAGCAGCACCAGGATCACCACCACGGGAATATCACGCATGAGTTTCCCCATACTTCCGCCCACGGCCAGCAAAGGCGCAAAAGCCACCATTGTGGTAAGAACCGAGAATATCACGGGCCGGCCCACCTGCAGGGAACCTTCCACAGAGGCATTGAGCCGTCCAAGACCCTCCTCCTGTTTTCGAAAAACATTTTCACCCACTATAATGGCGTCATCAACCACGATTCCAAGCACCATGATAAAGGCAAACAGGGAAATCATGTTCAGTGATACATTATAGTATGGAAGAAGCATCATGCCGAATGCAAAACTGACAGGAATGCCAATGGTCACCCAGAAGGCAAGACGTGCGTTTAAAAACAAACCCAGCAGAAGGCTTACAAGGATGAGCCCGAAAAACATATTCTTGCCCAGAAGCTGGATACGGCTTTTTAAAATAACTGACATGTCCTGGTAGTAATCCATATCTACACCGGCCGGCAGGCTGACCCTTGCCTGATCCACGTAATTGCGAACCTTTTTTGCCACATCCAGCGCGCTCTGATCGGCCACACGGTAGACATTTATTATGGCTGCTGGCTTGCCCTGAAACCGTGCGGCCACGTCCACATCCTCAAATCCTTCGTCCAGCCGGGCTATCTGGCCAAGGGTAACCGTTGTGCCGTCCGGTCTGGCAATTACCGGTATATCCCGAAATTCACCCGCATAATAACGCCTTCCTTTGGCACGAATCAAAACCTCGCCCTCTTCGGCCTTGATGCTGCCGGCCGGAAGGTCCAGGCTGCTTCTGGCCACTGCATCGGCCACAGACCTTAAACTCAGACCGTATTTGCGAAGAATCTTTTCCGGGATATCAAAATGGATTTCATTTGAACGCACTGCTGATAGTTCAACCTGGGTTATACCTTCAATTCCCGTAAGATCGTCCTTTGCCTCCTGTACAATGTCTTTTAGACTTGTTTCCGGAACATCTCCGTAAAAACCTATGCTAATGACCTGGACCCTTCGGGTAACTTCACGCACCTCGGGTTCTTCTGCCTCTTCGGGCAATGTCGTAATCCTGTCAACTTCAGACTTGACGTCATCGAGCAGACGCTTGATGTCCCAGCCCTTCATGGCCTCCACGGTGATCCGCCCGATTCCCTCTCTTGCAACAGAATCAATGCGCTCGATACCCTCAATGCCGGCCACGTTTTCCTCTATGCGTCGGACAATCCCCTCTTCGACCTCTGAAGGCGATGCACCCGGATATGCCACGCTTATGCTGACCTTGTCGAGTTCGGTTTCAGGAAAAATCTCCAGTTTTATGCCCAACGCGATCACGCTGCCGACAATCAGGATAAGAAACATCAAAAGGTTGGCGGCCACGTGATTTCCCGCAAACCAGGCGATCACAGACCTCATGAGCCGTCTCCCCGACCGGTATTTACAGCCTTTACCTCCATGCCGTCAGTGACCCCTTTCACAGGGGAAACCGCAACAAATTCTCCTTCTTCCAAACCGTCTTGAACCACCACACCCTGCAAGCCCATATATGCAACGTCGACTTCTCTTATATACAGCCTGCCTAAATTCGGATCCACCGCCCATACCGTATTTTCCTCCTGCAGTGCAGCCCTGGGGATCACAGCGGCATCCCGGATCGTACGGCCGTAAATCTCAACTTCGGCAAACTGACCCGGAACAAGAGGCGGAATCGTTTCATAAGGCCCGGGGACCCTTATCACAACGTTGACCATTCTGGTTTTTTCATCTATTTTCCCCTGGGTTCTTATAACCTCGCCCTGCCAGGTGCATTTCCTGCCTGCAACATCGGCAAAGACCTTTGCAGACGAACCTTTATCCTCTTTTGAGGTAAAACCCGGAATATCAAACCAGACAAGATCCCTGTTTTCCACCGGCACCACGATTTCCACCGCCTCAGTGGAATAAAGGGTCGCCAGAGCCTGGCCTACAGACACATACTCCCCCAGGTCAACCTGCTTCTGGCTGACCCTGCAGTCAAAAGGGGCATGGATCTTTGTGCGTTCAAGATTCAGCCGTGCTTTGCTCATGTCCGCCTCCCGTGCCTCCTTATTTGCAAGTGCTGCCTGAAGCTGAGGCATTCTTGCAACAAGATCCGGAGGTTCAGTGTCTGGATGTAGTTTTTCCCATTCATTTACTGCAGCCCGGCTTTCCTGAAGAGCAGTCTGATAACTGCTTTCTGCTTCCCTCAGGCCGGCCCTGGCAAGAGTCAGCGCAATTTCATAATCATCCGGCTCGACTTCCAGCATGAGTTCACCTTTTTTAAAAACCCCGCCGTTTACAAGTTCATCGGATACGCGAATCACTTTGCCTCCCACCCGGGGAACGATCCTGGTCTCGGAAACCGGGTTGACCGTACCGTCGGCAGTTATCGTCATGTTCATATCTTTTATTGTAACTGGCACAGTGCGCACAATCGGCAGGGGTTCTTCTATCTTATGTCTTTGCGGAGCCTCCCGGACAGCTTTTAACAAATAAAATCCCGCAATTCCTGCTCCCAAAACTGCCGCGGCCAGCACGGCGTGGCTGACAATTCTGATCTGTCTATTCATGTTTTTCCCCGTAAACATCAAAAGTCCGGTCCCATCCGCCGCCCAGGGCCCTGTGCAGCTTTACGCGGTTGCTGTAAATTGCGTATTCCGCCTGTATAAGGTCCAGTTCTGCCTGAAAAAGGCTCTGTCTGGCATCAAGGACGTTTAAATAGCCCGAAAGCCCTCTTTTATACCGGTCCATGGCGGTTTCCAGGACGGATTCGGATTCGGACACCAGTTGTCCAAGACGAGCGCGGCGCCCGATAAGCTGCTGCCCGGCAAAAAGGGCATCTTCCACCTCGCCAAAAGCGTTTAACAATGTTTTTGCGTATAAGGCGACCTGTTTTTCATAGCGGGCCCGGGCCGCCCGCTCAGCTGCAGCCCTTTGGCCCGCATCGAATAACGGCTGGATTGCGCCCGCGGCAATTTGCCACAACCGGCTTTCCGGTTCAAAAAGCGCGCTTAGCTCCTCGCTGGTATACCCCAGACTCCCGGTGAGTGAGAGGCGGGGAAACCGGTTTGCCCTGGCAACCCCGATGCGGGCACATGCAGCTTCAAGCGATGCCTCTGCCGCACGTATATCAGGCCGCCTTTCAAGCAGTTCTGATGGCAGCCCCGGGGGGACCGGAGGCGGTATTTTAAACTCTGTTTGTCCGCCCTCTTTTACCCCCCTTTTTTCAGGATATCTCCCCTGAAGAATTGAAAGAGAATGCATGGCAGTGCCCCTTGATTCCTCAAGGGACGGCAGTTCAGCCTCTGCCCGGGCAAGAGCCCGCCGGGCCTGGCGAACATCAAGAATGGAGGCCACCCCCCTGCTATAACGGCCCTCGACGAGCTCCAGATTCTGTTTATAGCTTTTAACAAGATCATTGGTGATCTTAATCTGCCGGTCCAGAAACCTGATCTGAAGATACAGGTTCACGGTTTCGGCAATCAGGGACTGGACAACGGTTCTGCGGTTTTCCTCGGCAGCCAGAAGATCGGCCCGGGCGGCCTGGCTTGCCCGGGCAAGCCGGCCCCACAGGTCTATCTCAAAAGAAGCCGGAACCGACAGGCTGAAGGTGTCTGTTTCCACTGTCCTGCTCTCGTTTGTCAGCGGGTTTACCTCGTATCTTCCCTGTCTGGAGGCCCTGGCTTCTATATCAAAAGAAGGGAAACGATCCGCGCCGGTCCTGTGCATCACTGCCCTGGCTTCCATAACAGCTGCAGCCGCCTCTGCAACGTCCGGGTTGTTTTTTACTGCGCTGGCAACCCTTCTGTTAAGCTCAGGCTCGCCAAATGCTTCCCACCATTTGTCCCGGGTCAAATAATCAGAGGTTTGACCATCGTCTGCTGAAAGGTATCTGTCCGGCACATGGAAATCCGTCTCAGGCCTTGCATAGTCTGGTCCAACCCGCATGCAGCCGGCAGCTGCAAAGCCCGCCAGTATTACAAAAACCATTGCCCGAAAAATGCTTAGCTTCATTTTCGCTCCTCCATGTTAAGGGCATGTATGCCGTGCATGGAAAAGGCCGTTATATGGGAGACCAGCTCTGATTTAAATTTTCCGTCATAGGTTTTCCCCATTATCCTGGAAACAACCGGCTGGGCCAGAAAAAAATAAAGGGCCACGCCAAGTATGCTCAATATATTGAGCTGCAGCCGGTTGCGGCTTACCCCGCTTTTAAAATACGGGCTCATAATATCTGTCAATTCCCGGATAAAGGGGCGCATGACCTGTTCTGCAATCATATCAAGAGCCTCTCCAGGCTCAGAAAGCTCCCTTTGCATCAACTGGATATGGATGCGCCGCTCTGAATCAGTCAAAGGCCCTTCAAGAAAGGCCCTGGCCATTGCAGATACAACCTGGTTTATTCCCGGGTTCTTTTTGCCTTCCATTGCCTGCAGAAAAGCCTGCCTGATCCTGCTTCCGCGGCTTGCCCATCTTTCGCTGAAAACCGCAAGATACAGCTTCTTCTTTCCCCCGAAATGATAATTTACAGCAGCCAGGTTACAGCCTGCATCTGCTGTGATCTCTCTTATGCTTACCCCTGAAAAGCCTTTTTCCGCAAAAAGCCGCTCAGCGTTATCCAGGAGCCTTTCCCGCGTATTTTCGATATATTCTGCCACATTATTCTCCTTTGCCACAGCCGAAATTCAGCCGGAACTGCAAAATTTCAAACATCTGTATTAAACAACTGTTTAAATGTCAAGGCAAAAAAATCTGAAAAAAATTTGTCCGGATTTACAGGGGCTGATAAAGCAATTTTCTTGTATGAGAGACAAAGGATTGTTAGATAGAATAACGCACTGGAAACGAAAAAACCGCAGGAGGAAAATAGGTGATGAAATTCTGGAAATACCACGGCCTGGGAAACGATTATATAGTCATAAATCCGAGGGAATTCGGAGATAAAATTAATCAAAGACAAATCAGACTCATCTGCCACAGAAACTGCGGAATCGGATCAGACGGGATACTGTTCGGCCCCCTGGCTGACAAAAGCAGCGTATCAGTGCTGATTTTTAACCCTGACGGAAGTGAAGCGGAAAAAAGCGGAAACGGGCTTCGCATTTTTGCCAGATACCTTTATGACCAGAACCTGGTATCAGAGGAGTCTTTTGTGATCTCAACAAAAGGAGGCAGGGTCACGGCAAAAGTTATGGATGGGGGCAACACAGTTTCAGTGGAAATGGGGATTGTCAGTTTTGACAGCGCACAGATCCCTGTTGCAGGTGAAAAAAGGGAAGTGATCAACGAATCCATTAAAATCAATGAAGAATCCTTGACATTCTGTGCAGCCACCATAGGCAACCCCCACTGCGTTATCATAGAACCTGAAATCTCTCCTGCAAAGACCCGCAGACTCGGACCGGGAATCGAAACCCACAGCCTGTTTCCCAATCGTACCAACGTACAATTTGTCAAAATAATGGATAGGGAAAACATAGCAGTTGAAATATGGGAACGCGGTGCGGGCTACACACTTGCCTCGGGGTCGAGCGCTTCTGCCGCAGCGGCAGTAGCCTGCAGACTGGGTTTCTGCGGAAAAGATGTCACTGTTCACATGCCTGGCGGAAAACTCGACATCCGAATCGGAGACGATTATTCGGTTTTCATGACAGGCCCTGTCACCGGTGTTGCCGAAGGCACCATGCATCCGGATCTTTTCAAACAGCCGGAAATCGGCTGAATAAAACATAAAGCCCAAACCTGAAATAGAAGGACGTTTTTTTATGAGCAAGGAATTTTTTACAGTTACTCCCATAGAGCGGGTCTTTGAACTGATAGCAGGATTTAAAACCGTGGGCAAAGAAACCATAGACATCCGGGAGTCCTGCGGCAGGATACTGGCAGAAGACATCCTATCAGAAATCAATGTGCCCGGCTTTGCCAGGGCCACAATGGACGGCTATGCAGTTCGGGCGTCTTCCACCTTTGGCGCCTCTGAGTCAGCACCTGCCTATCTTACCGTTTCAGGCAGGATTGACATGGGCAGCACCCCGTCAATAAAACTTTCCCACGGCCAGGCAGTGCGTATTGCCACCGGCGGGATGCTGCCCCGGGGAGCTGATGCAGTAGTAATGATGGAGCATACTTCAGAGCTCGATGAAACTGCGCTTGAAGTGTATAAAAGCGTTGCGCCGGGTGCAAACATTGTTGCAGAAAATGAAGATTTTTCATGCGGTCAGAAAGTCCTGTCGGCAGGCACCCGGATTCGCCCGCAGGAAATGGGACTGCTTGCAGCACTTGGCAAAACCCGGTTCACGGTCTTTAAAACGCCTGTAACAGGAATTATTTCAACAGGGGACGAACTCATAGAAATAGATCAGGAGCCTTCAGACGGAAGGATAAGGGATGTTAACACCTATTCGCTTTCCGGCTGGACCATAAAGGCCGGAGGGCGGCCTGTAACCTATGGCATCGTGCCGGACAACTACGATCAGCTGCTTGAAACCTGCAGACGCGCGCTTGATGAAACCGACACGATCCTGATTTCAGGCGGCAGTTCAGTGGGCACAAGGGATCTGACCCTTGAAGTTATTGCGGCCCTGCCTGAATCAAAAATTCTTGTTCACGGGATTCCCGTACGCCCGGGAAAGCCCACCATTCTGGCAAAAGCCGGAAACAAGGCCATATGGGGCCTGCCCGGACAAATCGCTTCTGCCATGGTTGTATTTGACAGGATAGTTGCCCCCTTTATTGGACATATTTCGGGAAATGCATTATTTTCTGAAAAAAATTACACAATACCGGCAATTCTGACCAGAAATATATCATCTGCCCAGGGCCGTATGGAATACGTCCGGACCAGAATAGTCAAAGAAAAAAACAAATATTTTGCAGAACCCGTCTTAGGCCCGGCAGGTCTGATAAGAACCATGGTGGAGGCAGACGGACTCATAGAAATAGGCATCAATACAGAGGGCCTGGAAAAAGGCGAACGCGTTGAGGTTATTATACAGCGTTAAAGTCGTTTTGACAGAACCGATTTGACTAAAAAGCAACAGGCAGACAAATGAACAGATCCCGCAACATATATTTGAAGATGAAAACAATAGGGGAAGCAAGAGATCTTCTTTTCCGGGAAACAGATACCGCCCCCGGGCAAAAGGAAGAAAACGTTGATGTTACAGCAGCCGTCGGCAGGGTGCTGTCAAGGCCGGTTTACGCCCGGCTTTCCTCGCCGAATTTCAACTCAGCCGCCATGGACGGAATTGCTGTAAAGGCGGAGACAACCTTTGGCGCAAACGAGGCAAACCCGAAAACCCTTGAAGTAGGCACTGAGGCCGTATTTGTCAATACAGGACATGTTCTGCCGGAGGGCACAGACGCGGTAATAATGATAGAGGACCTTGAAATTATCGAAGAAAACAGTATCAGAATCGAGGCCCCGGCTTTTCCCTGGCAGAATGTACGCCGCATGGGAGAAGACATAGTTGCCACTGAACTTCTTTTTCCAAGGCACCATAAGATCACCCCGTACTGCACGGGCGCGCTTATGGGAGGCGGTATAACAGAAGTTTCTGTCATCAGAAAACCTAATCTCCTGTTTATCCCCACCGGCCCTGAACTTGTGGATTACAACAAGGTTACAGGGGAGCTTGCCCCGGGCAGGGTTATTGAATCAAACACCCACGTGCTGGGCAAAACCGCGGAAAAACACGGCGCACAATACACGCGCCGCGACATTCTGCCCGACGATTTCGAACAGATAAAACAGGCCGCAAAACAAGGCGCAGATTCCGAAGAAGTTGACATTATCCTTATTACAGGCGGATCTTCTGCAGGCAGCGAGGATTTTTCCAAAGAAGTAATAGCCTCTATTGGCAGGATTCTTGTCCACGGCGTTGCCATGATGCCTGGAAAACCAGTGGTAATAGGCGAAATCAACGGAAAGCCGGCCTTTGGAATACCTGGCTACCCGGTATCTGCGATCCTGGCCTTTGAACAGTTTGTAATTCCTGTAATCGCGTCAATGCTGGGACAACCTGAGCCTGAACACGAAATGACAGAGGCTGAACCCACGAAAAAAATAGCCGGCAAACTCGGCATGGAGCAGTTTATCAGGGTCAAACTCGGTCGGGTTGGGGGCCGGATTGTTGCCACTCCCCTGTCCCGGGGAGCAGGAACCATCACCAGCATTACCGAAGCAGACGGCATTATACGGATCCCGGCAGACAAGGAAGGTATCCGTGAGCATGAAAAAACCCCTGTCCGGCTGCTCAAATCGCGCCAATCAGTGGAAAACACAATCGTAGCAGTAGGCAGCCACGATAACACAATAGATGTGATAGCAGATATGATCCGGGCAAAAAGCAGCAGATTTACACTGTCTTCAAGCCACGTTGGCTCCATGGGAGGGTTAATGGCCGTAAAAAACGGACTTTGTCATTTTGCAGGCTCCCACCTGCTCGATGAAAACGACGGTTCATATAACATATCCTATATCCGCAGGTACCTGTCTGACACACCTGTGCTCCTGGTCCGGCTGGCAGAAAGGGAACAGGGTTTTATCGTCGCGCCGGGCAACCCGAAAAACATCTTTGGCATAGAAGACCTTACAAGAGACAATATTTTATTTATAAACAGGCAGGCAGGCTCGGGCACCAGAGTGCTGCTCGACTATCAACTAAGAGGCGCGGGCATTGATCCGGATTCCATAAAAGGCTATGAAAAAGAAGAATATACTCATATGGCAGTGGCCGCAGCGGTGCTCAGCCAAAGTGCGGACGCGGGCCTTGGAATCCGTGCGGCTGCAAAAGCCCTGGGTCTTGATTTTGTTGCCATGGCAACAGAATCATATGAGCTCGTGATTGCCGAGAAATTTTTCAATACTGACCGGATAGAGGTCTTACTCGAGGTTACAAGGTCTGAGGAATTTATCGCAAGGGTCAATTCCATGGGCGGGTATCATACCCAAAACACAGGAAAGATTGTCTGGAAAAGCAGCTGATGCCATACGAAGTCATTGATCACACGGCTGATACAGGCATCCGGGTATGGGCCGAAAGCCCTGCCGAACTGTTCATGGAAGCCGGCCGCGCCATTTTTGAACTGATCACGGACAGAGACAGGCTGATATACACTGAAACCAGGAATCTTTACATAGAAGGCATAGACAGGACCGATCTGTTTATAAACTGGCTGCGCGAGCTTCTGCTAATATGGAACTCTGACCAATTCCTGGTCCAGGCTACCCGGATACTGGACATCACCGAGACCAGGATAAAGGCCAGAGCTTTTATACAGCCGTTTGACGCGGACAGACATGTTCTTTATACGGATATCAAGGCAGTTACATATCACTGCGCGGAAGTAATCCAGACACAAGGAGGCTGGGAGGCCACCGTGATATTTGACGTATAGGGGCTCAGGGATTTTCATGGAACTAACAAGAATAGACGAATATCGCTGGGAAATAAAAAAAACCGGTGCCATGAACGTGCCGGCGCGGATATATTCGAGCTCGGCCCTTATAGAGGCGGTAAAAAAAGACGAAACATTCAAACAGCTTATAAACGTAGCCCAGCTTCCCGGAATAGTGGGCCGGGCCATGGCAATGCCCGATATTCACTGGGGCTATGGATTTCCAATAGGCGGTGTAGCTGCATTTGATATTGATAACGGCGTGATTTCACCCGGAGGAGTCGGTTATGACATAAACTGCGGGGTTAGGCTGGCTGCAACCGGCCTTGATGAATCCGAAGTCCGGCCCAAACTGGAACGGCTTGCAACTTTCATGCAGCGCGATATCCCCTCGGGAGTGGGCTCAACCGGGCCCTTAAAGCTCTCTGAGGCCGAGCTTAAAAAAGTTCTCAAACAGGGCAGTCCATGGGCGATTTCACGGGGCTACGGCGAGCCCGTGGACGAGGAGCGGACCGAAGACAGCGGATGCATGCAGGAAGCAGACCCGGCTGCGGTCGGCTCCCGGGCCTTGGAACGCGGCCGCAGACAGCTCGGCACGCTCGGTTCGGGCAACCATTTCATGGAAATCGGGGTGGTGGAGGCGGTCTATAACCCTGAAGCTGCAGACGCCTTCGGCTTGAAGCCCGGCCAGGTGACGCTCCTGATACATACCGGCTCCAGGGGGCTGGGCCACCAGATCTGCGACGATTTTCTTGCTGCCATGACAAAAAAGGTTGGCCAGACGGGCATAAAACTTCCGGATCGCCAGCTTGCATGCATGCCTGTCAATTCCGCGGAAGGCAAGGCATATTACCGGGCCATGGCATGCGCCGCCAATTTTGCATGGGCAAACCGCCAGATTCTGATGCATACGGCAGCAGAGACCTTTATGACAGCCCTGGGCATAAGTCCAAGGGATCTTGCAATGCGGCTGGTATACGACGTATGCCACAATATAGCAAAGATTGAAACCCACATGATCAAGGGTGTAAAGCAAAAGGTCTGCGTGCACCGTAAGGGTGCCACCCGTGCTTTTCCACCCGGACACCCGGCGCTTGGCCAAATCTACAGGGCAACGGGGCAGCCGATACTTATACCCGGTGATATGGGCACTGCCTCCTATGTTCTTGTGGGCACGCAGCAGGCAATGGATGAAACATTTGGTTCCACATGCCACGGAGCAGGCCGGGTATTGAGCCGTAAGGCTGCCAAAAAAGCATCCAAAGGCAGGTTTTTACAGCAGGAACTGGAAGAAAAAGGCATTATTGTGAAAGCTTCGGGCAGATCAACCATGGCGGAAGAAATGCCCGAGGCATATAAGGATGTCACTGAAGTGGTTGAAGTGGTGCACGGGTCCGGGATTTCAAAAAAAGTGGCAAAACTCAGGCCGATTGCTGTAATAAAGGGATGAATCAATGTTGATGGCACCGTAAAAAGGTTTTTACAGG
>CAZVFQ010000003.1:0-60832 GCA_964626455.1 uncultured Desulfobacteraceae bacterium | reverse complement strand
ACAGGGAGGAAGAATCGAAGTGAATCATGGGATTTTCAGGGAATACGACATCCGGGGAATTGCTGACAGGGACATTACCGACAGGGAGGTATACACGCTTGCAAAAGCCATAGGCACTTACATGAAGCGGCGGGGATGCACAAAACTTGCCGTTGGCCGGGACTGCCGGCTGACCTCGGCAAAATACGCGGAAAAAATGATCCGCGGCCTGAGAGAAACAGGCTGCGGGATTATAAATATAGGGATGTGCCCCACGCCGGTGCTGTATTTTTCCATCCGGCATTTAAACACAGACGGCGGAGTAATGGTAACTGCCAGTCATAACCCTCCAGAGTACAATGGTTTTAAAATCTGCCGGGGCACGGATTCTGTCCATGGGGAACAAATCCAGGAAATCCGGAAAACAGCAGAAAAGGGTGATTTTGAAACCGGGGATGGAAAAGTCTCTGATGCCGATGTTATTACTCCATACCGCAATTATTTGAAAAACAATATCATCATTGAAAAACCGCTGCGTGTAGGAATTGACGCTGGCAACGGAACCGCGGGAGTTGTGGCTGTACCGCTTTTAAAAAGCCTGGGCTGCGAGGTTCACGAAATTTACTGCGAGCCAGACGGCCGGTTCCCCAACCATGAGGCAGATCCCACTGTTCTTGACAACATGAAAGACCTTATTTCCCATGTAAAGCAAAAGGGCCTTGATGTGGGAATCGGATATGACGGTGACGGAGACCGCATCGGTGTGGTGGACAACCAGGGAAAGGTAATATACGGCGACCAGCTCATGATAATATTTGCAAGGGAGATTCTGGCCCGAAAGCCGGGTGCAACCTTCATATCCGAGGTCAAATGTTCCAAGACCATGTATGACGACATAGAAAAGCACGGCGGTCGGGCTGTTATGTGGAAAACCGGACACTCTCTTATCAAGGAAAAAATGAAAAATGAAAATGCGGCCCTGGCTGGGGAAATGAGCGGGCATATGTTTTTTGCAGACAGATATTTCGGGTTTGACGACGCAATATACGCCTCCTGCAGACTGCTGGAAATCCTTTCCACAACCGGAAAAACCATGAATGAACTGCTTCATGGCGTCCCGGAGACTTACACTACCCCTGAAATCCGCGTGGATTGTCAGGATGATGTAAAATTCCGAGTAGTTGAAGAGGCAAAAAAAATTCTGTCGAAAAAATATGAAGTAATTGATATCGATGGGGTAAGGATAGTTTTTGACGACGGATGGGGTCTGGTTCGGGCATCAAATACCCAGCCCGCCCTGGTAATGAGGTTTGAGGCCCTGTCGCCTGAGCGCAGGGATGAAATCCGGAAAATTGTGGAATATACAGTTGAGGAAATCAAAAAAAACGAAAAATGAGCCCTGGAGGTTTGGAAATGAAGGTTCTTATTAGCGACAATCTGGGCGAGGCCGGCATCGGGATACTTAAAACCGCAGGGTTCGAGGTTGATGTCAAAACCGGGCTCTCCCCTGAAGAATTAAAATCGATTATCAGCCCTTACCACGCCCTGGTAATCCGAAGCGCAACCCGGGTGACAGAGGATCTGCTTGAAGCCGCGGAAAATCTCAAAGTTGTGGGCCGCGCGGGAATCGGCCTGGACAATGTTGATATTGCGGCAGCTACCCGAAAGGGGATTGTGGTAATGAACACGCCGGGCGGAAACGTCGTGACCACAGCGGAACACACCCTTGCCCTCATGCTCTCGCTTACACGAAATATCCCTCAGGGAACCGCTACCCTCAAGGATGGTAAATGGGAAAAGAAAAAACTTATGGGCAGAGAAATTTGCGATAAAACCATAGGTGTTATAGGTTTCGGCAAAATCGGATCAGTTGTGGCAGATCGGGCAAGGGGGCTGAAAATGCGAGTTACGGTCTATGACCCGGTGGTGCAGCCGGAAGCCATTGAAAAACAAGGATTTAAATGTGTGGATCTTGAGAAACTCTACGCTGAATCCGATTACATTACAGTGCATGTGCCGAAAAATAAAGACACAGCCAATATGATAAACAGGACTGCAATTTCTGCCATGAAAGACGGCGTGATGATCATAAACTGCGCCCGGGGAGGCATAGTGGATGAAGACGCACTTTACGAAGGCCTTACCAGCGGCAAGATTACAGGAGCTGCCCTTGACGTTTTCTCCAAGGAGCCCCCGCCGCCGGATCATCCTTTGCTGGGTCTTGACAATGTGGTGGTTACCCCTCATCTGGGAGCTTCGACTTTTGAAGCCCAGACCAATGTAGCCGTTGCTGTTGCAAATCAGATTATCGAATACCTGAAAAACAACAACGTGGTAAACGCGGTTAATGTCCCCTCGATTTCAGGCAAGGCACTTGAGCAGCTAAATCCGTTCCTTAAGCTTGCGGAAAGAATGGGGCGGCTGCAGGCCCAGTTTGTCACTGGCCAGCTCAGGGAAATTGACATCCAGTACAATGGTGATTTCTTCGGATACGACATGATGCCAGTGACCTCGGCATTTATCCAGGGCCTGCTCACATACCGCCTGGGTGACGAAGTCAACGCGGTCAACGCCCATTACCTGGCAAAGGAACGCGGAATCAGGGTCACTGAATCGAGCACGGCCGAGGCGGCCGAATTTCTGCATCTGATTACTACCAAAGTCATAGGCACGGATAAAACATCCACTGTGGCGGGTACGGTGTTTGGAAAAAACGACCCGCGCATTGTCAGGCTGGATGACTTCAGAATCGAGATAATTCCACAGGGGCACCTGGCTTTGATCCATAACAGGGATGAACCCGGAGCAATCGGAAGCATAGGCATAACCCTTGGAGAGCACGGAATAAACATATCAAGGATGCAGGTGGGCCAGGAAGTCGACGGAGAGCACAACATAATACTTCTTCGCACCGACAACCCGATCCCTGAACAAGTGGCCGAAGCCCTGCTGGAACTGCCCAAGGTAAAAACGGTCAGGACCCTTGAATTATAAATATAACTTCGAGGCATAAAACCGGATTTCAAATTTATCCTTGAAAATGGGGGGTGAAACAAAATATGGCACAAAACGAGCAAAAAAATGATCATACCGGTCAATCCGGATGCGTAATGCCGGAAATCAATTTTACAACTTTTATTCTGTCGCTAAACTCCTCGGCCCTGGTACATCTTGGCCAGCATGCCGATCCCACAACCGGTGGCACGGCAAAAAACCTGCCGGTGGCAAAGCAGACCATAGACGTTATAGCAATGCTTGAGGAAAAAACCAGGGGCAATCTTACCCACGAAGAACAACGACTGTTGACAAATGTACTCTATGAATTACGATTATTGTATGTAAAAGAAACCGAAGGGAAATGATCCGGGCATTAGTCAATGCCCCGCAAATTGTCTTAGGAGGCTGAGATCACTATGAAATTCTTTCGCAAGCCAGGCTCGTGGATTACCATAATTGTTGCAGCAACTCTGATTCTGACAGGCGGGATGATTCTTACCCCGAATAATTACGCCGCTTCAGCGGCGGGTGCCAGGCCCGAAGAAACCTCGGCAATACCCGCAAGCTTCACTGAACTCTCCGAGCAGGCCGGACCCGCGGTGGTCAACATAAGAACCGTGAAAACCGTGGAAGGCGGAACTCAGTTGTTCCATCATTTTTTCGGCCCCCAGGACCGCGACAGGCAAAACCCGCACGGCGGTCCCGGCGGCCAGCACCCCTTTGACGAATTCTTCGAAAGGTTTTTCGGCCAACAAGACCCCAGGGAATTCAAACAGAGAAGTCTGGGCTCGGGGTTTATAATGGACAAGCAGGGACACATCGTAACCAACAACCACGTTATTGAAAACGCTGACAAAATCCAGGTCAAACTAAAAAACGGCAGGGAATATGACGCGGAAATAATTGGATCCGATCCCAATACAGACCTTGCATTAATAAAGATTGAAACAGACGATGAGCTTCCGGTGCTGGAGTTTGGCAATTCAGATAAAATAAGCATCGGTGAATGGGTTCTGGCTATCGGCAATCCTTTCGGCCTCGACCATACTGTCACAGCCGGTATCATAAGCGCCAAGGGAAGAGTTATCGGAGCCGGGCCTTATGATGATTTTATCCAGACAGACGCATCCATTAACCCCGGCAACAGCGGCGGGCCGCTTTTAAACATGGATGGAGAGGTCATTGGCATAAATACTGCTATTGTGGCAGGCGGCACTGGAATCGGCTTTGCCATACCCTCGAAAATGGCCGGTGAGATCATAGACCAGCTCAAAGACAAGGGAGAGGTAACCCGGGGATGGCTTGGTGTTGGAATCCAGGAATTAAGCGACGAGTTGAAAGAGTACTACGGCACTGAAAAAGGAGTTCTTGTAACACAAGTGTTTCCCGGAGACCCGGCAGATAAGGCCGGCCTTGAACCCAATGACATTATTGTTTCCGTAGACGGCAGGCAAGTAGATTCTCCGCGCGAACTCACCCGAATTATAGCTGATATCAAGCCGGGGCAGAAGGCTGAAATAGAATTTATCAGAAACGGCAAGACCCGTTCTGCAAAAGTAACCCTGACAAAAAGAGATGAACAGAGGCTGGCAGAAGGGAGCCGTCAGCCTGAAGAACCCGGGACAGCCGGGCTTGGCATTACGGTTTCAGATGTTACCGAAGATATTGCCTCGCAACTGAACCTGCGGGATACAACCGGCGCGGTGGTCACAGAGGTCCAATCCGGCAGCAAGGCCGCGGAAGCAGGATTTAGAAGGGGCGACATAATAAAGGAAATAAATCACGAGCCTGTAAAATCGGCAAACGATTTCCTGAAAAAAATAGATGATGCAGATGAGGGCGATATGCTCCAGTTTTATGTAATCCGTGCCCGGCAGGGAATTACAATCATCAAACTGACAAAATAAGTGCAAATCAAATCACCTGCAAAAATTAATCTTTATTTAAATGTAACAGGCATACGATCGGACGGATATCATGAACTGATTTCCCTGATGTGCTGCATCGGGCTTCATGATACCGTCCGATTTTCCTTTGACTGCCCCGGGGCTGCCGAAGAATTAAAAGTTGCCTGTGATCACCCGGCTGTGCCTTTGGGCAGCGGCAATCTGGCTTTTGGCGCAGCTGCGGCCTTTTTTGAAGAAACAGGCATATCCCCCGGCAAACTTGCCATATCAATAAAAAAACAAATTCCGCTCGGAGCCGGGCTCGGCGGCGGAAGCAGCAACGCGGCAGCAGTGCTCCGCGGATTAAACCGGCATTACGAAAACCCGGTTTCCACTCAGAGATTAATGGAACTGGGAGCCCGGCTCGGGGCTGATGTGCCGTTTTTTATCTTCGACCGCCCTGCCGTGGCCACGGGCATAGGCGAAAAACTCTTTCCATTTTACGGATTGCCCGCCATGCCGCTGATTGTAATATATCCAGGCCGACCCTTGTCAACTGCATGCGTATATAAAAACTTGAATTTGGCATTGACAAATCCCGAAAAAATAAATAAAAAGTTTACTTTTAGACCGGGCTGGGTCGCCGATGTATCAAGCCATCTGTTTAATGCGCTTGAACCGGCAGCCATGGAGATATGCCCGGAAATCGGGGAGGCAAAAGAGGCCCTGCTTGCATGCGGTGCCGACGGAGCTCTGATGAGCGGAAGCGGATCTTCGGTTTTCGGGATATTTACAAATACGCGCAGGGCTGAAAACGCATACAGTAAATTATCCGGGAACAGCCGGTGGCAGGTTACCCTTACGCAGCTGCTGACATAAGCTGAATAACCGCCGCAGGCCCCCGGATCAGCAGGCTGCTGGGGCGTAGTCAAGCGGTAAGACACAGGATTTTGGTTCCTGCATTCGGAGGTTCGAATCCTCCCGCCCCAGCCATCTTGCAAACGGTTCCAATAATAACCCCTATCTCCCAGAGGAGAGCATGGAAGTGGACAACAACGGATACATTATATTTGCCGGTTCGTCAAACCCGGAACTCTCCGAGTCCATCTGCAGTTATTTAAACAGCCGGCTCGGCAACGCCAAGGTCAAACGGTTCAGCGACGGAGAGGTTCAGATTGAAATCGATGATAATGTCCGGGCAAAGGATGTTTTTGTTATCCAGTCTACCTGTTATCCTGTAAACGACCATCTGATAGAACTGCTGCTGATGATAGACGCTTTCAAACGCTCATCTGCCAAGCGGATAACCGCGGTGATACCCTATTTCGGATATGCAAGGCAGGATAAAAAAGTGGCGCCCAGGGTGCCGATCAGCGCAAAACTTGTGGCCGATCTTCTTACCACGGCAGGGGCCAACCGGGTCATTACAATGGATCTGCATGCCGGGCAAATCCAGGGTTTTTTTGATATACCCGTGGACAACCTGTTTGCCGCACCCGTTCTGATAGACTACATGCGCAAAAATTTCTCAAATGAACTCGTGATTATTTCACCCGACGCAGGAGGTGTGGAGAGGGCCAGGGCATTTGCAAAAAGACTTAACGCAGGGCTTGCCATCATAGATAAAAGACGGTCGGCTCCCAACCAGGCCAAGGCCATGGCGGTTATCGGTGATGTGAAAGGCAAAATAGCCGTAATCCTTGATGACATGGTAGATACGGCCGGAACCCTGACCGAGGCGGCAAACGCCATAGAGGAAGGCGGAGCAAGTGAAGTCCACGCCTGCTGCACCCATGCGGTGCTTTCAGGACCTGCTGTGGAGCGCATTAATGATTCAGCCATCAAATCCCTTGTGGTAACCGACACTATACCGCTTACCGGCAAGCCAAAAACCTGTGATAAAATCGTGGTACTAAGCATTGCACAGCTTTTTGGAGAGGCTGTCTACAGAAGTCATACAGGTGATTCGGTTACATCCTTATTCATTTAAACAGCAAATAAAGACAATATAGCGGAGGATAAAACTTGGATATCGTAAAACTCAACGCACAAACACGACAAGAAACGGGCAAGGGCGCCGCCCGGGTCTTAAGGCGCCAGGGACGCATTCCGGCAGTTCTGTATGGATCGGATATAGATACTCAAATTCTCTCGGTAAGCGCCCAAGAACTGGAAAGAATGTTTAATAATCCCAAATTTACCCGCGGACTGATAAACCTGGTGGTGGAAAAAGGCGGCAAAAGCCAGCGCACGGTAATGATCAAGGAATTCCAGCGCGATCCTGTAAAAGAACATTACATCCACATTGATTTCCATGAAATCAAGATGGATCAAAAAATCGCCACAATGGTACCGATTACCACCACCGGCACGTCAAAGGGTGTTGAAGAAGGCGGAATCCTTCAAATCATCAGGCGCGAACTCGAAGTCTACTGCCTGCCGGCAAATATACCCGAACAGATTGAAATAGATATCTCGGAACTCGATGTTGGCGATTCTGTCCATGTGAGCGAAATCCCGTTAGCCGAAGGCGTAGAGATCCCATATGAAGTGGATTTCACGATTCTTACAGTGGTAAGCCCAAAAATGGAAGCACCTGAAGAAGAAGAACTTGAAGAAGAACTTGAGGAAGGTGAAGAAGGCGAAGAGGAGAGCAAAGGTGCTGAAGGTGAAGAATCCGAATCTTCGGAAGAGTGATGGATGCTTCCCACTGGATCATTGCGGGTCTTGGCAACCCGGGGGACAAATACCGGCTTACCAGACACAATGTCGGCTTCATGGCAGCAGAAAGGATTGCGGATCGCTGCTGTATCCTGATTGATAAAGAAAAATTCAAAAATCATTTCGGAACAGGCATATACGAAGGCAGCAGGCTTATTGTGACCAAGCCCCAGGGCTTCATGAACCGCAGCGGTCCCGCCCTCTGCCGGCTTGCGGGATATTTTGACATCCCGCTAGAAAATATACTGATTATACACGACGATATAGATATTAAAAAAGGACAAATCAAAATCAAAGAGAAAGGAGGTCACGGAGGACACAACGGAGTCAAATCGGTCATTGAAGCCTTTGGGTCCGGCAATTTTCCCAGGCTTAGAATCGGCATCGGACGCCCGGAGCCGCCGATAGATGTTACTGATTACGTACTCGGCAGGCTGACAGGGGAAGAAGAACAGATTTTTAAAACCGCCCTTGAAAATGCGCAAGATGCCGTGCTTACGATGATCCGACATGACCTGGCCGTAGCAATGAATCAATTTAATCAAAGGCATTTGTAGGGTATCTTATTTATTAACCTAAAGTTTTAGGGAGGTAGGCATGGAAGTTCTACTGGATAATGTTTCACTGACTTGTACCATTATCGGCGTAATCGGGATTTTGTACTCCCTGATCGTAGCCGGCATCATCAAAAGCGCCCCCACGGGCACTGAAAAAATGATGGAAATCGCAAATGCAGTTCAGGAAGGCGCCATCGCATATCTGAACCGCCAGTTAAAAAGCATGGCAATTGTTGGCGTGGTGATCTTTATCATCCTTTATTTGAGCCAGTTTTATTCCGATACCATAGGAACAAGCACCGCCATCGGTTTTGCCATTGGCGCTATTGCTTCCTACCTTGCCGGCTACATCGGAATGCGGGTTTCAGTAATCGCAAATGTCCGCACTGCTGAGGCAGCCAAGCAAGGACTTGCCGCAGGCCTGAAAATGGCATTCCGCGGCGGATCGGTCACTGGAATGCTGGTTGCCAGCCTTGCCCTTACCGCAATCGCAGGCTTTTATACAGTCCTTACCATGGATGCAGAGGCAGGAGAAGTTCATTCGATTGCCCCGCTTGTGGCCCTGGGTTTCGGCGGCAGCCTGGTTTCAATCTTTGCCCGGCTCGGCGGCGGAATTTTTACCAAGGGTGCTGACGTTGGGGCAGACCTGGTGGGCAAGGTAGAGGCCGGAATTCCGGAAGACGACCCGAGAAACCCAGCCACCATTGCAGACAACGTCGGCGACAACGTTGGTGACTGCGCAGGCATGGCAGCAGACCTTTTTGAGACCTATGCAGTCACGGTTGTTGCGGCAATGCTGCTTGGCAGCCTGTTTTTTGAAGGTGAAGCAATGGCGGTCAACTATCCCATGATCCTGGGCGCCATATCCATTATCGCATCTATCGTGGCCACGCTGTTTGTACGCATGGGCAAAAATGAATACATCATGGGCGCCCTTTACAAGGGTATGTTCGGTGCGGCCATACTTGCGGCCATAGCCTTCTACATTTTCACAATCACCTCAGTTGACAATATCGGTGGCATTCCCGGCATGAACCTGTTTTATGCTTCTCTGGTGGGACTTGTTCTCACGGTGCTCATCGTTATTATCACCGAATACTATACCGGCACATACGGCCCGGTTAAAGGCATTGCAGAGGCCTCCACAACAGGTCACGGCACCAACATTATAGCCGGTCTTGCAGTAAGCCTTCAGTCCACTGCACTGCCCGTTCTTGCAATCTGCGTAGGCATAGGTATTGCCTACGGATTGGCCGACCTCTACGGTATTGCCATTGCCGCAGTGGCCATGCTGTCGATGACAGGAATGGTTATCGCCATTGACGCCTACGGCCCGATTACAGACAATGCAGGCGGTATTGCTGAAATGGCCGAACTCGATGAAAGCGTTCGCGCTGTCACCGATCCGCTCGATGCGGTCGGAAATACAACCAAGGCGGTTACCAAGGGCTATGCAATAGGTTCTGCCGGCCTTGCAGCACTGGTGCTTTTCTCTTGCTATGTCCAGGAGTTTGTCATCCAGGCCGGAAGCGAGGAAGCCGCTGCTGCCCTGGCATTCGAACTCAGCGATCCCTACATCATCATCGGTCTGTTTATCGGAGGCCTTCTGCCCTTTCTGTTCACCTCAATCGCAATGAACGCGGTTGGCCGGGCAGGCGGTGCGGTTGTCGACGAAGTCCGCCGGCAGTTCCGTGAGATCCCGGGCATAATGGAAGGAACTTCGAAGCCTGACTACGGCAGGTGCGTTGACATTGTTACCAAGTTCGCATTAAAGGAAATGATGCTGCCGGCGCTTCTCCCGGTTATCACCCCGATTCTGGTGGGTCTGTTCCTCGGCAAAATCGCGCTCGGAGGCGTGCTCATAGGAAGTATTGTGACGGGTCTGTTTGTTGCCATTTCCATGTGCACAGGTGGAGCAGCATGGGATAACGCCAAGAAATATATTGAAGACGGCTATTTCGGCGGCAAGGGCAGCGATGCCCACAAAGCCGCTGTTACCGGCGACACCGTAGGCGACCCTTACAAGGACACTGCCGGTCCTGCTGTAAACCCGATGATTAAGGTACTTAACGTGGTTGCACTTCTTATGGTGCCGTTTTTGCTGTAATTTGACAACCTGTCATACTAACTAACCGAAAGGGCTGGTGTTTTTCACCGGCCCTTTTTTTGTTGATTTCATCATAAAAAAATGTTATATATTGTTTTTTTTCGGAATAAACCTTGCATTAAGAAATTTGGGTGACAAAAATGGCTGAAAAAGCACAATCCCAAAAAGAACCGGCAAAAGAATTTGAAGTCGGTGATCTGGCAGTATACCCGGCCCAGGGAGTCGGACGGATTGAATCAATAGAAAGCCGTGTTATCAACGGTGATACTCATGATTTCTATATTATGAAAATTCTCGATAACGGCATGGTTATCATGATCCCCACCACAAATGTTGAATCCGTTGGACTGCGCCCGGTAATCAACCAGGCTGAAATCCCGAATATTTATGCCGTACTTGCTGAAAAAAAACATGACATACATGATAACCAGACCTGGAACAGGCGTTACAAGGAATACATGGACAGGCTTAAAACCGGTTCTCCCTATGATGTTGCAACTGTTTTCAGAGACCTCTACCTTCTAAAGCTGACAAAGGACCTCTCATTTGGAGAGCGCAAACTTCTGGATACAGCCAGGGCCCTCTTGCTGCGTGAAATATGCACAGCAAAAGACCAGGATGAAAACCTGGTGTGGACAGAGATAGAATCTCTTTTCAGCAACAATGGCAATGGCAGCAAAAACTCTGAATGAGCCGTGCCCGCAATTCCGAAATCATCAATCAAATGGACCGCGGGGCCTGATGATTCCGGCAAAAGGCTGGATCAACTCATAGCAGCCATTGTTTCAGGATGCGCACGCAACACCGCAGCCCGCTTGATACGGCAAGGCAGTGTGCTTGTCAATGACGCTGTAAAAAAACCCGGCTACAGGCTGGCAGCAGGTGATATCGTTTCCACGGTTGCTGTCGCCCCGCAGCAATCCGAACAAATACTCCCGGAACCGCTCGGGATAGATGTTGTCTTCAAAGACCCCTGTTTTATAATAATCAACAAGCCGCCGGGGATGGTAGTTCATCCGGCAGCAGGCAACTTTTCAGGCACCCTTGTCCACGGCCTGCTGTATCATTTCCCTGAATTGGGCAGAATGGATCAGGACTCTGCAAGGCCCGGCATAGTTCACCGCCTGGACAAAGACACCTCCGGTGTTATGGTGGTCGCCCGAAACAACGAAGCCCGGGAAATTCTGTCATCACAGTTTAAATCACGAATTGTAAAAAAAACATATATCGCATTTGTTCACGGAAACCCTGAACATGATGAGGGCAGGATAATTATGCCCATTTACAGGCATCCGGTCAATCGGAAGAAAATGGCAGCAGGCGACAAAAACCATGGCAGGGCAAGATATGCGGAAACCTTGTGGCGGGTAAAAGAGCGGTACAGGAGTCTTGCTGTGATGGAGTGCAGCATAAAAACCGGACGTACTCATCAAATACGCGTGCATCTTTCATCAATCGGGCATCCTGTCATAGGAGACCGGGTTTACGGCTACAGGCACCCCTTGCGGCATTATCAGGAAAGCCCTGAACTAACAGGCCTGCTCGCTGGTATTTCCCGCCAGATGCTGCATTCCGGCAGAATCGAATTTATTCATCCTGATACAGGCGAGCCGGTTTCTTTTACAGCACCTCTGCCCGCGGACATGCATGATTTGCACAATGCACTTTTGCGGTATGCTGAAAAACAGGTCTGAGATACGAGGCAATCTATTGCTCTGGTGCGTGATCCCGCTTTTTAAGCGTCAGGGTGCAGCGACGGCTGTCTTTATCAAATGTCATAACGATTTCTTCGTCCTGCTTTTTCTCGGAAGCCAGCTTACCGTATCGTTCCTTAATCCTTTGAACAAAACCGTCCTTGCTTTCGACAGAAGACTCTTCTCCGAGTGCTGATATTTTCTGCTTCTGGATTTCCCAAAGGCGATCAACAGAATAGATTCGCCTGTTATCAGCAGAATCACCACTTTGATTCACATAGCCGTCGGATGGTGCGGATGTGCTTTTTTCGCTTATTTCCTGAGCTCTTCTTGCGGCATCGGCGTTTTCCCATAGCTGGCGCCAGGCCCGGCTGTAATAATAAACTTTCCATTGAAGGTTATCGAGCATGGTTTCCAGGCGCTTGGTGGATGCAGCCGGATCTATCCGATATCTCTGAACTTTCTCTATAAATTCCTGGTGCCGTGGATGCGGCTTTCGCTCCCGATCCCCGAGATAAGCGCGGATCCTGGCGTCCATTTCATCGGCCTGACGCCTCATCGCCATAAGCTCATTTTCAATTTCTCTTCTTCTCTGAGAAATATTTACAGCCATGTTCAACCTCCAGGCACTCAATTTAATCCTTGTAAAGATATAAAAATTTCTTTCTTAACTTAAATAATTAGCAGAATTTAAAATACCTGTAAAGCGAACGGAAAATACGAAGCCGCAGGCAAAACCAGCGCCTGCGGCCTTCGTATTACAGGGGGGGAGGGGAATAAATTTTATATGCTATGCAGCGTTTTGAGTTTTATCAGGATCATAGCACAAACGACAGCAATTAAGGCATCGTGCAGCTTCGGCCAGGGCATCGGGTTCCGCGAGCACCTGATCCACCTCAACAAAATTAGTAACTCTTTCCCTTACCGGAAGCTCGGGCATTTGGGCTCTTTTGCTCTTTTTAACGCCGGGCACCGAATCAAACAGGGATTCCTGTATATGGCGCTTTGACAGCAGGGCTCTCGGCTCCGGGGTCACTTCTTTTCCCTTTAAAAACAAGTCTATTGCCCTCGCAGCGCGCCTGCCGCCGCCGATGGCGTCCACCACGAGTGCCGGACCGGTGGCCCCGTCGCCTGCGGCAAAAATATAAGGCACGTTGGAGCGGCATGTATCAGGATCAACATCAATGGTGCCCCAGCGAGTAATATTGAGTTCCTCCATCCTGGTGCCTTTTGTACAGAACGTAGTATCGGTCGACTGGCCGATGGCGGTAATGATCATATCCACGTCAAGCACTGTCTCTGATCCTTCCACAGGGACGGGCCGCCTGCGGCCGCTTGCATCCGGTTCGCCAAGTTCCATCTTTAAATATTCAAGACCGGCCACATTGCCTTCATCATCGGCAAGGACTTTGTTGGGCGCGGCAAGGTAAATCGACTCGATTCCTTCATGCCCTGCTGCCTCAATTTCCACCTCGTTGGCCGGCATTTCCTTTCTGGTTCTGCGATAGACAATGTATACTTTTTCCAGTCCAAGGCGTACAAGTGTACGGGCACAGTCAATTGCGGTGTTGCCGCCTCCTATAACCGCTGCGCGTTTTCCGACCTGTATCTCCTCCTGATTTCCTACGCTGGAAAGAAAATTAATTCCGGTATAGCATCCGTTTAAATCCTCACCCGGGATGTTTAGCTTGTAATCCTTCCAGGAGCCGACACCCATAAATATTGCATCAAATCCAGCGCCTACAAGAGAGCCGAGATCAAAGTCAACGCCCATTTTTACGTTGGTATGATGCTCAATGCCAAGATTGAGAATCCCCTGAATTTCCCAGTCCAGTACAGCCTTTGGGAGCCTGTATTCGGGTATTCCGTATCTGAGCATTCCGCCGAGCTTTGGCATGGCCTCAAAGATATTGACGCTGTGTCCGACCCTTCTCAGGAAATATGCACAGCTAAGTCCGGCTGGGCCCCCTCCTATGACAGCCACCTTTTTCCCGCTATCAGGTGCGCATGGAATAGGCAGTCTCCTGCCGGAATTCATCTCCAAGTCGGCAACAAAACGCTTAAGCTGGTTAATGGAAACCGCATCCTCATCTTCTATTGCCCTGCGGCAGTAGTCCTCGCATGGATGCGGACATACCCGCCCGCAAGCCAGCAGAAGCGGGTTGCGCTCCCTGATTGTATCCACTGCCGATTCGTATTCTCCCTCCCTGATGTGATCTATATATCTCGGTATATCGATTTCCGCGGGACAGGTCTGCTGGCAGGGCGAAATCGCGTCATCTTCGGCATTCAGGTGCAAAAGACGCTGGGACATAGTCCGGACTTCTATAATCGATTTTGGACAAACCTTCTCACAGGCGCCGCAGCCCACGCATTTTTCCCTGTCAACAATGGGATAACCGTTCGGGCCTATCCATAAGGCGTCAAACTTGCATGCGCGTACACAGTCACCCAATCCAAGGCATCCTATGCTGCAATCTCTTTTGCCGCCGTAAAGAGAGCTCACTGCGCTGCATCTGTCTAATCCCTGATAGAAAAACCGGTCCGTGGCCCTGTCTCCGCCCTGGCAGTTGTTATAGGACTTGTAGGGCTCCGCTGTGCCCGCCTCTGAACCCATGAGAGCGGCAATCTCGGCAACATTTTCAGGCCCGACAAGAATACAGGCATTGGGAGGGGCATGGCCGTTGACTATGGCCTCGGCGGCTGCCGAACAGCCGGTATATCCACAACCTCCGCAATTGGCTCCGGCAAGCAGGTTCTCCACTTTTGAAATCCGGGGATCTTCATATACATAGAATATCCGGGAGGCAACGCTCAATGCCACTCCGCATGCACCACCAAGACCAAGGGTAAACAATATCGCTTCTATCACCGTGTGCCTCTTCTTATTTCTTATCTAATCCAATTTGATTAAAATGCACGTCTTTTACACAAGTCCCTTGAATCCGATAAACGCAAGGGCAAGCATCCCCGCAGTCACAAGCCCGATTGAGGTATCCTGAAGAGGCTTGGGAACCCTGCCTAAAACAATTCTCTCCCGGACTCCGGCAAAAAGAATCAATGCCAGGCCAAAGCCAAGGGCATAGGAAACAGACGATATCAGTGCTTCAAGGAAAACATATTCTTCCTGGATATTTATAAGACAGACACCCATAACGGCACAGTTTGTGGTAATCAGAGGCAGAAAAATGCCAAGCCCTGCATAGAGTGTCGGAATGCTCTTTTTGAGAAACATCTCCACAAACTGCACCAACGAGGCTATTACAAGGATAAATGCAATGGTTCTCAAAAATTCAATATCCAGGGTCTTTAAAAGATACGTATCAATACACCATGTGATAATAGCCGCAAGCGTCATGACAAAGACCACTGCACCCGCCATGCCGGTTGCAGTTTCCATCTTTTTTGAGGTGCCGATAAACGGGCAGATCCCCAGGTACTGCGCCAAAACTATGTTGTTGATCAGCATGCTGCTGATAATCAGGACCAGATAATCGTCCATAATGCTTTCCCCCTATTTCTTGCCTATAATATTCATGATGCACAAAAGGAGCCCCAAACATATAAAAGCTCCCGGGGCTTCCACCATGAATGAAAAAGGCTCAAACGATGGTCCGAATATGCTGTGTCCAAGCAGGGTGCCGTTGCCGAGCCCTTCCCGGACAGCGCTAATGGTAGTCAAAGACAGCGTAAATCCTATACCTATGCCGAATCCATCGGCGAGCGAAGGCAACACACCATTTTTTGAAGCAAATGCCTCGGATCTTCCAAGCACTATACAGTTAACAACAATCAAAGGAATAAATATCCCGAGTTCCATGAACAACTCATACGTATAAGCCTGCATCACCAACTCAACCACGGTAACAAAGGTTGCTATGATAATGATAAAACAGGCTATCCGGATTTTTGAAGGGATGACACCGCTTAAAATAGAAACCAGAAGATTTGCACATACCAGAACAAATGTGGTTGCAAGCCCCATCCCTATCCCGTTCTCAACCGATTTGGTAACCGCAAGCGTGGGACAGAGTCCCAGCACCAGCCGAAACGGAGGGATTTCATCCCATAAGCCCTTTACAAACTCCTGCCCGATGGTTTTTGCCATAATGGATTTACTCCTAGCCGGTAAAGGTTTTCAACTGGTCATTGATTTGCGATTTGTTCTCTATGTATATCTCAACTGCCCTCTGCACAGCCTTGCACATGGCGCGGGATGTTACAGTGGCACCCGCAATTGCGTTAATATCGCCATCGTCGTCCTTTACTGCGAAAGCACCGTCAAGTTTCATTCCCTTAAACTGTTTTTTAAACTCTTCATCGGTTTCAACAGTAGCGCCTATACCGGGCGTTTCGTTATGTGTGGTTACTTCAACTCCAAAGATTTCATTATTTTCTATGTCTATGGCAACTATCACTCCGACATCGCCCCCATAGCCAGACGCACTTGTCTCAAAAGCAACTGATTTCGGGTTTTCATCAAAGATGCCCACAAAAAAATTCATTTCCTCTTCACCGGCTTTAACCGAAAACCTGTCAGCAACCGGATCGTTGTCCGCTCCCTCCATGATTTTCTCGACTGCAGGTCCCTGGACGAACTTCAAAACCTGGTTTTCAATGCGGTCCTTGGTCGTATCGTGCAGGGCAGCCAGCAATCCGCCGGACAAACTGCTCAATACCGTCAGGACGATGACCATTTTAACCATTTCACGCATGATGCATAATCCTTCCCATTGCTTTGGGTCTGATTTTTTCAATAAGCGGATGAACCAGATTCATGATCAGAATTGCGTATATCACCCCGTCCACATGTGCGCCGAGGTTGCGTATGAGAACCGTGAGAAACCCGCCAAGCACGCCGTATATAATCATGGGTATAAAGTGCACCGGTGAGGAGGAATCCTCCGGCGCCAGAAAAAATGCCCCGATAAGCGTATAGCCGGTAAGAACATGAAAGGCCGGGCCTGCGTAGGCGTCTGGATCATAAAGGCTGAAACACAATGCTGTAACAATCATGCCGACCAGAAATGCAACCGGTATCTCCCAGCGGATAAAACCCCGCACAATCAAATAAATACCTCCAAGTATCAATCCAAGTCCGAAAGTGGTCCCGATCCCTCCTAACTGCCTCCCGAGAAGAAGATCAACCAGGCTGAATGACTCCAGGGCACCAGCCCCGTAGGATTTATAAATCACAAGCGGATAAGCCGCTTTAAAATCAAAATTGTAGTGGACAAGCGCGGCGTTAAAATCCAGGTAAAGCGGCCATGAAATCAGCAAAATTGCGTAGGCAACCACCACTGGATTAAATGGATTACCGCCTATGCCGCCGTAGATCTGTTTACCGATAACCACCGCAATCAAGGTTCCGACTACAATCACCCACCACGGAATCACTGCAGGCAGGAGCATCCCGAAAAGCAGTCCGATAAGTGCCGCATTGCCATCGCCTATGGACACAGGACGGCGCATCAGCAGGTTCATAACATATTCCCATGCCATTGCCGAACCAATCGAAAGCGTGAGCACCGCCAGTGCCGGCAGGCCATACTGGAACAGCCCGGCTACCACCGCTATCAGGGTAGCTGCAATAATGTTGTAATGCTTGGTTGTTATACTGCTGCCATCATGCCAGAACGGGGCATGGGAGACTGTTAGCTTGATCCGATTAGGCATTTGCTTCCTCCGCTGCATTCATGCGTTTTACAGCATGCTTGGCCAGCCTTATAAACTGAAAAATGGGTATCCGGGACTCACACACATAGGCGCACAGCCCGCATTCGATACAGGAAAACAAATCTGCCCTCTCTGCGGCCTGTTCATACTCACCGGCATCCATATATCTGACCATCTCGTTTACAGGTATATTAACCGGACAAATGCGAACGCATTGCCCGCAATTGGTACAGGGCGTGTCGGTTCCCTCCACAATAATATCTTTTGCCTGAATGATTATGGTGTCGGTATCCGGCTCCACGGGGTGATCCTGAGAATATAGCGCATCCCCTGTCATGGGCCCTCCGGCTATGATGCGGTCACCCGCCTCAATCTTTTCACCTATTGCATCAAGTATGTCCGAGACAGGCGTGCCGATGGGAGCGGAAACCAGCTGTTTGGTTCCGTCCTTTTTTACTGTGGTAATGATTTTTTCCGCAGGGATTTTCCCGGTACTAAATGCTTCCCCTATTGAAGCCACAGCTTCTGCAGTAAGAAGGGCAATGCCGCCCTGCCCTATCTGCTCGGCAAGCAGGTATCGAAGAATCATTTCCGGGTGGGCGGCGGGGTAGCTGTTTTCAACCGATCTTACACCGGCGGCCGTGGAACCTGCAGTCTGGACCTGGTGCTGTGCAACAGTTAAAACTATGTTCTGTACGCCGGTTATTTTACGGAGTATATCTATACCGGCCTTCACAGATGCAATGCCGGTCTTGATTACATATTGACTGGTAACGCTCATAAGATCACGGTCCGCGCCCAGAATTACAATGGTTTTTACGGACCTGCCGGAATCCTGAAACTGTGCCAGATCGGGTTTTCCGGGCAAGGCGGCAAGAAACCGGGCAGACTGCTCTAAGGACGGGCTGGACGAAACTTCCTTAAAAGCAGTGTCGTGCAAATCCTCGTCGCCCGTCTCAATTTCTATGACCACTGCGGTCATTTGTTTTTCCATCATTCCTATAAAATGAGAAATTTCCGATATCTTTCCTGCAACAGGAGAAACCGTATATCCTTCCGGAATATCTTCTCTCAGCTGCAGGCGCTGTCCGGGAATCACTGAATCGCCTTTTTTTATAATGGCCTTGCCCGTATGTTTTAAAGGGGCATCAATAAAAAGGGTGACCCTTTTCTTCGGCTTGACAAAAACAGGTTCGGGCCGGACATCTTCGATGGTATCGTACGTAAGCCTCGGTTTCGATATTCCGAAAAAAGACCTTTTAATCATGGATCTACCTTTGTTTGGGCTTTTATTTTATAGCAGTGAAAACTGCAGCCGCATAAAGATTAATATCCGTGGCAGCTGCTGCAATCATCCTTTGCCGGTCCTGTTCCCATCTCCTCGTGGCAATCCGTGCACTGGTCATGAAAAGCATCGGTTCGACCGCGCGCCTGATGACAATCATTACAATTTTCGGTTGTCGGACCCGTACCGAAATCCACATGACATCCTATACACTGCTGATGATATGAATCTGTAAGACCCGGCATATATTCATCGCCTGTATCGGCGTGACATGCATTGCAGTGCTGGGGGGAGGCGCCGCTGTCCTCGTCATACATGTGGTGACAGTCCGTACATGACAGTCCGTACTGCTCTGCATGAACGTCGTGATCAAATATTCCTTCGTCACCGAGCGCCTGCTCGTAGCTGCCGTCCTCTTCATGGCAGCTTCCGCATGAAATCCCCATATCCCCGTTATCATCGTCCTCCCATGCGACCTTATGGTGGCAGTCCATACATTCAAGCCCATAGCCTTCGCTGTGGGTTATGTGATCAAAAAGGACATTTTCACCGGTGGTCTCGTAGAATACACGTACCGGTTCTTCCGGGGACCCGGCCTGAATTAGGCTGTAGGAAATAATCCCTGCAACAAGACAGACCAGTGCTATTCCGTAGGCAAATTTCAGTTCTTTTTTCTCTGACATGTTCTGGCGCTTCCTTTCAGAGGACATGCTTCCGAGTTAAACCCGGCACCCAGCCTTTGCCGGCTGTCATGCCGTCTTGCTGACCGCCGGATAAATTAAAGAAATTTAAACTACTGCATCTATTATGCAAGATCGGATTTGTCAAGCATTTTAAACAAACCTCAAACGTTTTTGCTAATCAGCCTTCCGGCGCAGAAATGTCGGAACATCGAGCATATCAAGATCAAAATAATCATCCATGCTGCTTCCCGCCTTTTTTCTTCCCTTGTCGCTTCCGGACTCTTTTTCCTCGGCCTGCTTCTGCTTAACGCGCCAGAATGTCGGCTGATTAAGTGTTTTTTCATATTCCCGGTCTTCATGGGTATAGTCACGGACTTTGCCCCGCTTGACTTCCTTTAGCTGGCGTACGGATTTTTTGGGAAGGTGTATGTTTTCCTCGCTTTCCTCCCCGATTCCCGTGGCTATCACCGTGATTCGCATTTCATCGCCAAGATTGTCATCCATGGCTGTTCCCCAGATGATCTCCACATCGTCATCCCCGATTTCATTGTAAATCCGCTCCGAGGCCTCGATAGCCTCCTCCATTGTAAGCTCGGAATTGCTGGTGATGTTCATCAGCACGCCCTTGGCACCGGAAATGGAGTTGTCCTCGAGAAGAGGATGGGATATGGCTTTTTCGGCCGCCTCAATAGCCCGGTTATCGCCGCTGGAAATTCCGATTCCCATTATGGCCATGCCGGATTTGGACATGATTGTCTTGACATCTGCAAAATCCAGGTTGATCAATCCGGGATGCATAATCAAATCCGTAATTCCCTTGACTGAATGATGCAGAATCTCATCGGCCATCTTAAACATCTCGATCAGGGTTGCATTCTTCTTGGCAAGCCCCCGCAGACGGTCATTTGGGATCGTAATCACTGTGTCGGCCACCTCTTTTAACCTGGCAATCCCGTCTTCGGCCTGCTTGCTGCGTTTTCTGGCCTCAAACTTAAAAGGCTTTGTCACAACGGCCACTGTAAGAGCCCCGAGTTCCTTGCAAATTTCGGCTATCACGGGTGCGGCGCCCGTGCCGGTGCCGCCGCCTAGCCCCGCGGCAATAAAAATCATGTGGCTGTCGCTTAAGGCCTCGCGCAGAAGATCTGCCGACTCAAGTGCGGCGTCCCGGCCCACATTCGGATCAGCGCCAGCACCAAGTCCCTGGGTCAACTGTTCTCCGAGCTGAATTTTTGTGTTCGCCTTGGCATGTGCCAGGGCCTGGGCGTCGGTATTGGCAACAATAAACTTCACCCCGTTTAAGTTGGAGTCGATCATGTTGTTTACGGCATTGCCTCCGCCCCCTCCGATTCCGATAACTTTGATTTTCGCGGATTTTTCGTTATCCACATAGGTAAAATCCATCTTTGGCCTCCTTTTATTAATTAAAAGTTTGAACCTGTTTTCATACCACTTCATTAAACCACCGTTTCATACGGTTTATGATCCGGTGAAATATATTTGTATCCCTGATGCGAAACTTCTTGCGCTCCTCGTCTCTTGCTCCGTAGAGAACCAGGCCGACGCCGGTTGCATACATGGGGTTGTTGACCACATCAACCAGACCGCTTATGCCGTGGGGCATGCCCCTGCGGACCGGGACCTCGAAGACTGATTCGGCAACCTCGCCGATTCCGTCGAGAAGAGAGGCTCCCCCTGTAAGTACAATACCCGAGGCGATCTCCTCATTCATGTCCGAACGATTTATTTCGCGCCTTATCAGGGCAAAGATTTCCTCCACCCTTGGTTCCAGAATTTCTGCCAGAATCTGCCTCGGCAGCTTTCTTCCCTTGCGGCTGCCGATATCCGGTAAATCAATGGTCTCTCCACTTTTAATCCGGTCCGAGGCGCACGTACCGTGCTCCTTTTTTATGCGTTCGGCCTCTGCCATCGGCACTCTCAGGCCGACCGAAATATCGTTTGTCATATTGTTTCCGCCAAGAGACAGGACAAAGGTATGACGAATTGTATTGCCCGAAAATACGGCCAGATCCGTCGTCCCGCCGCCCAGATCGATCAGGCCGGTTCCCACCTCGCGCTCTTCAGGGGTAAGAACGGATTCACACGATGCAATTGGTTCCAGAATAATATCGCACACATCAAGGCCGGCCTGATTGGCGCACTTTACAATATTCTGAGCCGAAGTCACCGCACCCGTAACTATGTGAATTCTTGCTTCAAGCCTTACCCCGGCCATTCCCACCGGGTTCTGGATGCCTGCTTCACCGTCTATTATGAACTCCTGGGGCAGCACGTGAATTACTTCCCGGTCCATGGGAATGGCAACTGCACGGGCGGCCTCTATTACACGGTTTACATCCGACTGGCTGATTTCATTGCCCTTTATGGCAATTACCCCGTGGCTGTTAAACCCGGTTATATGCCCGCCGGCAATTCCGGCATATACAGAGGAAATCTCACAGCCCGCCATCAGTTCGGCGTCCTGAACAGCCTTTTTGATGGAATCCACAGTGGAGTCTATGTTGACGACAACGCCTTTGCGCAATCCTATTGAAGGATGGCTTCCGATGCCGATGATATTTACTTTTCCGCTGGAGACTTCGGCAACCACTGTACAAATCTTTGTGGTTCCTATATCCAGGCCTACGACGATTTCTTCCTGCTCTTTCACCTCAGGCCCCCTTTTGCTGTGTGGTTAGATTCCCGGCTTCACCCGCCGGCCTTGCAACGATTCTATCCCTGTATCGAAGATCAATCTCTTTGAATTCAACATCCGCCCCCCGCTGATTCAGAAATGAAATAATCTTTGACAGGCGCTGATATTTGCTTTCATACTCCCCGAATCCGAGATGAATTTTTTCAGCGGGATATTCACCGGTTATCAGCGTCAGACCGAGTTCTCTGTCTACCATTATTTTTTCAATATTACCGGAAGTCAGCACACTTGAGTCCTGCCTTGCACGGGCAATCACAAACATTACCGATTCGCACACCTTCGTGTTGCGATCATTGTCAGCAACCCAGTCCTCGTATTCCGCTCCGGCAATTAACGGCAGTTCCGGAAACTGTTGCCTATCGGCTTCCCTGAAAATCTCGCCCTCGGCATTTACCAAAAAAATCTTTCCCAACTCGATAACAGCCACGGGCTCATGCTCGCGAATCCTGATCATAAATTTGTCCGGAAACTCTCTTCTGATTTCAGTTTCCGCGGCCCAGGCAAGGGAAAGCATTCTCCTGCGGGCGGTGCTCAAATTCACTGAAAGGATATTTACGCCTTCTGATATTTTTGCCGCCTCAAGAACCTGTTTTCTTTCAAGCTGTTTAATTCCTTTAATTTCAATGGTTTGTGCACTTAAAAAATCGCACTGGGTAACCCAGTCATAGCCGAACACAAACACAAGGCTCATAACCGCTATTGCAGCGGCCGCGGAAAAAAGCTTCAAAAACACCACAGGCCACCCTGCGGGCACTGCCGCGGATTGCCCGGCGGCCTTTCTGTACCGGTTTTCCCGGAGTCTTTTTTTATTCAGCTTTTCATTAACCAATGATTTTTATCTCCGGTTCCAGTTCCACCCCGTGTGCCAGAAGCACTTTTTCCCGCACGGTCTCCATAAGCCGCAAAATATCGGCGGCGCTGGCCCGGCCGAGATTGACGATAAAATTGGCATGCACCTCTGAAACCAGGGCGTCGCCTATTCGCAGGCCCTTCAGACCTGCCTGATCTATGAGCTTTCCTGCAGGCATGTCTGCCGAAGGATTTTTAAACACGCATCCTGCGGAAAAACCTGGCGGCTGGCTTTGCCTGCGCCGTGCCTTCAAAGATTCCGCCTCCCTGTCCTGCGTTGTGCCTTTGCCCGGCTCAAATTCAAACCAGCCTGAAAGTATAATCGGCTCACTGTGTTTTTTTGTTATCATGGACCGATCCCACACCAGCCCGCGATAGGTAAAACAAAGCGATTGCTTAGATAGTGTTTCGGGCTTATCAGGTGCGTAAAGCACCTCTATTGCCGTAATTACCGATTCCATGGTCCCCTGCCGGGTCCCTGCATTCATAATCACAGCCCCTCCGACAGTGCCCGGAATTCCGAGCGCGAAATTCATACCCTCAAGATTGTTTTCAAGTGCATATCTGCAAAGCGAGCTAAGCCGGGCACCGGCGCCGGCATGCACCATAACTGCATCAGTGCCGGACTTTTCGGTCTCAATATTTGAAAACCCCTGCTGCATGGAAATCACCACACCGCTAATACCCGAATCTTTGACCAGCAGATTGGTTCCCCCGCCCAGCACAAACCAGTCAACACCGGCATATTCAAGCATAACCATCAGATCGATCAACTCGGCAGTATCGCCCGGCATGACCATGGCTTCGGCCGGCCCGCCGACCCGAAATGAAGTATGACCGGCCATGGGCACCTCAAATCTGATCCTTTCGCCAAGCCGCTGTGCAAGCATTTTTTTAAATCCGCTCGTCAACAAAGCAGGCCCTCTGACTATTTCCGTTTTACGGCCCGGTCAAGCCTTGCACTCAAGGCGTCTCCAACCTGCCAGACATTGCCGGCGCCCAGGGTAAGAACTATGTCTCCCTTTTCCAAAATCTTTTCCAGGCGATTAAGAGCTGACTCCACGTCCTGTTCCGCATATGCCCGTTTATGCCCATGTGCACATATCGCCCCGCACAAGGCATGATGGTCTGCTCCCTGGATTTCCTCTTCGCTTGCCGCATATACCGGCATTACCACAAGGACATCGGACTGATAAAATGACCTGGCAAAGCTGTCGAACAGCGCCTTTGTCCGGCTGTATCGATGCGGCTGGAAAACAACCACCAGCCGCCTGTTCGGCCAGCTTGTCTGAACCGCCTCCAGAGTTGTCTTTATCTCGGTGGGATGATGACCGTAATCGTCAACGATCTTAATGCCTTTGATCTCGGCTTTGACCTCAAGGCGCCGCTGCACGCCCGCAATATTTTCCAATGCCCTGCGCATGGTACCAAACGGAATCTCTAGCTCATGGCCCACTGCGATAGCAGCAAGGGCGTTTGCTATATTATGACGGCCAGGCAGATTAAGCGTGACCTCCCCCATGCGGCGGCCCTTGTAATAGACTGAAAAACTGCATTTTTCTCCGTTAAAGCTCACGGCAGCGGCCTGGAAATCGGCCTGCGCAGACAGACCATAGGTGATGTATCGCTTTTTTATCTCTGGTATCAGGTTCTGGACATGTTCGTTATCCAGGCACAGAACAGCCAGGCCATAGAACGGCAGCCTGTCTATGAACTGAAGGAACACCTGTTTTATTTGGTCAAGATCCCTGTAAAAATCAAGATGCTCAAGGTCGATGTTGGTAATTACAGAAATTGTGGGGGAAAACTTTAAAAACGAACCGTCACTTTCATCAGCTTCTGCTACGATAAAATCCCCTCTGCCCAAGACCGCGTTGCTGCCGATACTTTTCAGCTTGCCGCCTATAACCACAGTGGGATCCAGCCCGCCTGCTCCCAGCACCTCTGCCAGCATTGAAGTTGTAGATGTCTTGCCATGGGCTCCTGCCACGGCCACGCTGTATTTAAGGCGCATGAGTTCGGCCAGCATTTCCGCCCTTGGAATTACAGGTACTGAGGCCGCAAGCGCGGCTTTTATCTCGGCATTGTCATTGCGTATGGCCGATGATGCCACCACCACGTCTGCATCCTTTATATTTTCTGAGCTGTGTCCGACAAAAATATTGCCCCCAAGTTCCTGCAGGCGCCGGGTAACATCTGA
The DNA here is from genome assembly GCA_964626455.1 of uncultured Desulfobacteraceae bacterium. Classification (GTDB taxonomy): domain Bacteria; phylum Desulfobacterota; class Desulfobacteria; order Desulfobacterales; family Desulfosalsimonadaceae; genus Desulfosalsimonas. The sequence continues at coordinate 35,485 of CAZVFQ010000003.1, read as the reverse complement.
ATCGGCAATATCAGAGCCTGAAACCTGATAGCCCAGATTAAGCAGCAGTTCAGCGATTCCGCTCATACCTATTCCGCCAATTCCGACAAAATGTATGTGATATTGTTTCCGATACATTAAATCTCCTGTCAGCCCGGCTTTGCTATGATTTTTCGGCGATGGCCGCCGCTATTTGATCCAGGATAACAACGGCTGAATCCGGCCGGCCGCTGCCTGCTGCCGCGGTCTGCAGTTTTTCAAATTTTACCGGATCAGTCCGGTATTCTTCCAGGCGCTGTGCAAGAACGCGCCCGTTTAAATTTCTTTCATCTATTATCTCTGCGGCGCCGGCAGAGACCAAGCCCTCTGCATTGGCAGTCTGGTGATCGTCGGCGGCATGGGGAAACGGTATAAATAGTGCCGGCAGCCCCGCTGCCGCAATTTCAGCCACAGTGGATGCCCCGGCGCGGCAAACGGCAATATCAGCAGACTCATAAAGGCAAGCCATGTCACTGAAAAAAGCCGATACGGTTGCATTAACACCCATGGATTCGTATGCCCGCCGCACGGTGTCCTTGTCTTTTGATCCTGTCTGATGAATAACCTTAACATCCCGAAAGTTTTCAAGATGGGAAAAGGCCTCTGTCATAGCCATGTTAATGGTATGTGCCCCCTGGCTGCCGCCGAGAACAAGAACCGTAAAAGACTTTAGGGATTGCTTTTTCGCTGCCTGTATCCTTGCATGCGCGCATCGGCGAATATCTGAGCGCACCGGGTTGCCGGAATAAACTATTTTAGAAGCTTTGCAGCCCATATCCGTGTCCTGAAACGATACAAAAACCCGGTCTGCAAACCGGGCAAGCCATCTGTTTGTCATTCCGGCAATACGGTTCTGTTCATGGATAAACCTGGGAACACCTGTCAGATATGCCGCAATAACGACCGGCGCCGAGGAATAAGCTCCCATGCCAAGCACGGCATCCGCAGAAAACCGTCTCAGCAAGCCCATGGACTGAAAAAGCCCCCTGGGAAGCACTGTAAGGGCACCCAGCTTGCGCCACAACCCCAGCCCCTTAAAACCTGCAGCCGAAATTCCGGCTGTTTCAAACGGCTTGTCTGCGAGCACTGTCTGCTCCACGGACCTTCCTGTAGTGATGAAAAGCACGCGTGATCCCGGGGCCAGACGCATCAATTCTTCGGCAACAGCAATTCCCGGAAACAGATGCCCGCCGGTTCCGGCCCCTGCGATAACCAGGCGCAGAGGACCGGCTGCTGCCGGAATTGAACCGGATGCTTCATTCGCGCCGGAATCAGTATTGCCGTTAATGCCCATTTTTCCTCGCTGCGCCGATATTCATAAGTATGCCAATGCACCCCAGATTAAAGACCAGGGAAGAGCCTCCGTAACTTAAAAACGGCAGGGCAAGACCCTTTGTCGGCAGCAGGCTCAGGTTAACCCCCATATTGACAATAGCCTGCAGGGCAATGGAGACTGTAATGCCGAATGCAAGAAGAGAGCCGAAACAGTCGCCGGCTGTAGCCGAAATTCTCATGCCCCGTAACATTATAACAATATAGAGCCCGATCACCAGAAGCACGCATATCAGGCCGCCTTCTTCGCCGAGCACTGAAAAAATAAAATCCGTATGTGGTGTCGGCAGATAAAACAGCTTTTGATATCCCTCGCCAAAGCCCTTGCCGAAAATGCCGCCGGAACCAAAGCCCATCAGGGAATGAATAATCTGGTAGCCATCTTCCCGGGGGTATTTCCAGGGATCAAGAAACGTCATATATCGCTTGAGCCTGTAATCGGCGGAAACCAGAAGCCAGAGAGCCGCGGGCAGCACCAGGATCATGGCTGACGCCAGATGCAGCAGGGGAACCCTGCCGGCAAACATAATAATCCAGGCAAGCATCCATATCAGGGCTACAGCACCGAAATCAGGCTGGAGCAGAATCAGGATCGTAAATAGGCAAAGAACCAGAAAATGCGGCAAAAAACCTATCGACGCGTCCGAGACCCGGCTTTGCTTTTTGGTCAGCGAATAAGCCATGAACACGATCAGCGCAAACCTTGCAAATTCCGCGGGCTGAAAAGAAAACCCCATCAAACGAAGCCATCGGGTAGCGCCTCCCGCCGAATGCCCCGCATTTGTCAGCAGCAGCGCGGAAAGCATGACCGCCGCGGCAAAAAGCATCAAATAATTCAATTGCCGGAATATCCGGTACGGAATAAAGGCCAGGGCCAGCATGCCTGAAAAACCAAGGGCTGCGTTTAAAAGCTGTCTGAAGAAAAAATAATACTCGTTTCCGTAATGACGCAGGGCGATCTCGCTGCTGGCACTGTAAACCATTGCCACACCTATGCCGGTTAATATCAACACGGCAAAAAGCAGCACCGGATCGGCAAATCCAGTTTCAGATTTATATTTTTCCCTGCTGTCTTCCATTGCTGTCTTTTCCGAGTCTGTGTACCGCCCGCTGAAAATCCTCTCCCCTGCGGGCATAGTTTTCATACATGTCAAAGCTTGCACAGGCCGGCGAAAGCAGTACCGTGCCGCCTTCAGCGGAAAGTTCGTGCGCCTGTTCAACTGCATTATCCATTGAAAAGGCCCTGCGCGTCTTAACAATGCCGCCCAGTTCGCGTTCTATGGTGTCTGCGGCCTCGCCGATCAATACAATAGCCTTTACATGTCGCCTTATCACTTCAGTCAGGCCAGCATAACCGCCGCCCTTGTCCCGTCCCCCCAAAATCAGAATCACAGGCGGCTGCATTGACTCAACAGCTCTTGCTACTGCATCTACATTTGTGGCCTTGGAATCGTCATAATAATCAACGCCATTTATACATGCCACCCACTGCATCCTGTGGGGATCCGGCGTAAACTCCCGAAGGCCGGCTGCCATCCCTTCCGGTGACGCCCCTGCAAAAAAAGCTGCAAGAACCGCTGCTGCGGCATTTTCAAGATTGTGCCGGCCGGGCAAAAAATTATTCCCGCACTCAATTCTTGCCCCGCGACTGCCGGGGGTAAAAAATTTTATCGCATCCCCGTCGATCAGTGCACCGCACTCTGACGGACTGTTGATGTTAAACAGGCACCTGCGGGACCTGATATTTTGAGTAAGTTCCATGGCCAGCCTGTCTGCGGCGTTTAACACTGCAACATCATCCGGGCCCTGCTGCGCAAACAATTTTGCCTTGGATGCGCCGTATGATCTCAGGTCCGGATACCTGTCCAGGTGATCGGCCGTGATATTTAACAATACACCTACGGCAGGATGAAATGTTTCGGCAGTGTCTAACTGGAAACTGCTGATCTCGGCTATCACCATGTCTGCCTGCTGGGGCCCGTCTGCATAAGATATCAGGGGTGTGCCAAGGTTCCCGCCCACAAACACCGACTGTCCCGATTTTTTGAGCATCAGCCCGATCAGGCGTGTTACCGTGGATTTGCCGTTGGTACCGGTTACAGCCACAATCGGTGTGGTTATGAATCTTGCGGCAAGCTCGATTTCCCCGATCACCGAAACTCCGGCTCTGCGGGCGGCCTCAATCGGGGCAATTGTATGGGGCACCCCCGGGCTGAGAACAATAAGGTCAGCCTGCTGAAAAGTATCGGGCGAATGCTTCCCCAGCTCAAGGCTGACTCCCGCCTGTCTGAGCTGAAACGGGATATCGGCCAGATGATTTTCGGGCGCACTGTCAGACACCGTGACAGCGGCTCCACGGCGAAGTAAAAAATGCACCAGGGCCTGCCCGGTTTTGCCAAGGCCGGCCACGGTAATATGTTTGCCGTTTAATTGCATCAATCTAACCACCTACCGCAATTTCAATGTACTGATTGCCACCAGAGCCAGCATTATGGCAATCAGCCAGAAACGCACGATCACCTTGGGTTCTGCCCAGCCTTTTAACTCAAAGTGATGATGCAGCGGGGCCATCTTAAAAATCCGCCTGCCGCCGGTTGCTTTAAAATATCCCACCTGGAAGATTACCGAGAGAGCTTCAATCACGAAAACTCCCCCCACAATCATCATCAGAATCTCCTGCTTCGTAATCACGGCAACAGATCCAAGCGCCGCGCCCAAAGGCAGGGAGCCCACATCTCCCATGAAGACCTCTGCCGGATAGGTATTAAACCACAAAAAACCCAGGCCTGCCCCGGCCATGGCTCCGCATAATATGGTCACCTCCCCGCAGCCGGCCACATAATTAATCTGAAGATAGTCTGCTATACGAACATTACCTGCGACATATGCAAAAAGCATGTAAGTGGCTGAAGCTATAATCACCGGCCCGATAGCAAGGCCGTCTAAGCCGTCTGTAAGATTGACCGCATTGGAAGTTCCGACTATCACCAGCACTGCAAAAATGATATAGCCCGCGCCGAGATCAGGTGCGGCTGTTTTGAAAAACGGTATCGTAACGGTGCTGGAAAAATCCGGATTCATATAAAGCACCGTTCCTGCTATGGCTGCGGCAAGTATCTGCATGGAAAATTTGTGCCATACACGCAGACCCCGGTTGCGCTTCTGGATCTGTTTTAAATAATCATCTGTAAAACCTATCAGGAAATAACTCACAATAATAAAAACCACGACCCAGACATAATGATTGGCAAGATCAACCCACAACAGGGTTGAAACCAGAACTGCGGGTAGTATAAGCACCCCCCCCATGGTGGGAGTGCCCGCTTTGTCACGATGTGAGGCCGGCCCGAGACGACGGATGTATTGTCCGACCTGTTTTTCCCGGAGTTTTTCGATTACCCACGGGCCAAGCAAAAAACAGATCAGAAAAGCTGTCAGTCCTGCATAAATGGTTCTAAACGTGATGTAGCGAAACACGTTGAAAAACGATATTTCCGTATGCAGAGAATATAACAGATGATAAATCATGATCGGACCGCTCCCTGTCCGGCCGGATCAGATGCTGCATGGATGCGCGCATCCGCTGTAAGCCGGGCTACAATTTCATCCATTCCCGTGCTGCGTGACCCCTTGACCAGTATCCAGTCCCCGGGCTTCATCCGGTTTTCCAGCTCCTTTACAATGTCCTGTTTGGTACCGACAAAAATATCCACACCACTCATCCCCCCGCATCTGGCACCCTGGGCAACTCTTGAGGCAAATTCACCCGCAAGATACAGCCGGTTGATACCCGCCTCTGCAGCAAGCCTGCCTATATCTTCATGGAGCCTTGCTGAAGCCTCGCCCAGTTCCAGCATATCTCCTGCCACCAGAATACCGCGCTTCCTGTCGCTCAATGATGCAAGAGATCTGATGGCTGTTTGCATGGAACCCGGATTGGCATTGTAGGTGTCATCTATTATATAAGCCCCGGCCGTTGTCCTGTAGACGGCCATACGGCCTGCGACCGGCTGGAATTCCGCCAGGGCCGAGCTGATGTCACTGGCCGAAACATTCATAAGATAACCGACTGCGGCAGCGGCAAGCGCGTTATGGACCATGAAACGCCATCTTAGCTGAAGCTGCACTTCCGCCGACTCCTCCGGCATAATCAAGGTAAAACGTATTCCACTTTCTCCCTCTTCGATGTTTTCCGCACGAATATCTGCCCCCCTGCCGCAGCCGAAAAAGATCACACGCCTGTCCGTACGAGAAGCAAGCCATGGTCCATAATCATCATCAGCATTGAGCACTGCCATACCGCCGGGTTTTATGTTTTCAAGCAATTCAGCCTTTGCTTCTGCCACGGCATCAATGCTGCCAAGCCCTTCGAGATGAGCGGGTCCAATATTTGTTATTACTCCTATATCCGGCTCGCAGATAGCCGAAAGTCCCTTGATTTCCCCGGGGTGATTCATGCCCATTTCCACTACACCGGTCTGGTGATCATAGCTTAACTGCAGAAGTGTAAGAGGCAGTCCTATCTCGTTGTTTAAATTGCCCGGTGTTGCAAGCACCTTGTATCTCCTGCCCAAAACTGAGGCTATCATTTCCTTTGTTGTTGTTTTGCCGTTGGACCCTGTCACCGCCGCCACGGCAATCCCGGCGCGCCTGCGCTGGTAAGCCGCCATAGCGCCAAGCGCCCTGATGGTATCATCGACTGCCATGCATGCCACTTTTCCTTTTCTCCATTTGGAGACCGGAAGAGAATCAACCATGTCGCTTTGCACAATTAAGAAGCGCACGCCTGCTTTTACCGCTTCGGAAACAAAACTGTGACCATCATAGCGCTGCCCGGGTATAGCCACAAAAATCTCGCCCGCCCGGATCTTTCGCGAATCAATCCCCACGCCCGAAAAGGAGGGCAAATCAGTAGTGCTCAACAGATCACCGCCTGTTGCAGCGCGAATATCGTCAATCGTCCATAGTATTGGCAACGTCATTTATCCCCCTTGAAAGCACCTGTGCTGCTTCCAGGCGATCATCAAAGGCCACGGTTTTCTCTCCGATGATCTGATAGGTTTCATGCCCCTTGCCTGCTATGAGCACGGTGTCTCCTGGCTTTGAGGCGCGGATGCCAAGGCGTATGGCCTTTCTCCGATCTGCTTCGACAGTAAAGAGCCCTGGCTCAAAATCCGGAGTCAACGACTCCGGCTCTATGTTCCGATGCCCGACAATTCCTTTTACAATATCTTCTATGATTTTTTCCGGCGGCTCGGTGCGGGGGTTGTCTGAAGTCACAACGGCCAGATCCGAGTATCTGGCAACAATATCGCCCATTGCCGGGCGCTTGCCCCGGTCCCGGTCTCCTCCGCAACCGAAAATACAAATCACCCTTCCATCGGCTACTTCCCTTAGCGTCGTCAGAACGTTTTCCAGCGCCGCAGGAGTGTGGGAAAAATCCACAAAAACATGCCTGCTCAATAAATTTGGAACACGTTCAAGCCGCCCGGGCACAGAAACAAAAGTTCCGATACCTTCTTGTACGGCTTTTCGGCTGACACCAAGGCAAAAAGCAGCCCCTGCAGCACACAGGATGTTCTCAAGATTAAAGCGCCCTGCCAGCGGGCAATGAAACTCAAAGGATTCTTTTCCCAGATGCAGCAGGCCAGAAATCCCTTTCTGATCAAATCGAAGTTCAGAAGCCCGGATTTGAGCAGTATCTGAAAGTCCTACCCTGACCTGTGTGATGCCTTCCAGTTCAGCGGCCAATTCGCGCCCCTTTTTATCATCCATATTTAAGATCGCCCGGGCGCCGGTTTCTTTGATATAATCGGTAAAAAACCTTTTTTTGGCAGCCCAGTATTGCTCCATATCCCCGTGGAAATCCAAATGATCCTGGCTGAGATTGGTAAAAATCCCCGCTGCAAACCTGCAGCCCCGGATCCTCTCCAGGGCAACGCCGTGAGAGGAAACCTCCAGGATAACATGATTAACTCCGGCTTCTGCCATTTCCGCAAGAACGCTCTGCAAATCCGGTGCTTCCGGAGTAGTAAGCCCGCTTTTTACTATTGTGCCGGAATAGTGATAATTGATGGTGCCTATCATGCCTGACCGCAATCCTTCGCACTGCAGGATATGCTCCAGCAGAAAAGCTGTTGTGGTCTTTCCGTTGGTACCGGTCACCCCGATAAGGGCCATTTTTTCGGAGGGATTGCCGTGAAATACGGCTGCCATTTCTGCAAGCGCCTTGCGGGTATTTTTCACCTCGATTACACGAACGTCTATATCTAAAGGCTTTTGCGAAACCACCACGGCAGCCCCCCGAGCTGCGGCATCCTGGGCAAAGTCATGCCCATCGGTTTTTTGACCGGAAATGGCCACGAAAATGCCGCCTGGTCCTACCTGATCTGACCGGTAATGAATTCCTGTCACCCACGGATCAGCAGGATTTTTATTACCGGCAGAAACTTTTTTAATATTGCCGGCATCAATTTTTTCTATGAGCCTGGAAAGCCTCATGCCCCCTCTTTTTTCTCCCTGATATTGCCATGTTTGGCAACAATCGGCGGGATATCCATGTAATTAAAGGACTCGCGTACAATTTCGGCAAATGCCGGACCTGCGACCATACCTCCATAATGCCCCACTTTGGGGTTTCTTACCACGACCAGAACCGCCAGTTCAGGAGATTCCACCGGTGCAAATCCGGCAAAAACAGCGTTATATTCACTGCCCTCATAAGTGCCGCGGCTGTTTAAAATCTGTGCGGTTCCAGTTTTCCCGCAGACCCTGTAGCCCTCGGGCGCGGCCTGGGAGCCTGTGCCGTCCGGCTCGGTGGCCGCTGCCATCATGACCTTTACCTTATTGGCGGTTTCTGGAGAAATAACCCGCCGTACCGCCTCAGGCTTGAATCGTTTATACACGCTTCCGTCAGGATTGGTAATCGCCTCGACAATCCTCGGCTTCATAAGCACTCCCTGATTTGCAATTGCCGAAACCGCCGTGGTCAACTGAAGAGCCGATGCGGTAACGCCCTGGCCGAATGCAATGGTTGCGTTGTCAATTTTCCTCCAGTTATTATGATGCCTTAAACGGCCGGAAGTCTCGCCTGGAAACCCTATGCCTGTTTTTTCTCCAAAACCAAAATCCCTCAGGGTGTCATGCAGGGTTTTGGGCCCAATGGCCTGGGCGATTTTCACCGCACCGATATTACTGGAATACTTGATTACTTCCTGCAGGTTCAATTCCTCATGCGGCTTGGTATCCCTGATGGTGAAGTTGTCTGTTGCATATTCTCCGCCTTCGCAGTCAACCATTGTACCAGGCCCGTACAGCCCGGACTCCAAAGCGGCTGCAGCCAGAAAAATCTTCACTGTTGAACCGGGTTCAAACTCATCGGCAAGCGCACGGTTGCGCCAGATTCCTTTGGGGGAACGCGCGAAAGCATTAGGGTTGAAGCCCGGATAATGGGCAATAGCCCGGACCGCACCTGTCCGTGGTTCCATAACAACCGCTATTCCCGACTCAGAGTTAAATTTCAGCACGGATTTTTTAAGAGCTTCTTCAGCCGTGTACTGGATATTGGCATCGATTGTAAGGACCAGATTTTTTCCTTCCCCGCCCTGCTCGCCCGGCCCTGTTTTGTGGAAAATCCGGCCCAAAGCGTCCTTAACAACCGTCCACTGCCGCACATCACCCTTCAAATATTTATCGTAGTAATATTCAATTCCTTCAAGGCCGTTTCCGTCCACACCTGAAAAGCCCAGTATTTGCGAGGCCAGGTCCTTGTTTGGATAAACCCTGGAGTATGTGTTTACCAGTTCCAGGCCCCTGCCGATTTTCCGGTTTACCGCTTCTGCACGCTCTGGCGAGGCATCGCGCTGGATCCAGACAAACCGCTTGTCAGAATTGAGTTTTTCCAGCACCCGATCCCTGTTTAGATCCAGATTTTTTGAAAGAACTGAGGCTGCTTTAACACTGTCCGGTATCAGATGCGGGCGAGCCCCGATTGATACTACACCAGTGCTTACGGCAAGCTCCCTTGAATTTGCATCATATATTGTGCCCCGTTTTTCCCGCATTTCCACTGAATGGCTGTATTCCCCGGATGCCCGCTCAGACAGCCGGGCTTCTTCAAATACCTGGAGATAAAAGGCCTTGCACGCAATCACCAGATAGCAGAGAACCAAAAAACAAGAAACCAACACAATGCGCCGATTGCGTCTGACGATGCGCTCTTTTTCCTTTTCATTGCCATTCATGGAACAATCACTATCTGTTCGGATTTGGGCGTTATAAGCCCGTGTTCATCCCTTGCCCTGACACCCAGGACCTGGGGCGACTTTAAGCGCCCCTGTTCGATCATAAGTTTCTTTTGGGTCTCTAAGAGTTCTTCCTGTCTGGATTCGGCCCGTACAATCTCATAGCCGGTTCTTCTGCACTGCACAGCACACCAGGTGTCGAAAAATACCTCGGCCGCCATTATCACCACAATAACCAAGCCTGCAGCAACTCTGCGGGGAGTAAATAACGGACTGGTGCGCTTTTTATTTGTATTCATTTTTTCCCCCGCAAAAACCCATGGCCTTTGTTTTATTCCAGTTTCTCGGCAGCCCTGAGCCGCGCGCTTCTTGACATGGGATTTTCCCTGACCTCGGCCCCGGAGGGCCGCCTGACCTTTCGGGTCAACACCCTGAGCACAGGTTCTTTGCCGCAGGCGCATATCGGAAAATCCGGCGGACACTGACACCCTGCGGCAAAATCTCTTAAACGGCGCTTTACGATCCTGTCCTCCAGGGAATGAAATGCGATAACGCATATCCTGCCCCCGGACTTTAAGCACGCCACTGCATCGTTTAAAAACGAATCAAGGACTTCCAGCTCCCGGTTTACTGCAATGCGCAGCGCCATAAATGTTTTGGTGGCAGGATGAATTTTACTCTGTGCGGCTGCCTTGCGCCCCACGGCCTCGTAAACTATTTGTGCCAACTGACCGGTTGTTTCTATGGGAGCTTTTTTCCGCTGCTTCTCTATTTTACGGGCAATTCGTCCAGCACTGCGCTCCTCGCCGAACTCTCTTAAAATTTTGGTAAGATGCTTTACATCAGCGCTATTTACTATATCGGCTGCAGTCTCTGGATTTTGCGGATCCATCCGCATGTCAAGCGGCTCGTCTTTTCTAAAAGAAAACCCCCTTCCAGAAAATTCGATTTGATCATAAGAAAGACCCAAATCAACGAGAATCGCATCAACCGCATCGACTTTAAGCGAAAAGAGGATATGAGGAAGATTTGCAAAATTGTCATGGACAAGCCGGATGTTGTCCTTCCAGGGCGCAAGTACCTGCTTTGCATTCTTTATTACACCTGCATCCTGATCAATGCCGATTAACAATCCATTCGGAAGTATTTTTTCAATTATGGCCCCGGCATGGCCGGTTCCGCCCAGGGTGCAGTCGACCACAAGCTTTCCCGGCGCACAATTCAGGTAATATATCGCCTCTTCGCGCATTACGGGAACATGTTTATAAGCCATGGTCTACAGCCCTAGTCTGGCAATTTCGTTGGAAACCTCCTCATCTTTCATATCCTCTTCGTGCAGCCTTCGCTTCTCCTCGTTCCAGTTCTCCAACGACCAGATTTCAAAATGATCGAGAACACCTACAAGCACTATATCTTTCTCAAGGCTCGCATAGTCCCTGAGGGACTGGGGGATAAGGATGCGGCCCTGCCTGTCAAGGGGGCATTCTGATGACTCTCCTATGAAAATACGCCTGAAGCGCCTCATGGACGGGCTTTTTTCCGCCATCTGCAGTATCTTCTCCTCAACGGCTTCCCAACTCTTGTAGGGGTAAGCGACCAGACCCTTCTCATCAAGGCCCGGACCGGAAAGCATCAGCCCGTTTCCCCCGTTGTTCCGGATCAGTTCCCTGAACCGGGAGGGAATATTGATGCGCCCTTTGGCATCTATTGTATGATATGAGCTCCCTCTGAACATGGTCTTCCCTTTTCACCCACTTTGCACCACTTTTAACCCAAATTTACAGGCGTAAAAAGATTTGTCAAGAAAAAAACAAGGATTAACCTTAAATTTCCCATGTAATTTTAATAATTAATGAAAAAAATAAGAGGGTGGGGCAAAGTGGAGAAAAATAGAAAGCCGGCACAAATGGCCCTGTCCGGGCATTTTGCAACAAGCCCGGAGAGCTAAAAAATTTTGCGGTATCTATGGATAGATGTCGAAAAGGAAGAGAAAAAGAAAAAAAACGTACTTTCCTTAGGCCGGGGCAAAAACCTTAAGTTTTAATCCCCCCGGTTTTTTTCAGCCTTTTTAGCTCCCGCCGCTTGTCAATGGGCAGGGTAAGTGTGGGATTCTTTTTGATTCTGGATTTTTGGGATATATAGACCACTGCAAAAAAACATATGGCAATTGCATCAATTGCGAGAATGGGTATTTCCAGGCCTGTAACACCCGGCACAACACGTGGGAAAAGAAGAATGATGGTTCCGAGGGCCGCAACAATCCATTCAAATATGTTGGTCGGGCATTTAAAATAACCCATGGTAACCATTGAAAACGTCATCGTACCCAAAATACAGGTCAGAAATGTCATAACAATATGGATCGGGGAACCGTTGAGCAGAAATGACGGTGAATAGGCAAACAGAAACGGTACGATGTAAATCATTTTGGCAAATTTAAATGAAGTCCATCCGGTCTGCCAGGGATCTGAATGGGCAATGGCCGATCCTGCATAAGCGGCAAGGCATACCGGCGGCGTTATATTGGAATCCTGGCTGAACCAGTAGATTATCATGTGGGAGGCAAGCAGGGCCCATACAGCAGCCTCTGGATCTACTGTACGAAGCTGGGCCACTGTTTCCATCCCGTAATGATGCATTGTCAGCATGCCGCTCATGGCCGGCACTGCAAGCACGGCTACTATAAGGTAAGATGCGGTTACGGGCACGCCCATGCCCAGGACCAGACTTGCAATCCCCACAAATAATATGGCAAGCGGGAGTATTCCTCCGGAAAGGTTAAAAATCATATCCGAGAATCTTAAACCGATTCCGGTAAGAGCTATGGATCCGACAATAATTCCGATAACACCCACTGTAGCCCCTATAACAAGGGTATTTCTTGCCCCTTCAAGAATGGCTTCCCATATCTGCTTGATCCCCATCTTATTATTTTTGGTAAACCAGGATACAACAATACAGGAAAGAGAAGCCATCACAGCCGAATACCCCGCACTGTAGCGCATAAGCATCAGGGTCACGATAATAACAAGGGGCAGGCCCATGAACCACTGTTTTTTAAGTATTTGCCTTACGGTCGGAAAATTCGGGTCATCTATCCCCATTAAACCGTAGCGCTTTGCCTCGAAATGAACCATTACCAATACAGCCAGAAAATAAAGCAGGGCCGGGAAAATGGCAATTTTCATGATCTGGACATATGACTGGCCTGTCATTTCAGCCATGAGAAATCCGCCGGCACCCATTATGGGAGGCATAAACATCCCGCCGACAGATGCGGCCGGCTCTATAGCGCCTGCCACATGCGGTTTGAATCCGGTTTTTTTCATCAACGGGATAGTAAAGGCTCCGGTTGTAACCGTATTTGCAATTGCGCTGCCTGAAATGGAGCCGAAAAACCCGGAGGCAAGAACCGAAACCTTTGCAGTTCCGCCGACAGTCCTGCCTGCAAGGGCCATAGGCAGATCCAGGAAAAACTGCCCGGCGCCTGATTTTTTTAAAAAAGCCCCAAAGAAAATAAACAGAATAACATAGGTGACCAGCACATCGGCCATTATACCGAAAACACCCTCTTGTTTCAGATAAACATGGTTGACAATCCTCTCTATGGAAAACCCCCTGTGGGCAATAAATTCGGGCATATAGGGACCGAAATAGCAGTAAAGCAAAAAAGCGCACCCGACAATAGTCAAAGACCAGCCCAGAACTCTCCGGCAGACTTCCAATGAAATTAAGATACCGAATATGCTGACAATAAAGTCAAGTGTTGTTTCATTGCCCATCCTGTAATTAAGGGCCTCAAATTCAACCATCCAGTAACCGACCACAAAGAGCGCCACCATGGCCAGAATAATATCGGCAACAGAGGGCCTGTCTTTTCGCGATCGTTTGTGCAGAGGATACAAAAGAAAAACCATGGCAAAAGTAACTGCCACATAAAGGCCCCTGTGATACTGGGCGTCCACAGGCCTCACCCCGGCATTGTAGAAATAGAACAGCACCATGAAAACAGACATGCTGGCGGTCACGTAATACCAGAAGCCGGCAAGCTTTCGGGAACTTTTTTGTTCCTTTTGGGCCAGCTTCTCGATTACTTCCTGTTCAACAACAACTTCTGATTCCTGATTCTGTGAGTTTTCAGTATTCAACTTGCTGTCCTTTCAATACTGCAGGGGGCCTGTCTTTCAGGAAATGGGGCAGAAAGCATAACTTTCCACCCCATTTATAAGGAATTTAAAAACAAATCAACTGATTTTCTATCCGGCTAATCTGTGGGTTCAAGCTCCTCAGGAATCTCTTTGCCTTGTTCCTTCCAAAATTTGGCGGCACCCTTTGCCAGAGGCCTTGAGGCGTTCTTAAATCCATTTTCAATTGACATTTCCTTTGCAGCGTCATGGGCATCGCGCATATTCTCGATCCCCTTCTCCGACCAGATGACCTTGGTGATTTTATAAACAATATCATCGTCAACATCATCGCGGACAGTCAGCAGGGTTGAATCCTGGAAAGTATGGCAGTCTTCTTCCTGGCCCCTGTATGTGCCTTCGGGAATAACGGTGGGGGCGTATGCGTACTCATCATAAAACCCCGTTTTTTCGGCATCCTTACCTACATCGATCAAACGGATTTTCGTCTGAGTCGCTGCTTCTATAACAGATGCGTTAGGATAACCCACCAGCACCCAGAAAGCATCGATCTTGCCGTCCTGGAAAGCCGATGCGGCCGAGGAATACCCCAGAAACTGCGGTTTGAACTCGTCCCACACACCAATGTGACGAAAAAATCTTTCTGCAGAGGTTGCTGCACCTGATCCGGAATTTCCTACCGCTACTCTTTTGCCCTTGAGATCCATGGCGCTCTGGTATTCACTGTCAGCCCGTACAACCAACTGGGCCGGAGCTCCGTAAAGATAACCTATGCAGCGAACTTTGTCATAGACATTGTCGTCCTCTGGCAGACCTCCCTCGGCTCCGAGTCCGATATCAACCGCATAGGATATGCCGAAATCAAAATCCCCTGCATGCACCCTGCGAACGTTTTCAACCGATCCCCCCGAGCCCTCGGAAGACATTTTTAAACCGTCAATCTGTTTGGGAACAAATGTTGAAAACCCGTTTGCAAAATAGTTGAAGGTCCCGCCCGTGGGCCCGCCTCCTACGGCAACAAACTCGCTTTTGGCCGCAGCGCTTCCTATGCCCATGACAAGACACAGCATCAAAGCCATCATAAAAAACTTAAAAACCTTTTTTCTCATTTCACACCTCCTGGCATTGATAAGGGTTAACTGCAAGAAAAAGGGACTAAAAAAATTCATCCCCGGATTTGCCCGGGTCGTGTCTATTGCCGAATGACCCGGGCTTTATTTAATAAATATTGCCATGTCTGTTAAAAAATACAAATTTTTCCGGAAACAAAAAGCAATAGGTAAATTGCGATTAAAAAGTAACAAATCGAAAATTGTGCTCATTGGAATCAGGGGCCAAAAAAATTTCTTCTGGAAAAGGTTGACTTGCTGTTCTGAACTATGTTTAATTTTTTATACACTGTTGTTCACGGCCCTGTCAAATACTTTTCCAGGGCGGGCATGGTTGACGGTTTCGTAAAAAGTCGATTTTGAGATGGCTTCGTAAAAAATTCAAGATCAAGGCGCGCAAATCCCGAGGAATGCAGCGTAGTTAATCGTACGTGAAATTCCGCAGGGATGCAGCGCAACGCAGATATTGGACTTTTTACAAAGCCATCATAGTTATTTTACGCCCGGGCAATTATAACTGCAGAGCCCGGGATATACGAGCTTACGCCTTTACATGCCGATCAAAGCCTGTTATAAGGAAACAAAACAATCATTGCAGCAGCCTGATAGAAATCACCAAAAATGATTCTCAATACCCTATTTCCGGTCTTTGCAGTCATTGCATTAGGATACCTGCTAAAGCGCACCGGTTTTGTGCCCGCAGTTTTTTTCCCTGCATCTGACAGACTGGTTTATTATATCTTTTTCCCCTGCATGCTCTTCTGGAAAATAGGCACAGGAGGACCGCTTACCCGTATTGACCCGGGGCTGCTCGCATCAGGGCTGTGCGCGGTTTTGCTTATTTTTGCCGCCAGCACGCTGTTTATCGTTATTGCAAATGTGCCTGCGTTTAAAGCAGGCTCTTTTTCTCAAAGCTGCTATCGGTTCAATACCTATATTGGTATGGCTATAATTCTAAATGCAGCGGGCGATGAAGGGGTTGTGATTTTTGCGGTTCTTATAGGTGTGCTGATTCCTGTAATTAATCTTCTGTCCGTAGCTATCCTTATCTGGTTTTCAGACACAGCGGCACCTGCCAAACAAAAACAGCGTTATCTTATCCGGGCGCTTGCATACAACCCTCTTATCCTTGCATGCATTGCAGGGGTTGTGTTTGCTGTTTCCGGTCTGGGTCTTCCAAAATTTATAGACAGCACCCTTTCGCTTGTATCAATGATTACGCTTCCGCTGGCCCTGATTTCAATAGGCAGCGGATTTTCATTCAAAAAATTCGGAGGACATTTAAAACTGGTAACAACTGCTTCTGTATTCAAGCTTGTCCTGCTGCCGGCCATCGGAGCAGGTTTCATGCACCTGTTTAACGTGGACGGGATATCATTTCAAACCGGGATGATCTATTTCTGTCTTCCCACCTCAACGGCGATTTATGTTTTGTCCTCCCAGCTGCACAGTGACACAGAACTGGCCTCCGCAGCCATAGTGATTTCCACCCTGTTCTCCTTTGTGTCGCTTTCCGTGGTGCTGAGTTGGATATAAGGCGCCCTGCCTTGCTGATTAACGGGAACCGGCAAAAGAAACGTCCTGCGCAAAGCCTGCATAACACGATGCCGCATCTATCGCCGTATGCGCAGGCCCTCTCCGGCCCGGGGCATAAATACCTTGTAGCCCTCCTTTTTCAAAGTATCGGCAAAAGCACTCATCTGGTCTTCTTCCCCGTGCACCAGGGCGATACGTTTGACCTGAAGATTGGATTGTTTTAAAAACCGAAGCATTTCGTTTTTATCACCATGGGCGGAAAACCCCTCCAGGCTTTCCACCCTCGCCTTTAAAGGATATTCCTTGCCCATAAACCGCAGCATAGGCGGATTTCCTTTCCTGCCGTTTTTCGCATATTCCAGGCCCTTTTCCTCTAGCCTTCTGCCCAGGGTATGTGCTGCCATGTAGCCTACTATCAGAATGGTATTTTTCTCATTATGAATCTTATGGCGCAAATGGTGCAAAATACGGCCTCCTTCACACATGCCTGAAGCAGACAGCACAATATGAGGGCTTTGATCGCGCATCAGAGCCATTGATTCCTCCACGGACTCTGTAAAATGAAGACGCTCAAACATAAACGGATTCAGTCCTTCTTTTAAAAAACTGCTGTGGGTCTGTTTGTCATAGACCTCGGGATGTTCACCATAGACCTTTGTAATGCGGCTTGCCAGCGGGCTGTCAACATAAATGGGAACCTTTGGCACCTCGTTGTTATTATAAAGTTCATGAATGTCATGGAGAATTTCCTGTGTTCTGCCAAAGGCAAATGCAGGTATCAGCAAAGTGCCGCCACGCTCCACGGTTTCAGTGATAATCTTTTTCAAATGGGGACCCATGTCTGCCACAGGCTCATGAGTCCTGTTGCCGTAGGTGCTCTCCATTAACATCAGGTCAATTTGACGGTCCTGCTCATCAAAATGCAGTGCCGGATCGCGGAGGATCGGCTTGTCAAAACGGCCGATATCACCTGTATAGCAAATATTGTAAAAACGGCCGCGCTCCTTTGCACGGATGATGGTCACTGCGGATCCAAGAATGTGGCCTGCTTCATAAAACACGCATTCCATGTCATGGCCCACAGTCTCTCTATGTTTATAAGGCTGACCGGCAAAATGAGTCAAAGCCTGCTCTGCATCCTCCATTGTATAGAGGGGACTGACCTTATCGAGTCCATAGCGGTCCATGTAGCGCTCAATGGCGTCATCATCGGTGCGGCTGTTTTTCTTGAGCCTCTTTTTGACCTCCTCGCGGGTTTTTCCGGTCAGGTCCGCGATCACCTCGCGCACCCGTTTATAGTTAAGATAGGATGCATCCGATTCCTGGATCTTTGCGCTGTCGGCCAGAAGATAATGGCAGGCATCTGCTGTTGCCCTGGTACAGAACACCTGCCCGGTAAACCCCCTTTTGACCAGCAGGGGAATCCTGCCCGAGTGATCGATATGGGCATGTGAAAGCACAACATTTGCTATAATGCCCGGATCAAAGGGCATGACCAGGTTTTTTTGATCAGCCTCTTTGCGCCTTCCCTGAAACATTCCGCAGTCGAGCAGAATCCGGTCCTTTTCCGTCTCCAGCATGTGCATGGAACCCGTAACCTCGCGCGCCGCGCCATAAAATCGAATCTGCATGAACCCTCCTAAAATTCGGCAAAATTCGGAAAATTCGGGGACAGTATATTTAATTCAAAAATTTGTCAAACCGATAATTGTAAAATAAATTAAATAACCTGTTCCCGGAATTTATCATTGTTTTAAAATTTGTCGAATTTCATATTTTTCTTTTATCCTTGCGGGTATAAATGTTATGAATAATATTTTCCATAACATCAATGCAGTAAAATATCCATTAAGATTATTGTGAAGGTTTTGTTATGACCATGGAATTTGAAGGCCCGGAAAAAAAACTGGAAATTATACTTTCTGAACCCGATCCGAATCTGCGGTTAAATGCGGACAAAAAGTGGAATTCTGTGGTTGATGCAAGCGGCGCTGAAATCGTGAGCAGTATCTCGTCGCCTGAAATGGATGCATATCTGCTTTCAGAATCGAGCCTGTTTGTATGGGATGACAGAGTTCTTATGATAACCTGCGGCAAAACAACCCTGGTAAAGGCTGTGCCGGAGCTGATACAGACGATAAAAAATGACAGGATCGCTTTTTTTTTCTACGAGCGCAAGAACCTTATGTATCCCCAGGCACAGTCCTCAGACTTTGAGACTGATGTGGCCGAACTGACAAAGCATTTTACAGGAAAAAGCTACAGGCTGGGCCCTGCAAACCACGATCACGTGCATATTTTCTATGCTTCCGCGCCGGCTGATGCCAAAGGATTGATTCCGGAGGCAGAGGAAGACGAAACACTGGAACTGCTGATGCATGATCTGGACCCGCAAGTGTTAAAAGCTTTTATACCCGGGCCGGGAGAAAAGCCTGAGGATATTGAAGCACGAACCGGTATAAACAGGCTTTATCCGGACATGGTCAGTGACAGCTTTGTATTTGAGCCCTATGGCTATTCCATGAACAGGATTTCCGGTGAATATTATGCCACCATCCATGTGACGCCTGAGGAAACGGGTTCATATGCAAGCTTTGAAACCAACGTGGCCGAATCTGATTATCACGAAAAAATAAACCAGATTATGGAAATTTTTAAGCCCGGGCGTTTTACGATGGTTTTTACAGAGGCTATATCTGAGACCAACCCCGGGGAAGGCAAATTACCCCGGCAAATAACGGGCTACCGCAGACCGGAAAAAAGCATCTACGAGTTTGACAGCGGCTATGCAGTTTTTTTCTCAAACTGGACAAATTCGGGAAATTCGGGGACAGTATACTAATTTCTTCAAATTAAATAAAATTAAATATACTGTCCCCGAATTTTACGAATTTTGGAGGATTCCCGTATGGCGGATAAAAATAACGGCGGAAAACTTGAGTTGTGGGTGACAGAAACCCACAAGGACATGGTCGCGCTTGGATTTAAGGCAAAACAAACCCTGTTTTCAGGCACGAGTCAATATCAGCAGGTTGATGTCATAGCAACGGCCGGACACGGGGGCATGCTGTTAAATGACGGCATTGTAATGGTTTCTGAGCGCGACGAATTCGTGTATCATGAAATGATAGCCCATGTGCCGCTTTTCAGCCTGGCAGCGCCGAAAAGCGTGCTTATAATAGGAGGCGGCGACGGTGGCACGGCCAGGGAGGTGCTTCGGCACAGGACAATCGAGCGGGTCGTGATGGTGGAAATTGATGAAATGGTGGTTGATGCCTGCAAAAAACATCTTCCCTCCATGAGCGGATCACTGGATGATCCCCGCCTTGAGCTAATAATCGACGACGGCGTAAAATTTGCCGAAAAATGCAAAGAGAGCTTTGATGCGGTACTAATTGACTCCACAGACCCCATAGGCCCGGCCCAGCCTCTGTTTGACAGAACATTTTATGAAAACGTCTCACAGCTTCTTTCTGATAACGGGGTTATGATCACCCAGTCTGAGTCCCCGTTTTATGATCCCGAGATCCAGCATTCAATGTTTTCCAACCAGAGGCCGTTTTTTGAAAAAATCCACATGTACACTTTCTCAACCCTTACCTACCCGGGCGGCCTGTGGAGCTTCGGGTTTGCCTCAAAAGGGCCGTGCCCGATAAAAGATTTCGACCCTGAGCGGGTGAAGGCCTCCAAAATAGAGACAAAATACTATAACCCTGCAATCCACAGGGCAGCTTTTGCTCTGCCCGAGTTTGTAAAAAAAGAGCTGGCCGGACTCATAGATCCGGCACCCCTGTAAAAACCCTTAACAACAAGAAGACAAACTGCGGAGGCTGGCATGAGCATTAATGTTGTCAAAAAAATAGACGACCTTGTAAAGGTTAAAACGGTTCTTATAAGCGTTTCAGACAAAACAGGCCTGGATGAATTCGTGCCCGGCCTGGTAAAAGCCAATCCGGACATCCGGATTCTGTCCACAGGCGGTACTTACAAACAAATAGAAAAGATCCTGGGCAAAAAGGCCGAAAAAGTGCTTATGCCCGTATCAGACTACACAGGCCAGCCGGAGACCCAGGGCGGCCTTGTAAAGACCCTGGATTTTAAGATCTATCTCGGTCTGCTCACGGAAACGCACAATTCCGAGCATCAAAAGGACCTTAAGCGCACGGATGCCAGGCCCATAGACATGGTTGTGGTAAATCTGTATCCTTTCCAGCAGACCATTGAAACCCCGGATGTAACCCCGGAAAAGGCACGCGGCAATATAGACATAGGCGGTCCCTGCATGATCCGGGCGGCTGCCAAAAACTTTATCCGGGTGGCATCAGTGGTCGATCCCAGAGATTATCCTGAAATTCTTAAAGAACTTGAATCCGTGGAATGCATGACAACGCTGGAAACCAGGATAAAGCTTGCAAAAAAGGCATTTTCCCACACTGCGGCCTACGACCAGGCAATTGCAAATTACCTCCGGGAAACGTCATTTAACGACATACAGGCTGCATACGAAGAAATACTTTAAAAAAACCCCGAAATCCGAATATCGAAATTAAAAACAAAACCCGCAACAACTTTAATGGAGCAAGACGATATGGCTGATGATTTAAAAAAAATGTATAAAACAATCATGGACGACAATTTCCCGCCGCAGATGGAGATCTCCTTTGTGGACGGAGAAAACCGCCAGACCCTTTTCTATGAAAAGGTGGACTGGGTGATAGAAGGCGTGAGAAAGGGCCTTCGCTACGGGGAGAACCCGGGACAGGAAGCCGCGCTTTACAGACTGGCAAACGGCAACCTGGCTTTGGGGCAAACCCGCACCATAGCCCCGGGCCGGTACCTGGCCTCTGATGTTGAGCTTCTGCAGTCAGGCAAGCACCCCGGAAAGACCAATCTCACAGACGCTGACAACGCGCTGAATATCCTGCGCTACTTCACAGACACCCCGTGCGCCATCATCGTAAAGCACAACAATCCCTGCGGAGCCGCGATATCGGGCACTCTTGCCGACGCCTATGAAAAGGCCTACACGGCAGACCGGGTGGCTGCCTTCGGAGGCTGCATAGCCGTCAACCGCGCCCTTGACAAATCAACCGCCGAAGCCGTGGCCGCCCAGTATGCGGAAGTGATCGTTGCCCCGGAATATGAGCATGGTGTTTTGGATATCCTTTCAAAACGCAAAAACCTTCGGGTAATAAGGATTGAAAACATCGAACGGCTCCAGTCATTTGTGGGCCAGAGGGTTGTGGAGTTTAAAAACTTAATTGACGGCGGCATAATAGCCCAGTGGTCCTTTGTGCCCGAGGCCCGCTCAGAATCTGACTTTAAGCTGGCAGAGTGCGAATATAAAGGCAGCACCTACAGGATAAACCGTAAGCCCACCAAACAGGAGCTTGCAGACATCCATTTCGGCTGGCTGCTTGAATCAGGAGTGACTTCAAACTCGGTTCTTTATGTCAAAAACGGCGTATCTGTGGGCATAGGTACGGGCGAGCAGGACCGGGTCGGGGTTGCTGAAATAGCCAGGGACAAGGCTTACCGCAAGCTTGCAGACCGCTACTGCTTTGAGCAGTATAAAGTGCCGTACAACGAGCTTTCAGACCCGAAGAAAAAGGCTGAAATAGATGAGAGGGTGAATAAGGAAAAAGGCGGCCTGATTGGTTCCACAATGGTAAGCGATGCTTTTTTTCCGTTCCGCGACGGCGTGGACGTAGGCCTTCGCGAAGGGGTCACGGCAGTGGTGCACCCCGGAGGTTCGTTAAACGACTATCAGTCCATCGAAGCCTGCAACGAGTATAACGCCACAATGGTGCTCACCGGCCAGCGCAGCTTCAAACACTGATCCGCATTTTCTATACGCCGCCTCCGAGCCGCCGGACGGTTATCATGTTTGTGGTTCCGGTTTCCCACATGGGATGACCGGCTGTAATAACCACCAGATCGTTGTTTTTTGCATGCCCTTTTTCAATGGCAAACTCGGAGGCCCGCTCAAACATCTCGTCTGTATCCCGCGTATAATCGATTAAACCGGGCATACATCCCCAGTACAGGGCCAGGCGGCGCACTGTTTTTATCTCGGGTGATACGGCTATTATCATGCTTTTGGGTCTGAACCGGGCTATCTGATGAGCTGTATAACCGCTCTTGGTAGTGGCGATAATCGCCCTTGCCGCCAGGTGATCCGAGAGAATGCAGGTTGCATGAGCCACTGACTCTGATATGCGGGTCTGCAAAATCTCCTGAAATGACTTTTCATACGGATATTTTTCTTCTGTCACTCCGGCTATTTTCGCCATGTATTCCACTGCCGCAACAGGATAAGCTCCGATGGCGGTTTCTTCTGAAAGCATCAGGGCGTCAGCACCGTCTAATACCGCGTTTGCCACATCCGTGGCCTCTGCTCTTGTGGGTCTGGGAGAATCGAGCATGGAGCGAAGCATCTGGGTTGCAATAATTACCGGCTTTCCCGCCTCGTTTCCCTTAAGAACCAGCATTTTCTGTGTACCCGGCACTTTTTCCAAAGGAATTTCCACGCCGAGATCCCCTCTTGCCACCATTATACCGTCTGCCGCATCAACAATATTATCTATATCATTTAAAGCTTCGTGTTTTTCTATCTTTGCAATCACCGGGGTATCAAAGCCCGCCTTCGAGATTATATCCTTTGCCTGGCGGATATCTTCTGCATGGCGGACAAACGACATTGCCACATAATCCACATCCTGAGAAAGCCCGAACTCCAGATCTTCCCGGTCTTTTCCTGTAATGGCCGGGGTCCGTATAGTACCTGACGGCAGATTAATGCCCTTATGCGATGTCAGGGTCCCGCCGGTGATGACCTCGCAGTGAATCTCCGTATCAGTGGTCCGCCTGACCACAAGCTCCATTAATCCGTCTGCCAGCAGAATAGTATCGCCGGCCGAAACATCCAGGGGAAGATGAGTGTAGCTGACCGGAACCCGGTTGCCCTGCCCTGCAGCCTTATCAGTGGTAAGTATAAGAGTTTCTCCGGTTCTCAACTGTATGCCCGGCTGCTCGATTTCTCCGACCCTGATCTTCGGGCCGCGCAGATCCTGCAAAATAGCAACCGGACTGCCGGTCTCCTCTGCCGCCGCCCGTATCATCTGTATCATTTCAGCATGATTCTGCCTGCTGCCATGGGAAAAATTAAGCCTGGCCGCGCTCATTCCGAAGTTTATCATCCTGGCAAGAATGTGCTTGTCCGCGCATGCCGGTCCTATAGTGCAGACTATCTTGGTCTTGGGCATCGCGCCCTCCTGTTTATTGTTTAAATCGGAACATCAAAGTCAGAAACAAGACAGATCAGCCCAGAAACACCGCGAGTCTGTCATTTGCGGCATCCACATGCTGAATGGTAATCCGGGCCAGATCCCCGGGCTTTAACTTAATTCCTGCCGAATCAGCAAGGCTGGCCTCCATGAGATAATCAGGCAAAAGAATAGTATAGCTGTCTTTGCGTTTATCCAGCACAATAGCTTCTGCCTTTGTGCCTTTCTTGCCCTCCAGGTATTTGAGAAGCCAGAACCGCATACGCCGATTCTGCACAAGGCGGGCGTGGGATAGCGGGGTTTGAAGCAGCTGCATCAATTCCTCGATTTCGAACTCGCTGTATGGCTCCTCCATGCCTAAGCAGGCCAGCAACTGACGCTGGGTGATCAAATCGAAATACTTGCGTATGGGAGAAGTCGCAGTGGTATATGCATCAAGGCCGAGGCCTGAATGATATTCCGGTCCTGTCCCCAGAATCGCCCGGGAGAGCATGCGGCGCTGCATCCAGTTCTGAAACAGCGTTCCTTCGTCCTGACCTGAATACAGTCTTGCCCGGGGATGAAGCTGGGAGCGGAAAATTGCGGGCATATTTTTTTGAGCCAGAAACCGTGCCATAACCCAGTTGGCCATGATCATCATTTCAGATACCAGAAGGCGTGCCGGGCTGTCCCGGTCCATGATTTTCACCTGGATATCTCCGCCGTTATATACCCGCACGCTGAGCTCGGGCAGCAGGATCTGAACAGCCCCGTTTTCAAGCCGCCTGCGATTAAACGTCCCTGCAGCCGCTGCAAGAGTCCTCAGGCTTTCATCTGATTGCGCCAGACTGTCTGCCTCGGAATAGGTAAGCTGGCGTTTTACAGAGACCAAAGAGGGAGTTATTTCCCAGTCAAGAATGTCTGCCTGTGGTGTTGAAGTAAAAAAAATGCTCACAGCCGGGCGCACTTCGCCCCTGATAAGACTGCACAGCCCCTCTGCCAGCCCTGTGGGAAGCATCGGGATCTTTCTGTCAGGCATATAAATAGAAGTCCCCCTTGCCAGGGCCTCCTGATCTATCGCCCCGCCTTTTTCCACCCAGGCGGCCACATCCGAGATATGCACCCCGATTCGAAGATTTTTGCCCTGGGGCTCCACGCTTAAGGCATCATCGAAATCCATTGTGCCCTGGCCGTCTATGGTAATCAAATCAAGGTCGGTCAGATCCCGCCTGCGCTTATCATCCATTACGCGCCCGGCATTCTGAGCCGGTTCAGCGGCTGCCTCCATTACCTTGACCGGAAACTCTGTGGGAATGTCATATCGAAAAAGATCAAGGTTTTCGTTTCTGTCCCAGTGACCGGTGCGCACCATGACAGAAAATACTGCTTCCGGGCTGTCTGCCCCGGCTTTTGCAAGCATTGCTTTTGCGGCTGCATCCTCGCGGCTTTCCTTGCCGTATAAATAATAGGATTTCAGTATATCCACGATCTCCGGGTCTGTCTCAGGCGGTGCCGATCCATTGCCCAGCACTTTTTTGATCCATTGGCCGCCTTCTTCTATAAGCCGGCTCCTGCGCTCTTCTGCCTGCCGGCGGGCAATATTGTTTTCCACCACTTCCTGGGGATGAGGGAAAAACATATCATGACTGAACTTGAAATAAATCCGGTTTTCAAAAATTGCCCTGATGACAGCCGATTCGTGGTCGCTGTCAGGCTCGCCGGAAAAGCAGAAAGAGGTCATTGCCTCAAGATCGATCCATTCCTCAAAAGAGCAAAGCGCTTCCCAGATTTCTTTTATATCAATATGCCGGCTTAAGGCATGCCTTTTTTGTGCCGTATCTTTAAGGGCCTCGACTGCTTTATCCCGGCCCTGGGCAAAATTTACCCGCCTGGGGGAGATGTGGCTCAGCCGGCTTTGCTTCTGGTTGACCTCCCGGTTGTTTTCATTTAACAGCCTAAGGCGCCCGTCTTTTTCTTCAAGAACGGCTGCGCATATTATCTTCTGCTGGTCTATATATTCAACTATGGTTCCGGGTTCCATATATTCCTGACTTATACTCTTTTAAAAATTAAGGATTAAAATCCTTTTCTTCCAGTTACTATTTCAAGTTTATAGTATACACATAAATAACCACGCGCACAAGGACGGTCAATGCACGGGCCCATACCGGCGCATAGCTTGTGCTGGATCTGCTTTACTGCCGCTTGACGACAAAAGAAATAACCCGGTTGCCTTCGACTTCCTTTACGGTGACCACGTATTTGCCGACTACAATCTGCTCCTGCTCACGGGGGATGCGGCCGATCTGTTCGAGGATATATCCGGTAAAGGTCTCATAGGAGGGAGATTCAGGTATATTCATGCGGAGTCTTTCATTGACTGTCTTGATATCCGCAGATCCCAGCACCAGCCATTCCTTATCGCGAATCTTTACTATGGGCGGCTTTACAATGTCGGTTTCATCCACGATATCGCCGACAATAGCTTCGAGCACATCCTCGAGCGTAACCATGCCCGAGACCTCGCCGTATTCATTGACAACGACTGCCGCGTGCTCCTTTTTGCGCTTAAACTGATTTAAAAGCTGATCAAGCTTTTTGTGCTCCGGAACAAAATAGGGGGGGCGCATTATTTTTTCAATATCAACCCCGTTTTCAGAACGAATCTCATGCTTAAACAGGTCTTTTACGTTTATAATGCCTACCACATGATCAATATCGCCTTCCATAACCGGAATACGGGTAAATCCTGACTGAAGAATTTTTTCCAGATCCGGCTGTTTTTCCCGCTCAACTACAAACATGTCCGCACTCGGGGTCATGATTTCCGATACGTTTATATCATCGAGCTTGATAATGTTATAGATCAACTCCCGCTCCTCGGGATTTATCTGGCCTCCCTCGTGGACGACATCAACGAAGGTGATCAGCTCATCTTCGGTCACAGGCGGACTTCCGCGGGAAGCGCCGGCAAGCACCGGAATGAAATTCAACAGCCAGATTACCGGAAAAAACAGGTAGGAAAGCCAAAATAAAGGAAGAATCACTGTCCTGGCAATAAGCACGTTATGCTGGGCCGCAAGAGTCTTGGGAAAAATCTCGCCGAATACAAGTATCAGAAAAGTCATGATCCCGGTAGCAACCCCCACCGCATAACTTGAAAGATACTGTATGGCAACCGCTGTTGCCAGCGAAGAGGCGCCGATATTAACCAGGTTGTTTCCTATAAGGATTGTGGACAGCAGCCTGTGCGGATCCTCCTTCATCTGGAAAATCAGATTATTGGCTCGTCCGCCGGAGCTGGCCAGATATCTGGCCTTGGTCCTTGAAATCGAAAACAGCGCTGTTTCAGACGATGAAAACACGCCTGAAAACAATATCAGGATTGCGAGTAAAACAAACTGTCCGGTCATGTTTCCTGCTCCTGTGCACCGGTGTCGGGCACTGGGGTTGGGTTATCTGATTTAAAGTGCAGATCCCTTTGCGGAAAGGGAATTACAATATTGTTTTCCCGGAACCGCCTGTCAATATCGAATCGCACATCTGTTTCAACGATTAAAAACCAGTCGATATGCGCCCAGAAACGAAGCTTGAAAATCAGGGCGCTCTCACCAAAGTCCGAAAACAGAACTTCCGGATGCGGGCGCCTGAGAATGCGCGGATGCTGATAGGCCACCTCAATAAGGATACTGCGCACCAGCTCCGTATCCGAACCATAGGCCACGCCCACTTCCACGGTTCTTCTGATCCTTGCGTCCCGAAAACTCCAGTTGGTAAGGCTCTGACTGATAAAATCCGAGTTGGGAATGATCAGGTCAGCGTTGTCAAATGTACGCACCTGGGTGGAGCGTACGTTTATTTCCCTTACAGTGCCCCAGATGCCGCCGATTTCAATCACGTCGCCCACCTGGATGGGGCGTTCAAACAAAAGAATGATCCCGCTTAAAAAATTGTTGAATATATTCTGAAGCCCAAATCCGATTCCGATACCAAGGGCGCCGAACACCACGGTAAGTGCTGTGGCGCTGATGCCCACCACCCTGAGGGCCACCAGGATACCCGCCAGCCACAGGACATATCCGGTGATACGCACGATGGAATCCTTGAGCCCGGCTTCCATCTCGGTATCCTTTAAAATTCGCCCGCGCAGAACCTCTTTTATTACCACCGCGAGGGTATGGATAACAAGCAGCACGATCAGAGCGTATACAAATCCGATGAGGCTGAGCTGGAAATCGCCGATTGTGATTTTATAATTTATGGCATACAAAATATCCGCAAGAAAGGTTTTGGGCGCACCCCAAGCCAGAAACAAGCCAAAAAGCGCTGCCGCAACCCCGACCAGCCTGAAAAGCCTCACAAGAAGCCATCGCACGGGATAAGGCTGTCTGTCGGCAGGCTCGCCTTCTGCCGCCTCCTCGGAACGCTCTATATGTGCCGGCACATCGGATTCCCGCAGCAGGCGCAGCAGAATTACAGTCAGAAACACCACTGCAGCGGTCTTTGCCAGCCCTGCATACCAAAATCCGGCCAGTCCGCCGAATCCCATGATTTCAGCTATAATGCCAGGCAGTAAGGCAAAGCACCCAAAGGCGGCAAAAACAGGCTTGACCTTCGAAAACCAGGATTTTCCAGCATAACCCGAATGAGGGGCCTCGCGCAAAAACAGGGTAAAAAACCGGACCGCCCACAACAACAGAAGAAATTCAAACAACAGCCTCCAGGTCACCAGAGTAATACAATTATAACATATCACCCGGCTTATGAAAAAATATACCGCACCATATACAAACACTCCGTAAAACAGTCGGTTCAAGGGAAGATAAAGACGGTGGTAGACAACATCCTCGGTTCTTGCTGCAAATGCCCGCAAAAACACCACCCCCCAACGGGTTATCACGAGCAATACTATAATGCGCAAGGCCAGGGGAATCAGAATAAAAACAGGCGCCACCCGGAATATAGGCCTGACCGGGTAAAAGTAGATATAAGCTGCTGCCCCGGCCAGCATAATGGTTTTCTGAATCAGCTTGGCAGCCAGATACTGCCAGAACTTGTCTGTATCCAGGAAGCTTTGCATGAGCCTTTTGCAATACCTGCCAACCCAGTACAACAAGAACTCGAGCAGGGCGAAAAAAAACAAAAATACCGCCAGGAAAGCGAAGTATTCTCCCCGGGAGACAAACTCCGGGACCTGCCAAACCGTACGAAAAACCCACTGACGGCTTCTTTCAAGCGCAGTGGCAAAATCGTCCTTTAATTCCCCTTTCCAAAGGGGGATCACAGGACTCGGTCCGCGTTCAAAAATGCTGCGTTTTTTACGCGTCTCGATCTGAGCATCTATCTTTTCAGATAAAGACTCCAGTTCCGGCAGCAGCCTTTTAAGCCTCTGCAGGCGGGTGTTGTAGATTTCCAGGATCTGTTCTGTCTTATCCCGTTTTTTTCCCAGAATGGAAATAAGAGTTTCAAGCTTTGCTTCAAAGGTTTTGTCCCCACCCAGGTGAGGCGGCTGAAACCTTATCTCCACTGCCTCTCTCTTATAAAAACCCGCCTGTTCTTCTGCTTTCTGGCTTTGGTTTTCAAGTTCCTGGATTTCTTTTTCTGTTTTCCGGATCTCTTCTCTGGCATATCCAGCAGCGACTGCGTGTCTTATCTGTGCCCGTTCAAGAGCCTGAATACCGGTTTCCGGAGAGAGCAGCAGGTTTGAATGTGTTGAAATCATGAGACGGAGCCACGAAATCCGGGTGTCAAGGGTATCCTGTTCAGACTTTGTGGATTTAAGTTTGGCGGAAACAGCTTCCAGTTTGGATGTCTCAGTCTCTATGGCCTGGTCAAAGGATTCTTCAAATCTCTGGTAAAGTCCTGTGGCGTCTTGCCTGGTTTGGGGAGGATCGATTGCCTGGATCTCCTGTGCCCGGGAGGAGGCTTTGAAGCCGGGGACAAGGACAAGGAATACAACAAGAAACAGGGCCCATGAAAACGGGCTTTGATACGATTTTTTAAATGATTGTACAGTGCGACTCATTGCCGCCTTTCAATGAAAAATCCGAAATTCAAATGTCGAAATCAGAAACAGCCGATGCTTTCAAAAAACGGCAGGACTGTTTTTGTTACAGACTTCTATATATTTGCTTATCATACAACTGTCTTAAATATCAATGCACTTTGTCCATATTATTTACGACCGCAGGCTGATTATCAAAAAAGCCTTTACACCGGCTCTGCGTCATAGTAAGCCATGATCCACCAGAAAAACGGATTTGCCCATGCGTTCTATACATCTTATAAAGCCCTATTTCTCACAAAGACGAAAGCTTATATTAATCGGAGTCTTCTGCCTGATGGTGGTGGACGTGCTCCAGCTGTTTATCCCCAGGGTGGTCAAATGGGCGGTGGATGACATTACCACCGGAGCCGTCCAGCTGGCGGGCCTGGGCAGGTACGCCGGAATGATAATCTCCATTGCCGCTGTCATGACTGTACTGAGATTTTTCTGGCGCAGGCTTTTGATCGGCACCTCCAGGGTGGTTGAAGAGGGGCTTCGCAACCGCCTTTTTGCTCATATCCAGACACTTTCGGCCTCCTACTTTGACAAGATATCCACCGGCGACCTTATGGCCCATGCCACAAACGACATCAACAACATACGCATGGCCGTGGGTATGGGCATGGTGGCCCTGACAGACGCGGTTTTTCTGGGAAGCGCGGCCATCGGCTTCATGGCTTATATAGACATGAAGCTAACCGCCCTGGCCCTGCTGCCCATGCCGGTTATTGCGGTTGTAGCCCGGGTATTCGGGGCAAAGATGCACCGGATGTATACCAGGGTCCAGGCCACTTTCTCTGAGATGACCGAAATCGTGCGCGAAAGCTTTGCAGGCATAAGAACCGTAAAAGCATATAACCGCGAGGAAACCGAGTTTAACCGGCTTAAAAAAATTTCCGATGTCTATATAGCAGACAACCTGAAGCTGGTAAACATAACAGGCTCTTTTTTCCCGCTCATGATATTTTTCACAAACATAAGCATTACCATCGTTGTTTTTTTCGGCGGAAGACTCACCATAGGCGGACAGATAACTCCGGGCGACTTTGTTGCATTTATCAGCTACCTGAACATGCTCATGTGGCCCATGATGGCACTGGGGTGGCTTACTAACCTTATCCAGCGAGGCAGCGCCTCTCTTGACAGGATCAACAATATCCTTTCAGCACAACCCGAAATCCGGGACGCCAGTGATGCAAAACCCCTTACATCAGCCAGGGGGGAGATCTCATTTAACAATGTCTTATTTACATATCCTGAAGGCACAGAACCGGTAATCGACGGCCTGGATCTTCATGTTTCCGAAGGCTGCTTTCTGGGAATTGTCGGCCCCCAGGGCTCGGGCAAAACCACCCTGCTCAACCTGGTTTTCAGACGCTATGATGTAACAGGGGGCGAGGTGAGAATGGACGGCAAGGATATACGCGGTCTTAAACTTTCTGATCTGAGATCTCAGATCGCCCATGTACCCCAGGAGCCGTACCTTTTTTCAGGTACAATACGCGACAACATATCTTTTGGACGCAATGCTGAAGAATCCGACATAGCAAGAGCGGCACAACAGGCGGCACTGTATGAAACCGTTGAATCCTTTCCCATGGGACTTGACACCAAAGTGGGAGAACGCGGAGTTGCACTCTCCGGCGGACAGAAACAGCGCATAATGCTTGCCAGAGCTCTTTTAAGCGATGCACCGATACTGCTGCTCGATGATCCGGTAGGCCAGGTGGATACAGAGACTGCATCGAAAATTATGGCGGTCATCCGGGAAATGGCGGGTAAAAAGACTGTAATGATTGCCTCCCACCGCATCCCGGCGGTCTCTTCCGCGGACCGGATTATAGTGCTCTCAGAGGGCAAAATCGCAGAGTCAGGAACCCATGAGCAGCTTCTGGGAAAAAAAGGATATTACGCCAGAACCGAACTTCTGCAGCGCTACGAGGAATAAACCGAAAATACTTATGAGTGAGCCCAGGGACATATTCGCCGAAAAAGAACTCGGAAAAACAGCCGATATAGGTCTGATAAAAAGGATCTACCCCTTTGTGGCGCCATACAAGCTTCTTATGATCGTTGCCCTGCTTCTTATGGCCGCAGCCACGGTTCTGGAGCTTGCGGTTCCGTATGTCACCAAGGAAGCCATTGACAGATACATAGTTCCCGAACAGGGAGGTCCCGACATCTCCGGACTGAACTTGGCGGGCATTGTTCTTCTTATAATAATTCTGCTGAATCTTGCGGTCGGCTTTGTCCATGTTCTCCTCATGGAATACACAGCCCAGAACATAATGCATGATCTGCGGCTTGCACTTTTTTCCCACATCCAGCGCCTGTCAATAAGGTTTTTCAATCGTAATCCCGTGGGGAGACTGGTTACCCGGGCTACAAACGACATCCAGAACATGCATGAAATGTTCACCTCAGTGATCATATTCGTATTAAAAGACCTGTTTTTGGTCGCAGGTATCACAGTAGTTTTGTTTGCAATCGACTGGCAGCTTTCTCTTGCGGTTTACGCGATCTTTCCCTTTGTATTTTACGCGGGGTTTAAATTCGCGGGCACTGCCCGCCAGGCGTTTCGCACACTGCGGATCAAGGCCGCGGAAATAAACACCAGGTTTGCCGAAACAATAGGCGGGGTAGGCATCATCCAGCTCTTTGGCCAGGAAGAAAACAACTACAAAGCCTTCAGGAAAATCAACCATGAAAACTTTCTGGCAGGCATGAAGCAGATAACTGTTTTTGCAATGTTTATGCCCTTTATAGAACTGATGAGCTCTGTGGGACTTGCCGTGGTGATTTTTGCAGGGGGCTCGGGCATAATAGCAGAACGGGTCAGCCTGGGGGAACTGGTGGTTTTCATATCCTATATCAGGATGTTTTTCAGGCCTATCAGGGATATCGCGGAAAAATACAACATAACCCAAAATGCATTATCCTCTGCTGAACGTATTTTCCTTATATTCGACGAAGACGACCGGCTGCCCGAGCCTGCACATGAAAATGCTGTTTCAGTGCCCGGGCGCCTGGAAAAAATAACAGCCCGGGACGTGTGGTTCGGCTATAGCACACAAGAACCCGTGCTGAAGGGAATCGATTTTTCCCTGCCGGCCGGGCGCACCATGGCAGTAGTCGGGCCCACCGGCGCGGGCAAAACCTCGCTGATCAACCTGCTGGTGCGCTTCTATGACCCGGACTCAGGGGCCATCCTGGCAAACGGCACAGACATTCGCAATTTCAATTCAGCTGATCTGCGCTCAAAAATCGCGCTTGTCTCCCAGGAGCCGTTTCTGTTTTCAGGCTCTGTTTTACACAACATCTTCGGAGAAAACGCAAGACCCGATTCTGAAACCATAATACAGGTACTGGAGCAGTCCAAAAGCAGGAGCTTTATTGAACGCCTGCCCGAAGGCATTGACACAAAATTAACCGAGCAGGGAGCCACCCTGTCCTCAGGCCAGCGGCAGCTTATATCCATTGCACGCGCGATTGCAGCAGACCCGGAAATGATTATATTCGATGAAGCCACATCCTATATTGACTCAGAGACCGAGGCAAGTATCCAGGAAGCCCTTGCCGCACTGATGGCTGAACGTACCGCCATAGTCATCGCCCACAGGCTGTCCACAGCCAAAATTGCGGATTTTATTCTGGTCATGAACCACGGCAGGATTATAGAATCAGGCTCTCACAGCCAGCTCATGGAAAAACATGGCTTCTACCGCCACATGGTGGAAATACAGGAGTAACCGGGAAAAATTCGAAATCCGAATATCGAAACAGGAAACAAATCAACGCCGATCCCTTGGATAATCCCTTGGATAATTCTTGTCAAAACCAAAATGAAATGCTATGAGTATAATTTACATGTATACATAGATTGTAACCGTTGAATAATATTGACTATCAACCCAAACGCCAAAGGAGAAGAAACATGGCATACGATGTATCAAAAATGGCAGACTGGCAGGTTTCAGAGGCGGCGGAGCAGAACATGCCCATGCCCGATGAATGGCGCGACAAACTCGGCCTTTCCAAGGAAGAAATGATTCCCATGGGCCGGCTGTCCAAGATTGACTTTCTCAAGGTAATGAACCGGATGAATGACAAGCCTGACGGCAAGTACATTGAAGTCACCGCCATCACCCCCACCCCGCTGGGCGAAGGCAAAAGCACCACATCGGTGGGCTTAATGGAAGGCTTAGGCAAAAGGGGCAAAAACGTGGGCGGCGCTCTTCGCCAGCCGTCTGGCGGCCCGACCATGAATATCAAGGGCACTGCAGCAGGCGGAGGAAACGCCATTTTAATCCCCATGACCGAATTCTCCCTGGGTCTTACAGGAGACATAAACGACATCATGAACGCCCACAACCTGGCCATGGTCGCAATGACCTCCAGAATGCAGCATGAGCGCAATTACGGGCCTGAAAAAATCGAAAAACTCTCCGGGATCCCGGCCTTAAACATAGACCCCAACCGGGTGGAAATGAACTGGATCATCGACTACTGCGCCCAGGCACTGCGCAAGATGGTCATAGGACTCGGCGGCAGAGCAAACGGATATACTATGGAATCGGGCTTTAACATAGCGGTGAGCTCCGAGTGCATGGCTATTCTGGCAATTGCCACCGACCTTGCCGATCTTAAGAAAAGGCTCAGCAACATTACCGTTGCCTTTGATATAAACGGCAACCGTGTGACCACCGGAGATTTAAAGGTCGGAGGCGCAATGACGGCATGGATGAGAAACACCATTAACCCGACCCTGATGTGCACCGCTGAATATCAGCCCTGCTTTGTGCACGCAGGCCCGTTTGCAAACATCGCGGTAGGCCAGTCCTCGATTATCGCCGACCGCATCGGCCTTAAGATGTTTGACTACCATGTAACAGAAAGCGGATTTGCCGCTGACATCGGCTTTGAGAAATTCTGGAACGTAAAATGCCGCAACAGCGGGCTGAAACCGCACGTTTCCGTACTGACAACCACCATCCGCGCCCTCAAGATGCACGGCGGCGGGCCCAGGGTTGTACCGGGCCGTCCCCTGCCCGAGGAATACACCAAGGAAAACCTTGAGCTGCTAGACAAGGGCATTGAAAACATGGTTCACATGATCGGCGTAATCCGCAAATCAGGCATGAACCCCGTGGTGTGCGTCAACTGCTTCCCCACAGACACCAAGGATGAAATCGCGCTGGTCAAAAAGCGCGCAGAAGAGGCAGGCGCCAGGTGCGCACCTTCAACACATTTCATGGACGGCGGCGACGGCGCACTGGAAATCGCAGACGCGGTTATCGACGCATGCGAGGATGAATCCAATTTTGACTTCCTCTATCCTCTGGACAAGTCGCTGCGCGAGCGCGTCGACATCATCGCCCGCGAGGTCTACGGTGCAGACGGAGTGGACTGGCTGCCTGATGCGGAAAAGAAACTTGAACTTCTCGACTCTGATCCCCAGTTCAAGGAATACTCAACAATGATGGCAAAAACCCATCTCAGCCTGTCCCATGAGCCCACCTGGAAGGGCGTGCCCAAGGGATGGAGACTGCCGGTGCGCGATATCTACATCTATTCAGGCGCCAAGTTCCTGGTGCCGGTTGCCGGAGCCATCCCGTTTATGCCGGGCACCAGCTCCAGCCCCGCATACACCAAGGTGGACGTGGACACTGAAACCGGTAAGGTAAGCGGACTGTTCTAGAAACCATTTATAAAATATCCAAACAATAAAAAACCCCGGGGTCATCCAGCACCCCGGGGTTTTTCATTTCACCATTATCTATTAACTATTAAC
>CAZVFQ010000002.1:47922-73980 GCA_964626455.1 uncultured Desulfobacteraceae bacterium | reverse complement strand
AAGGAGGCGCTCCAGAACAATTTGCCCGGATATGGCCTGATAAGCCTTTATAACAGTTGAAAGATCAAGCCCCGCGCCCTGATCCTGGCCCGGATCGCGATCATCCTCACGGCCCCTGGAAACCATAGTCGCCCGGGGCTGCAAAAAATCACTTCTTGTTTTTTCCAGTTGTTGCGTCTTGGCGGTTGCACCCCATTTTCTGTAACATTCATGCGCTCTTGCCATAAAAAGAGAAGCAAAATCGCGCATACCCTTTTGAAAAGCATATACGCACCATCTTCAAAACAAGCACTGCCATATCAGTTGCATAACCGCCTCAGACAATTATTTTCATAAAGATTTTTTAAAAACTGGCCGCATCTGCCGCAGACAGCCCAGGGGCTCGCAACAGGCGAATGACAACCACGCGCCCGTCACTTGTGCGCACAGCCCTGAAAAGTTCAGAAAGCCTGCCCTCACTGATCTTTTCGGTCAACCTGTAGCTGCCGATAGTTTCCATATTCAGGGCCCGGAAATTTTGTCCTGAATTGAGCGTTTGTTAAAGACTACTAATCTCGCCCGAAGACAAGCTCGCGGAGTATGCCGCCCACTGCTGCGCACTCCAGGCCGAAAGGGAGATAGCCTGCATAGCCCAAAAGGGGCATTTCAAATATCTTAAAGCCGTGGACAAACGGGACGCTGTACTCCCACCTGGCCAGGCTGTAATAGTTCCACATTTCCCAGAAAAACCCGCAGACAAGTGCTGCTGCGGCAAAACATACAAGACTGCTCCAGTCGCCCTGGCGGACCGGGGAAAATATATGCCGCATGCCGTCTATTACCTGGAAACACACTATTATAAGCAGGGGCGAGACCCACAGCAATGGAAAAAGCAGATTCGGAAAAATCCCGAGAAAGAAAAGCCCTACAGCCCCTATTACAAGTATCACAGCAGCCAGAGCCCTGGGGTGTTTGGGTTTTATAACAAAGAAATTCCGATATGTCTCTTTAAAAAAGGCAAAAGACTCAAGCAGTTCCGCTGTGCCCCACACAGCAGGCAGGACAGTGGCAAAGCATATCGTGGCATAGCCTATATACTGCCCCGGGCCAGGCATTTCCACCCCGACATAATACCAGTTTCCAACAAATCGGTTAAGATATTCAAAAAACCACCAGAACACAGCACTAGCCGGAAACAGCAAAAGGAAAAATCCAGGTTTCCGCCTCATCAGGCAGTTACCGGTTCTCTTGCAGCAAAGCGCGTTTACCGCCAGGATATAGCCCAGCCACATAAATGGAAACGGATACGCCTGAAACCCGGCAAACCAATCAAACCGGCTCCAGTCAAGAACCCAGGCCGCAGCGCATATAAGTATGCCCGCCCATCCCCAGACAGGAAAAACTTCAGCCGAATCGCCACGGCGGCCTTGCTCCCGCCGGAAAAACCTGACCCCTCTAACCACAAACGGCGCCAGGCAGACCAGGATCAGGGCTGCAAGCCCGGTAAACACCGGCCATGAAAACGGAGCATGATCAACCAGGCCGGGTTCCGGGGGAAAATCAAAATAAACCGAAAGAGGCCGGTCGCCAAAAATCCACACGCCCGCAAGCGGAAGGCCCAGCAGCATAGTCAGCATAACCAAAAGCCTTGCCGGAAGCCTGTTTATATTTTTTGTTTTGATCATTTTGCAATTCAATCTTCGGGTTTGTTTTTGCCTTTTCCTCAGGATGAGCCTTAATATACAAAACAGTTTTCTTTAAATCAGAGGCAAATCTTTCCGCCCCCCGAATCAACTGCATGGATGTATTTTTCTGCACTGCCAGAGACCTTCCGCCCTGCCTGTCACCCATACATTTAATAATATTTTTATTTTATTCCGGTTGTTTAGTCAAGTATACAAAAAAAAGACCAATGGGCAGGGGCGGCTGTCTGTGCCGAAAAGGGGTGCACAATTTATCTTGACAAAACTTTTGTCTTTCTTTATTAATTAACCAACCATTCAGTTAATTAATAATTCGTTTAATTAATTGCTTTAACGTGCGCCCCCTCCTCAAAGACCCCTTCCCACGCAGTTGACGGGAGGGGGTCTTAGTCAACTACATTATTAAAGAATACGCAACACTTTTTAAAACCGTAAAACTTGGGGGATTGTCTCCCAAGGACCGCCTGGAACGGCTGTTCGATGTACTCTGGAGCCGGCAGTATTATGAAAAAATCAATATTGCCGGCTCTTTTGCCATAATCGGGGTCAGTTTTCACAATCCGAGAATACATAAAAAAATTAGATGGCTATACGACGGCTTCAATGTAAAATTTTGATATTATCTGAAGAGTCACTTGAATTTCGGATTGCTTCCTTATGATTTACAGCGAAAGGAGAATGTTTTGCAAGTTGGCGATATCTCGAATGTTCTGATTGTTGGCTCAGGCACCATGGGGCAGCAGATAGGCTTTCAGTGCGCGGCTAAAGGCTATACGGCCATTATGCACGATCTAAGCGATGACGTGCTTACATCTGCAATGGAGCGCATGGGCAGGCTGGCAAAAAAGCAAATCAAAAGCGGCCGGTTTACCGAAAAAAACGCAGAAGCGGCAATGAAAATGATACAAACGGAAACCGATCCTGAAAAAGCCGGCAGCAGCGCGGATTTCATAATTGAATCCGTGCCTGAAGACCCGGAATTAAAAGGCAGGATTTTTGAAAAATTCAATAAAATATGTCCGGAACATACAATATTTACAACAAACACATCCTCTCTTCTTCCGTCCATGTTTGCCGGGGCCACGGGCCGGCCTGACCGGTTTGCAGCATTTCACTTCCATGATCTCAGGTTTAACAATATAGTTGACGTAATGCCGCATCCGGGCACATCCGGACAAACCATCAGCCTTATAGAGGCTTTTGCAAGGAGCATAGGCCAGGTGCCCATTGTGCTGAAAAAGGAAAACAACGGCTACTTATTTAACGCCATGCTGATGCAGCTGCTGGAAGCCGCCCAGGCACTTGCGGCAAACGGCATTGCGTCAATCGAGGACATAGACCGCTCATGGATGGGGGTAATGGGCATGAATATAGGGCCTTTCGGCCTTATTGACGGCATCGGCATTGACACTGCCTGGAAAGTGACAGATTACTGGGCAAAACAGCTCAACGACCCCCAGGCGAAAAAGAACGCCGAATTTTTAAAAAAATATGTTGACGCCGGCTGCCTTGGAACAAAGACCGGAAAAGGCTTCTACGCTTATCCGAATCCGGCTTTTGCAAGGCCCGGTTTTATAGAAGGCAAAACCACGGAGGAAGAATAATAACAATGAGAAAATACAGCACATCGGTCGTTAGATATGAAAAACCCTATGAATCCGTTAAAAACGCGGTCGAGTTATGCGGCGGCCTGGATCATCTTCCTGATAAGGCAAAGGTATTTATCAAGCCCAACATCGTGTTCTGGACAAGGGCCTGCGAATTTCCCAAGTGGGGCGTAATAACCACCTCAAGGGTAATAGAGGACGTGGTACGGCTTTTAAAGGAACGCGGAATAGATGACATTACCATAGGCGAAGGCATCGTAGCAGACCCGAAAGACAAGCAGACTCCGGCCCATGCATTTGAAACCCTTGGCTACAAAAAGCTGGGAGAAAAATACGGGGTCAAAACCGTGCCCATAATGGAGCGGCCATTTGAAAAAGTGGATCTGGGCGATGGCATAGAGCTTAAATTCAACACAGACATCATAAACAGCGATTTCGTGGTCAACCTTCCTGCAATGAAGACTCACAACCAGACCATTGTCAGCCTGGGAATCAAGAACCTCAAAGGGACCATCGACATACCGTCGCGCAAAAAATGCCACAGCGCGGACCCGGAAAAGGATCTGCACTATCATATTGCCAGGCTGGCAGACAAGATGCCGCCGATGCTCACCTTAATTGACGGTATATACACCGTGGAGCGCGGCCCGGCATTTGACGGGAAAATGCACAGAAGCAACCTGCTTGCCGCCTCGGCAGACGTTTTTTCCGCAGACCTGGCGGGAGCCAGGCTGCTGGGCTATGATCCGCAAACCATCCCCTACCTTGTCCATGCTGCCGAAAACCGCAGACGGCCGGCAGATCTCTCTGATATTGAAATCCTTGGCGAGAAAATAGAAAACGTGGCAGCATACCATGAATGGGATTTTGCCTACATCAGGGAAAAAACCCGCGAGCTTCCGGTACCGCTTGCAAAACAAGGGGTTGACGGCCTGTTTTACAGAAAATTTGACAACACAATGTGCACCTACTGCACGGGATTAAACGGCCTGGTGCTCACAGCAATCCGCGCTGCCTGGAAAGGAGAGCCGTGGGACAATGTAGAGGTTTTAACCGGAAAATCCATGGAACCCACCCCGGGCATGAAGGCAACGATTCTGCTCGGCCAGTGCATGTACAAAAAAAACAAAGATCACCCGGATATTGAAAAAATGATACCAGTCAAGGGATGTCCGCCTGATCCGAAAAAGGTTGTAAAAGCCCTGCACGAGGCAGGCATAGAGGCGGACCCCGTTCTTTTTGAACAAGCCGAGGCCCTGCCCGGATTTTTCATGGCCCGCTACAAAGACCGGCCGGAATTTGAGGAATCCTTTTTCAGGGTGAAATAAAAAACAGGACGAATGCCAGGGATAGCTCAGCCGGCAGAAACAAAGCTGCTGCCGGCTTTATCCTCCGGCCAGATCACGGTAATCGATGTGCCGGCGCCCGGACGGGTCCGGATATAAAACCCGCCCCCCGAGATCTCGGCGCGTTCGCGCATGCCGGCCAGGCCGAAGCCGCTGCCGGCTTTTGAAGCAGATACCCCTTTCGGGTCAAATCCTTTTCCGTCATCTGCGACCTGAAAACGAATGCGGCCGTTTTTCGCTGAAAGCGAAACATCTACCCTTCCTGCGCCGCTGTGCCTGCCTATGTTGGTCAATGCCTCCTGAAAAAGTCGGAAAATAGTAGCCTTGACCTCTTCGGGGAGCCTGTCTTCTTCGATCTCCAGCTTCTTTTTTATATGTATGTCAGGATAAAAATTAGTAAATTCACGGCACAGCGAATCTATTGTTGCGCTGATGCCATCATCTAAGGCCGGAGGACGAAGATTCATTATTATCCTCCGAACCTCCTGGATGGCCTCTTTGCTCATGGAAACAATCTTTTCCAAAGAAGCCTTTTCCTTATTGTCAAGCCGGGCGTCCAGGCTGCTGGATATATTTTCAACAGAGAGTTTAATGGCAGAAAGCGACTGGCTTATGCTGTCATGAAGATCCCTGGCAATGCGTTTTCGTTCTTCCTGCTCGGCTGTGACCAGCTGGCCCGAAAGATACCGCAATTCCCTGTTGCTTTCTTCCAGTTCCTGCGTGCGTTCTGCCACGCAGCTTTCCAGGCTTTCAGAATAGCGCTCCAGCTCACTTTTGCTGGCTGAAAGCTCCCGGAACATGCTCTTATAAGGCGTTCTTAACCCGTGAACCACAATTGCCCTGTATATAAGATAAGAAGAAACAATTTTAAACAAGTGCCCCGCCATGTTGGCCGGCCCGTAAACGCTGACATAGTTGGTAAACGCAATCTCAGAGGCCACTGTAAAGCCTATGGAAGCAAGCAGCAGCTTAAACATGATCCCGTCCACAGCCGCTCTGCGACTGTAAAGCGCAATACCGGCCGCGATCAGAACGGCACATATTATGTACTCGCTTATCACTTTAAAAGAGGTAAGCCCTAAACCGTCAATATAGCAATCCGGAAAAACACGAATGCCGAAAATCATCAAAAACAGCGCTCCGGTAACAGCCAAATATATGCCGAACACTATGCGGTGGTCTATCCGCCTGTTAAAAAGAAAGGGTACTGCCAGCAAAGAAAGGCTTTCAAGATAACGCGCTGCAATCCAGGTCTGGGTTGCATTGTTTCCCCCGTCGGCCGCAATGACGCCCATGCCCTTGTAGGCAAGCATGTGGGCCAGATCCAGGCAGCCGACAAAAAGATATGCAATACCGAGCACAATCAGGTAGCGCTCTTTGGTAAAACCAAGTGTATTCCAGGCAAACAAAAATATGGAAAATGACACAACTATGCTGAAAATCTCGGCAAGGCTATGGAATAAAAGATAGCTGTGCATACTGCTCAAAACAAGCCCGGTCAGCAGCAGCAGCACCCCGAAAAACCAGGAAAACATACGGCTCGGATTTATTTCAGCGTATTTTTTCATTTTGACATTCGGCTTCTGATGAATATTTTATGAGTGCATCAAATTAATATAACCAAAAGGAGGTTCTGTTATGCCCAATGGCGCAGAAGGCCAGAATATCGATTTCACCGTAAACCGGGACGACCTTTACCGGGAAGAATCCGTCACGGATTTAAAGGTTGCCTCAATCCGCAAAATGGTGCCCATCAAGCCCGATGGTTCCGAAGATCCGGATCGCTCCCCGGTCTTTTTCGGCAGCACACAGCTTATGACCCCCGAGGGGCCGCTGCCTATCCAGTCCCAGCTTTCTGCCACAACCCTGGACGAAGCAATGAACGAGTTTCCCTCTGCCATGCGAAAAGCCCTGGATCAGACCATTGACCGCTTAAAACAGATGCAGCAGCAGCAACAGCAGGGACAGGGCCAGCAGCAGGGCGGCTCCCGCATTTATACACCATATACATAAAAAATTGGAAACAAATTGGAGTTTGTATTTTAGCCATTATCCTCGCAGGGCTCCATGGGGGCGTCGGCCTGCGGCTCCACCCGCCATGTTAC
Source organism: uncultured Desulfobacteraceae bacterium (assembly GCA_964626455.1). GTDB lineage: Bacteria > Desulfobacterota > Desulfobacteria > Desulfobacterales > Desulfosalsimonadaceae > Desulfosalsimonas. Next base: position 67,240 of record CAZVFQ010000002.1, on the reverse strand, counting down.
AAGCGGTGAGGCCAGATACAGCAGCATCTGGAAAAACACCAGATAGCCGAAATACGGTGTAAATACAAATATCAGCATAAGAATCAGATTGATCCATGTAAACCAGGGATTTCTGTCCATGAACCTGCCGATATGAATATAATGTATCCGGTAAAGGTTCATCAGAAACCCGGTTACAGCCATAAGCCCGATGCAGAACCAGGCCGCAGCCGCTACCCATTGCAGCCCGGCCTCATTTAAATGCTGGAGCACCAGCAGCGGAGCGGTAACGAACAGTGCTGCTGCCGGTGTTGGAAGCCCCTTGAAAAACCCGGGAAGCGGACTGCGATCAAGCGTAAAATAAGCCAGTCTCGCAAAGCCTGCCAGGATATACAGGCTTGCTACGATAAAAAGCGGCAGCTGATCGACGGCCGGAGCCGGCTGCCCGGAAAAATATATATAAAAAATCCAACCTGGTGCAATACAGAAACTTACAGCATCGGCAACGTCATCCATAACACCGCCGAAACTAACCCTGCCCTGAACAATTCCCGGAACCGGTTCTGTCAATCCCAGCTTCCTTGCCATGGCACCGTCTAGCTTGTCAAAAACCGCGGCCCCTATCAAAAAGAGAAAAGCCTCTGTCATTTTGCCCTGGTAGGCGAAAAAAACCCCCATAAGCCCCATCATGGCGTTCATCACTGTAAGACCATTGGGGAGAATGGCTAAAATGCGCCTTCTCAGACGCATGTCTCCGAAACACAAAACATCAAGACAATACGTGCCATACTTTCGGCAGTAAACCGCTATGGAACCAAAATTTATGATCAGAAAAACGATTTCAATTACAAACAGATGGCGCACCGGCAGATTAGCAAGCCAGGCAGCCGCCCTGTAAAGAACAAAATCAACTGCAGGCGCAGGTATGTGGAAAGCATGCACGTAAAGCAACAGGCCCAGGGGGGCTGCCACACCAGTACGCAGCCGGGTCAGCTCCCGCAGTTCAGGTTCCTGTGCATGCCGGATGGCAAAACCCCGCATGAAATGAGCAAAATTGTCCCGTACAAGCACAGTGACGCAAACTATAAACACGAATACTGCGTGCAAAAGATCAAGCCGGCTGTGTTCCGGTATCACATAGTAGAGTCTCCACATACTGCCCACTGCAACCAGAGGAAACACAATCGAATAGACAAGCCGATCCATAACCCGTTCGGCAAGCTCTGCAAAGTTTATTTCAGGGGAAAAGCGTGCGGAAAACCAGCCATCTGCAATATCAAGCACCATGGATGCAAAAAACAGCATTGTGCCGACAAGATAGACTGTGGGACTGCGGTTTAACATAACCGCAATCGCACACAGCATTCCTGCGAAAACCAGCAGCGGCCGGCCGTATACCAGGACCAGCGTGATCTTTGTCAGGAGACTATTTTTTTTGTCCATCATCTTCAAACATTATAGCCGTTCATAGGGGCGACATTTAGCTGACTGTTATTCCGGGAGGTTGACAATTCTGCATTCATAGCCCTCATCCTGGAGGTGAATAAAAGGAGAAAACCAATAAATTCCCGGCGGGTATATGTATCTTACCCTACATGTTTTTAAGGAAAAAGACAATTATATTTCAACTTACATTTTTTTCTGAATATATTCCAGCATTCCCCGAATGCTGTTGGTTATGTAATACATCTCTCTTTCACGGATTTGCGCGGACAAATCGTCCATACGGGCAAATACCGGGTCATTTGCCTTAAGATCGGCAATTATAGCCTTCATGTTGGGGTTTTGCGCATGACTGCGCACCACCTCGAGCCAGAGCCGCAGCTGGGTTCTCGCAAGCTCAAGGATGCGGCCGCCGTCTTCATACATGCCGTAATGGGCAAAGCAGATCTTCCTGTCTGTCTCCGGGGCCAGACGATCCATGGAGGCGGAAAACTCCTCAAATACAAACCTCGGAGGGGTCGCAGGCCTGAGGTAAAAATCATTGTCAAGCTCATGGAAAACCCCGAATACCTCGCCGCAGAATAAAAAATCCGCAAACACAAAGCTCTGGTGGTGCGGAGCATGGCCGGGCGTTGAAATCACCCGGATGCCGTCTCCGAAAGACACGAAATCTGTTGTAACTATACGCTCTTCAGGCACGGCTTTGGGCGCACCATAGGCCTCGGCGATCTCTCCGAGAACATCTTTGGAGCCTTCCCACAACCGGCTCGGATCTATCAGGTGGGAAACCGCCCGCTGATGGCACACTATGCCGGCTTCCGGAAAACGCCGGCTTACATGGCCCACCCCGCCGGCATGATCCAGGTGAATATGGGTCAGCAGTATCCAGTCAAGCTGCTCAATCCCGTTTTTTTCCAGGGCATCCAAAAGCGTATCCACGGTGCAGGCAGGTCCTGTATCCACGAGAAACGACCCTTCCGGACCCTTGTAAAGCCATGCGGAAATAAATTTTGTATACCCCAGGGATTTAATATCCAAATCGATGAGTTTCAGCATAAGCACCTCGTTGCGCTATCCTGTGATCCGTGATCGGTATTAATCACTCATTGCCGGATTTTGACCTTTTACTGAATTTTATACCATATTTTTACCGGGTTTACAAAACCGGGTTGCGCAAAGCCAAAACGTGATCTATAACAGTTGCTTCACTCCCGTGGGATGAAAACTGCAAAGGAGATCTTTTATAATGGCGCACTTTAACAACCCAATGGAGATATTCAAGCTTACAGACGGCTCCAACTGCCGGGCCTGCAATGAAAAAACATGTATGGCATTTGCCGTATCTGTATTCAAGGGCAAAAAGTCCCTGGATCAATGCCCGAGGATTTCTCAGGAAGCTCTGGAAAAATACGGCGCAGAAGTGGAAACGCCGGACACAATTGACGAATTTATGCAAGAGGCAATAGAGGAGCTTGCCCGAAAAATCCCGGAAATCGACTTAAGCGAGGCCTCCTCACGCACCGGCGGGCATTTTGACGGAAGCAGGCTTACCATACGGATTATGGGAAAAGCATTTTCAGTGGACACGGAAGGCAACCTCTCTGCTGACATCCATGTCAATGCCTGGATTGCAGTGCCTTTTCTAAATTACGTGCTTTACTCCAAAGGCGCACCTCTAACAGGGGAATGGATCACATTCAGGGAAATCAGGGGAGGCCCGGAGCGGCTCAACCATTTTTATCAAACCGGTGAAAAACCTTTAAAAAGGCTTGCTGACACCTATCCTGATCTGTTTTCAGACATGCTGGAGCTTTTTAACGGAAGGCGCGCAGACACCCATATTGACGCAGACATTTCAGTGGTTCTCTATCCTCTTCCGCTTCTGCCGGTTATGTTCTGCTACTGGCATTCTGAAGAAGGCATGGATTCAAGTCTGCACATATTTTTTGACCGCAGTGCAGACCAAAACCTGGACGCAGAATCCATCTACACCCTGATTACCGGTATGGTAAAAATGTTTGAAAAAATAGCTGACAGAAACCGCTCAAAGCAAACCTGACTCTGCCCCGGCTGCCTGCTTTGCTGATGTTTTGCCGGCGTATTTCAGGTACGGAATAATCTTTCGGTTCTTATCGCCGCCCGTGCCGTCATAAGTAATTGAAACAACCGGCACCCCGGTTTTTTTCTCAATGGTGGACGCCATGGCCTCTGTTATAAGAGAGGGGCAGCAAAATGCGGGGCTGGTCTGTACAAACAAAGAGACCTCGGGATGATGCCTGCAGATGTAATAAATCTTAAGGATATTGTCCATTGATTCGCCGGTATTTTCAGTGATCATGCCGAATTCGGAAAGAATTTGAGCCGGAGAAACCTTGTAGACCGGCTCGGGCTCTTTTAGCACCTTTCCAAAATACCGGTAATATGCTTTTTCCCGCCTTACCATAGTAGCCAGCAGGCCCCGGTTTAACGCCAGGCTGAAAAACTTGCCCTCTGTGAACCATTTTTTAAAATATGCAGGAGCAATCATCTTTGCATAATCAGTATACGGAGTTGTCAGAGCCTCTCCGCCGCACTCCTCGATAAAGGCTATAAGATCCTGGTTAAACACCGGATTATCCCTTGCGTAAAGATCCCCGAATATGGCGACCTTGGGCCGGCGTCCGCGTACGGTTTCAATGCTTTCAAATAAAGCGGCTGCTTCGGCAACCGCGGATTCCTTGTTCCTGATCCCGGAAAAAGCTTCTTCAAATATCCGGGTGCCCTTTTCCACTGCCCGGTCTGTTTCACCGGGTGTTTTTTCATACGGCCGGGTTCTGCACCCCATGCGCCGCAGCAGGCCGCCGAACATGAATGCGAAATACGTGTTCACCGCAGCCCTGAGCGAGACGTCCGTAAACGATACATTGCCTGTATATACCCCGGCCTTTTCCATACCGCCGCCGAACGAGGCAATCATCTGCTTTAGCTTGTAGGGATAAAGGCGGATATTGCAGGGCACTTCCGAGTATCCCATCCACAGGAGGGTCTTTGACGGATCAAGGTCCTGTTCTCTTACATGTTCAACAAACTCCTGAACCATTGCGTTTATAGGTATGCACTGGCCTGTATTAAGCCTCATACTGCGCTTTACCGCCTCCGGGGTCTCGGTTATAACCTGAGCGTCAATGCCTTCTCTTCTGAGGTTTGCTGCAAGAAAACGGCATGTTATAGGATCCCAGTTCGGCATGACAACTGTTTTTCCGCTCATGTTACTTGCTTTTACCGGGTTGATGCGGCTGTGATCCGGCCTGCTCCTGCTTTTTTGCGCTGCATGATTGCGAAACGCGCGCACCGCGGACTCTATCCTTGTCTCATAACCCACGCTTGAGCCGTGCTCGTCTAATTCCAGAATCAGATACGGCTTGTCCGCACCATCCATTAAGGACTGGAACACATCGCGTATAAAAGAATCCGGAGAACACTTAAAAGATGTCATAAGCACGGGATATATTCCGGGTTCTTCGGATACAAGCTTTGCAGCCTTTATGATATCTGCCGCGTAATTCCAGTGAAGCTCGTTTAAAAACGGTTTTATTTCCGAAAGATCAGCATTTTCAAGATCAAGCATATCCTGGAAAAACCCCTTTACGCCCTGGGCTGCAAAAATCTGCGGAATATTTTTGTTCATTGCAGGATCAAGAACTGTATAGGGGCGTCCCAGAAACATGACGCTGATATCGCCTGCTTTGGCAAGATTCTCTTTACAGGCCTGCTGCCATTTTAGCCGGGCTTGCCTGAAATTCCTCCCTGCCCTTTCCCATGCGGAAACAACCTCAAAGAACCCGATACCGGGTTTCATTTTCGAAACAGCGCGGTAGAGCTCCAGGCGCACATGAAAACTGCTGTATAAAAACCGGATTACAGGCGATATCAGCTTTTCCTTAAGCGAGGCATCAAGTCCGGAGACAAGCGACGGAACATACTGGGAATAATAGCAGTACTGCCGCCGGGCATCTCCGTCTTTTTCCCTGTTTTCCAGGTAATAGGGCAGAAATATGAAATCCACCCCATCGCGCAAAGCATCCACATGTCCGTGCATTGCAGTGATCGGGGCGCAGAATTCCGCCCCCACGCAGGCCTTGCCCCTTTGCACCGCATCGTCTAGCCCCTGGTGCACAACGGTTTTCATGCCCAGCCTGCGGAAAAAATCAACCCACATGGATACGTCTTCATATAAATACAGGGCGGCCGGGATACCAACGGTGATTTCCGGATTCTGCGGGACTGGCTCAATTGGCTTAAACACCCTGCGCCTTGTTTTTACCAGGTCAAATCCCGCGCGGTTATTATCCACATAATGCCGGGTTTCATAGTCTCTTCCGCACAAAAATCCGTATGCAACCGGACCGTCTGCCATTTCAGCCACTGTAATCTTGCAGTGATTGGTGCAAAGCTGGCATACTTCGGAACGTACCGGAATATCAGCCTTATAAATATCCAGACCGCGGAAGCCGCTTTCTGCAAAGCTTTCGTCTGCCAGGTGCAGGGCCGCACCTAGGGCGCCAGTTAAATGACAGTATGCAGAAACATATATGGGCCGTGCAAGCCTCTGTTCAAAAGCCGCCACCAGACCGCGGTTTTTGGCAGTAGCCCCCTGGAAGCAAACCTGCCTGCCGATATTTGCCTCAACCGCGACCTTTGTCAGATAATTTTCTCTAACCGAATGAAGGGCTGCGGCCAAAACCTCCTCAACGCTGTAACCCCGGCTTAAATAGTAATTAATATCCCGCTCCATAAATACTGTACACCGGTCGCTTGCTATCGGAGCGGCAACGTTTTGCGTGCGCTTTGCATACGAAAAAAGCCCGACGCCCAGCTTTTCCGCCTGCTCTTCAAGAAATGATCCCGTGCCTGCCGCGCACACCGTGTTCATTATGGAAAAGGTCACCCTGCCGTCTTTTAAGGTTGTGAACTTTGAATCCTGCCCGCCGATTTCAATAATTGTGTCAACCTCCGGGTTCAGCTCCAGGGCGGCTCTTGCGTGGGCCGTGATTTCATCGATTATGATATCTGCGCCCGCAAGCTTTCCCACAAACTTTCTGCCCGAACCGGTGGCGCCGGCTCCAAGGACTTTAAAATCAAGGCTTCGGCTGTTAACCATCTCGTCCATTGCTTCAAATAGCGAACACAAAGCCCCGACCGGCCTGCCCGCAGTCCTTGTATAAAACCCGGCAATTACACGGCTGTCAGGCGCCATCCAGACCGCCTTTGTACTTGTAGAGCCAATGTCTATTCCGAGATATACAGGCATCCGGACGCCCGGTTCCGGCAACTCGTATATATCCACTTCCACAGGACTTCCATGCTCCACGGTTTTGGCCTTGTATTCATAGCTTTTTTCAGAGGCAAAATCCGGATAGTCAGACAAACTAAGGACAAGAGGCGGATTGCCGTAATCCCGGGGAGTTTGCGCTGCCCGGACAACCGGCCGCGGAGTGCGCTCAAAACAGGCAGGCTGTCCTTTTTCCGCTATCAGGTTAAGGGCCGCACCCACTGCACCGTATAAAGGCGCCATATCGTCTACCACCAGTGCTGCGCCGATTATTTGGCTTAAATGGGAAATAACAGCCTTGTTGCGGGCTACTCCGCCGCAGAAAACAACAGGGGCTCTGATTTTTTCATGTTTGAAGACCGTATCCGCGATATTTCTGGCAAGCCCGCAGCAAAGTCCGTCACAAATCTGGGCCAGGCTGTAGCCCTCCTGCTGGGCATGGATCAGATCGGTCTTGGCAAAAACAGCGCACCTGGAGGCAATCTTCGGCAGTTCCAGCGTATTTGCCGCGGCAATTTCGGCAAGCTCTGTTATGCCGGATAGATTCAGCCTGCCTGCCTGCTGGTCCAAAAAACTGCCTGTTCCGGCCGCACACGAGGTATTGGTTTTCAGCCCGGAATAACGTCCGTTTTCATCAAAAAGCAGCAGCGAGAACTTCTCGCCTCCCACGTGAAGCACCGCACCGGGCTTTCCGTGAAAATGGCTCGCAGCCGCTATAACCGCAACCCTGTCATCACATCGCAAATCTGCATCCACAATCTCCGGGGTATCGTGGGTAGCAGCCACTGCGGCCGGACCTGAAATACCGGCAGACTCTATCATGTCTTCAAGTGTGGCTGCGATATCTCCGTGATGAAACCTGTAATCGGTGTGTATAATCTTTTTTTCCGCAGTGAGAACCGCCAGACCGGCGGAAACCGAACCTAGGTCAATTCCGAGAATAAGATTAGATTTCTGGTTGTTACTGATATCCTGATTCATAGCTCTCTATCCCGGGACAACTCCGAAATTCGGATTTATTCCGATTTTATTTGTTTGGGTTTTTCAATTACAAGCTCGGGGGTTTTGTGATAACCGATCCGCGCATGCCTTATACAAATACGGCTTTCCTGCTCTGGGGCAAGCGCTTTGTCACGCGAGTATAACCTTATCTTGTCTCCATTACCATAATAAAATCGGCCGTCTTTATAAACGCCGCAATACTCGTCTATGACCTCGTTTTCCAGGGCGGAATCTGATAAATCCGCATCAGGATCTTTAAGGTAGAAGCTTTTCAGATCCTTTATCATGCCGGTTTTTTCCGCCGATCTGATCCCGGTGATCTCCAGATTGCCGTAATAGCGCTTAAGCCTTGATACCTTGATATCGTATACCACGCCCTTTTCAAGATCCCCTGCCGCCTCATACACGTAAACAGCCCTGCCGTCTTTCTGCTTTATTACGGCATTGTCCCCGTGGCTATATATAACCGCACAATCCTTTAATTCAAAACCGACCGCTCCGGTCCCGGACTTGTAGAGGTCCGCAATCGCGGCTTTTGTGCCCTGATCCGTACAAACCGGCCGAGTGTCGCGGAATTTGAAAGAACCGGTTTTAAAACAGGCATATACTGGAAGATGATCTGAATAACCGCTTCCCAGATGTCTTCCCTTTCCACGGTCTGCCCGCTGCCAACGCAGCATGATGTTCCCGTCAAAAAGATATCCCGGATCGAATTTGTCAAAGGAATTATCCACGTATGAAATCCCTTTGTCGTCATATAAGGCTGCTGGCAGCAGTATCGCATCCGGGCTGCAGGGGGTACCGAAAAAAAGAGACGACCATCGCCGCTGTTTTTCAAGTTCCGCCCACAGATTGTAATGAAGCTTTTTGTCCTGGTTTTCGGCAAGGTCCTTTTCATCGATTATTTCATCGCCTGAAACGGTTTTCAGCACGTGATTGATACCGGTTTTCCCGTTTGTATCATTTAACGAAGACCTGTCCCGGATTGTGCGCAATTCATCGTAATTGCTGTTAAAATCCCCGAGCAATATGTAATCGGTATCTTTCGGCAGCTTGCCCACTTCTTCGGCAAGGGCGCGGGCGTATGCAATTCGCCTGCTTTCAGGCCCGGATTTTGATTTCCAGTGATTTACAAAAACCACAAGCCTGCTGCCGGATATCTCAACATCGGCCCGCAGTATGCTGCGACCTTCACCCGGAACCCGGATCTCGTCATGAAAAATTACAGGGTATTTGGACAAAAGCGCGCATTTTACAGCAGCAGACTTGTCATTTGCTATTATGGCATGGGAAAAGTTTTCTTTTGTACTTTTAAGCCGCTCTTGAAGCCTTGTTAATGCTCTTTTCGATTCAACCTCCTGAAGCCCTATTACATCAGGGGATAAATCCGCGATGACCCTGGAGAGATTGTCGAGCTTGACATCCAGCATGTTTTCATTCCAGCCGTACTTTGCACCCGGAATATAGCCGGAATACTCGGTTCCATCATGTGAGAGGTCAAACAGGTTCTCCACGTTCCAGGAAGCCACCCTGAAACACTCCGACCCTGCCGGCACGGCAGACGCCTGCACCAAAGCAAAAACAACCCACACACCAATAAACCATAAAAACCGCCGATTCATCTTCACCCCTTCGCCTCCTGCCCTTTAAGTCTGCAACTGTCTGTATCCTGTTTTTTATTGACATATTTTATATTCCCCGTTAAATAAAATACTTATAATAAAAGATGTCGCAACGTCAAGAAATACAGGCATTATACCCCCGACTTCCCGCCGGGCGGCAAAAGGATTACCCTAATATGGATGATCTATCATGGACAAAGTACTCATCGTCGACAATGACCGGGAAAACATCAACAAGGTAAGGGAAGGATTCAGGGATCTGCACCACTTTGAACTGATCACCGCAACAAGTGTCAATTCCGCGGTAGACAAGCTCAGATCATATCGTATTTCGGTGCTAACGACCGCAATCCATCTCCAGCAGAAAGACGGCCTGGAACTTTTGGCTTTCATGTCACGCAACTTCCCTTCAACTCCGTGTATTGTTCTGCTGGGCGAAAACGATCCCAAGCCGTGGTTCACAGATCGGACAGGCCATACAGGGGTGCTGTATTTTCTAAAAAAGCCATTTTCCTTTGGCAGACTTGCATCCGCCATATTCGTGGGCTTGAATCTGCGCGACGAGGGCCAGACCCGCTATGGAATGCATCTGAAAAATTTTCTGCCGCTTATCGCCATTGCAGGCAAAACCTGCAGACTGGAAGTGCGCTCGGGCACAAGGGAAAAGGGATACCTCTATTTCCTGAAAGGCGAACTGTTAAATGCCCGTGTTGACAGCCTGGAAGGCGATGAGGCGGCCAGCCGCATAGCCGGCTGGCAAGGGGTTCAACTCGACTTCTCCCCGCTTCCCTCAGAAAACAGAAAATACCGGATTCATATTGATCTTTTGACCCTTGCAAGGGCCGCATGGGAAAAGGGCGCCAGGCCAAGGCACGAAAACAGAAAAATAGAAAGTCCGGGGGGATTCTTGGCAAACAAACAAAATACGCGTCTGGAAGAAGCTCTGTACAAACATGCGGGCATCATAAGAACTGCAAAAGGCTATAAGGGCATGGCTGTGGTAAACAGCGAGGGAGGAGTCCTGGCAAGTGACATACCCGGCGGAACGCAGCTCGACTTCAGCAATTTGGCACAGGCTTTAAGCAATATGTACACTGACTGTTCAAAGCATTTGAGCAGAAAGGGACTTGGCGGATGCCGGGGATTTAGCCTTAATACTGACCATGGAATAATCATACTGCAGGGAACTGACTTTTATACAGGCGGAAACTACCGTTTTATGGTTCTGATAGCAGAAGACGGAAACGGCTTCTTCGTCCAGATTCAGCTCAAGGCCATAATCCCGAGAATCCTCAATGAAATTTCCTGACATCTTATATTGAACCGGAATAAAACACCCTGTTTTTCCTGCAAATAATCACAGCCAAAAAAGCGCTTGACTGCTTTGGCGAGACTTGTTAAGCATGTTGATCTTTGAAGGGGCACAAGTACAATGGCGGCCAAAAAATTTTTTAACTTCAAGGAAAATCGTCCCTGGGCCCAGAATCTGCAGATCGTTATGCAAATCGGCCTCACCATGGCCGGCAGCATAATCTTCTGCATGTTTTTGGGGCACCTGATAGACGGCTGGCTGGGCACCGGCGGAATCTTTACAATCATATTCATTCTTTTAGGCATTGTCGGCGGCGGGGTTGTGGTATACCGGCAAATAATGGAAGTGCTCGAACCGGACGCAAATAACGATAAAACCGACCACAGGAAATAACACAAGTTTTGGAACCGTATGAACAAATACGAAAGGCTGAAAAAAAATACTGTTCAGCCGCGATAATGATTGCGGTCTGCGCTGCAATTGTTCTTATTGCCGCCGGCATGAAGCCGGCCGGCAAAGGTCTGATACTGGGGACTATTTTCAGCATAATAAATTTTATCGTAATGGGCGAAACCCTGCCCGCAAAAATCGCCGGCACCCGCAGGCGCGCCTCTGTATTATCATGGCTGCTGCTTTTGGCCAGATACGCCATTCTCGCCATACCTCTTGTTATTTCTGTCAAACTTGATAATTTGGATGTCATCACAACGATTATCGGCCTGTTCATGATCCAGATCGTAATACTTGCCGAACAGGGCATTTACGCTACAACCCGTAAAAACCTGAATTATTGATGCGCTATGGAAGATCTCGGAAAAATACATCAGCTTATCGTAAATCTGTCCGGTTATGAAATGACCTTTAACCTGGACATTATTGTACTGACGTGGATCGTCATCATTGCCCTTCTTGTCTTCGGCTATTTCGCAACCAAAAACCGGCAACTGATTCCCGGTCCTGTTCAGACATTAGGCGAAACTTTTGTTCATCAGTTTTACTCGCTGACCGAAGACGCTCTTGGCGAAAGACTGGCCCGCAAATACGGATCCCTGATAATAGCTTTGTTTATGTTTTTGCTGCTGTGCAACTGCCTGGGCGTCATTCCCCATCTGGGAGAACCCACCAGCGATTTGAACACAACTTTGGGCATGGGGATCATGGGCTTTGTTCTTGCCCATTACGTAGGTATCAGGGAGAAAGGTATCAAGGCGTATCTTAAGGCTTATTGTGAACCGGTATTTTTCATGATTCCGCTGAACATAATCGGCGAACTCTCAAAGGTGATCTCCATTTCCTTTCGTTTGTTCGGAAACATCATGGGCGGGGATATTATCGTAATTGTGGTTACCTATCTTACTTTCAGCCTGATACTGCCACCTTTTTTAATGGGATTTTTCTTTATCTTTATCGGTGCGATTCAGGCTTTTGTTTTCACAATGCTAACTTTGGTCTATATTGCAGTACAGGTACATTAAATTATGTCGATCGAGATTGAAGCCTGGGTAAAATTGGCGGCTTTTACCGGAGCCGGATTCTCTATGGGTTTGGGGGCCATCGGCGCCGCGGTTGGTGAGGGATACGCAGCCGCAAAAGCAAATGCGGCGATCTCTGAAAAACCTGACTCTTCCGGTGATATCGTAAAGATGATGCTGGTGGGCCAGGCAATTGCCGAAACAGCAGCAATATTCGCACTGGTTATTGCAGTGCTCCTGCTGTTTGCGGCCGGCGGCGAGATGTCTATAATTACAGCCTCTGGACTGCTGGGCGCGGGGCTGTCTATGGGACTCGGGGCCGTGGGCTCCGGGGTGGGCGCGGGCCTGCCCGCAGGTGAAGCCTGCACCGGACTTGCAAAACAGCCAACGCTAAACCGCAATTTTACAACCACCATGTTAATCGGGGCCGCAGTAAGCCAGACGCCGGCTATATTTGCCATGGTGGTGGCTTTCATGCTGATGTTTATAAATTTTGCCGGCGGCTCCATGCACATGGTGGCCGCACTGCTGAGTGCGGGTCTGTGCATGGGGTTCGGGGCCATCGGTTCCGGCGTGGGTTCCGGCTTTCCTGCGGGTGAAGCCTGTGCGGGTATGGCACGCCAGCCGGCTATGGGAGGACGTCTTACAACAAACATGCTTATTGGCGCTGCAGTGAGCCAGACACCGGCTATATTTGCCATGGTGGTGGCTTTCATGCTGATGTTCATGAACTTCTCCAGCCTGCCGCTGCACCCGACCTCGGCTGCTTTGCTCGGCGCAGGGCTCGCCACCGGGCTTGCCGCCATCGGTTCGGGTGTGGGAAGCGGACTTGCCGGAGGTGCGGGATGTGAAGGCTGGGCCAGGAACCCTTTTACCACCGGCAACGTGCTTGTTATCATGCTGGTGGGACAGGCCGTATCCCAGACGCCCTCTATTTTCGGCCTTTTAATAAGCTTTGTGCTGATGTTTAAATCATATCCGTCAGCAGATATTTTTCTGATATCAACAGCCGTATTCTCGGCAGGACTGTGTATGGGACTTGGGGGAATCGGCTCGGGTGTCGGCAACGGAATGACTGCGCAAAGCGCGGTTACCTGGGTTGCAAGAAATGTCGAGCAGGAAGGTGTATTGATGAGAACAATGCTGGTAGGCCAGGCTGTATCGCAGTCCACTGCGATCTATGCGATGGTAATTGCACTGGCATTGATTTTTCTGGTATAAAATACCATAATAAAATAATAAACGTTAAACCGGGAGGCAATCATGGCAATAGAAGGAACAGAACTTATTCAGGCGGCAGCATTTCTGGGCGCAGGCTTGGCAATGGGGCTTGGCGCTATCGGCCCTGGAGTTGGCGAAGGCATGGTCGGTGCAAAGGCATGTGAAGCCATAGGCAAAAATCCGCAAGAAGCAGGGCTGCTTACCAGAACCATGCTCGTGGGTCAGGCAGTATCAGAGTCTACAGGAATCTATTCACTGGTCGTCGCATTGCTGCTCCTGTTTGTGGTATAGCTTATAAATAGCCAATAAGGATTTTCCACAGGAAGGCACGGCATGAAAATCATTGAAACCATGGCGATGATAAGCCTCAATGAGACACTGATTATTGAATTGGTGTCTTTTCTCATCTTTCTGTTTTTGATCAACCGGATCATGATCCGGCCGCTGCAGAATACCATGAGAAAACGGCGTGAATACATCGGCGACATGGAAAACGTGATACAGGAATCCAGCGACGAGCTTCAGAAATTAAACAAGGACCTTAAGGAGCACGAAAGCTCCCTTATCAGGGAAGCCAACTCTGAAAAGGATAAGCTGAAAGATGAAGGCTCCAGGCAGGCCGAAGGCATACTGAAAGAATCCCGTCAGGAAATAGAAAAACTTCGGGAAGAAAACAGGCAAATTTTGGACCGGGAAGTTTCTGAAGCACGCAAATCAATTGAAACCGAATCTGAAATGCTTGCTGTTAAAATAATGGAAACCATACTGGATCGGGGGGTGTCGCGTGGTTAAAAGCGGCTCTGCAAAAACCATCTGCAAAATACTTAGCTTAAGCATACTTGTGCTTCTCCTGACAGGAGCCTTTGCCCTGGCAGACGACGGGTCAGGCGGGTGGCGGCCGGTTTATGACACAATCATGCTGTGGGTTAATTTCGGTATCCTGATATATCTTCTTTACCGCTTCGGCCGTGAGCCTTTTAAAAATTTTCTCAACACCCAGTCCGCCCAGATCTCAGAGGAAATAAACAAGGTCGAAAACAGGAAAAACGAAATCCGGCAAAAAATCGATGAAACCAGGCGGCAGATGGAGGAAAGCAGCGAGCGCTATGAACAGATCAAAGCAAGAATAATCGAGCAGGGCGAAAAAATGCGGCAGTCAATTATTGATGATGCCCGCAAACAGGCCCGCGAGATGATGGAACGCGAAAAGAAAAACTCCCAGCGCAGAATAAAAGAGGCAAGAAACCGCCTGATCAAAGAAATCGCAGACGCTGCTGCAAGCCGGGCAGAAGAAATACTGCCCCGGGAAATCACCCAGGAGGATCAATCCAGAATGATCGAATTCTACCTGGAAAACATTAATAGCATGCAGCAGCCATAACCCCTCCTGTTTGAAAAAAAAGCCCGATGGCGCCGAAACGCCCCGGGCTTTTTTTCTTTTCCTAAGCCCCGGCTCACACCGTGGCTTATTCTGCCTGTTTCCCTATAGATCCATGTATATTACCTGGCGTGTTCTGGGATAGTTTTCAAGTTTATCGAGCACCTCTTTGCTAAGAGGGGTATCAGTACGCAGAAAAACAATATTTCGCTCGCCTTCAGGCTCTTCCTGACCAACTGTCATCCTGGCTATATTTACGTTGTGTTCGCCCAAAATCGTTCCTATACTGCCGATCTCTCCGGGAATATCCATATTGTGAATAAGTGCCAGGTAACCTTCGGGGCGCATTTCCAGACGAAAATCATTTATCCTGACAATTCTGGGATCGCTTTTGCCGAACAGTGTTCCTGAAACCACGTTTGCGCCGGTATCAGTCCTTACAGTAACTGTAATCAGGTTGATGAATTCCTGGGCGTCATCACTGGAAGACTCCAGGATCTTTATCCCTTTTTCCTTTGCCAGATACGGCGCGTTTACAGCATTTACATCATCGATTACAAGCGGCTCAAGCAGCCCGCATATCACGGCAGTCCTGACCGGAGACATGTCATGATCTCCGAAATCACCGTCATAATCGATTTCAACCGATTTGATATGCCCTTCTGAAAGCTGGGCCAGCATCCTGCCCATGCGGTCGGCCATTTTGATAAACGGATCAAGCTCTTCGAGCACCTTTCCGGATACAGACGGAACATTAACAGCGTTCCTGATGGTTTCGTCCTTTAAATATCCTATAATCTGGCGGGCGATATCAACAGCCACATTGGTCTGGGCCTCCAGGGTTGATGCCCCCAGATGGGGCGTGCAGATCACATTGTCAAAAGCAAAAAGCTTAAAATCTTCCGGCGGAGGCTCGTTTGCAAACACATCAAGAGCTGCGCCGCCGACCTTCCCCGACTCAAGGGCGTCACATAAATCATCCTCGTTTACAATACCGCCTCTGGCACAGTGAATCAGCATCACTCCGTCCTTCATCTTTGAAAACGCATCCTTGTTGATCATGTTGATGGTCTTTTTGATCTTGGGCACATGAATGCTGATATAATCAGAGCGCTCATAAAGCTCATCCAGGCTTACAGGCTCGCACTTTTCCTTTCTTATATTCTCAGGGGTTACAACCGGGTCATAGACCAGCACGTTCATTTTCAACCCCCTGGCCCGGTTTGCCACGATAGAGCCGATCTTGCCGAATCCGATCACACCCAGGGTCTTGTTCATGATCTCTCTTCCCTGAAGTTTTTTCTTGTCCCATCTGCCCGCCTTTAGCGAGGCCGTGCCCTGGGGAATATTTCTGGTAAGAGACATCATCATGGCAATGGCATGCTCTGCAGTGGTAACAACATTTCCGCCCGGGGTATTCATAACAATGATACCCTTTCGGGTGGCCTCATCCACGTCAATATTGTCCACGCCGATGCCTGCTCTGCCTATAACCCGAAGATTTTCAGCCGCATCCAGCAACTCCTTTGTAGCCTTTGTGGCGCTTCGCACCGCAAGGCCGTGGTACTGGCCGATGATTTCCTTTAACTGCTCCGGGGAAAGGTCGGTTTTAACATCAACCTCAATGTCTTCGTCCTTTTCGAAAAGCTTAATACCTGCTTCTCCAAGCTTATCACTTACAAGCACTTTATAACTCATATATTTGCCTCCTCGTTTCCATGGTCAAAACTGATGTTTTTATACTTATAAGGCCAATTTCCCTTCCCTGTAGGCCATAAGATAATTGCTGCAGTATTCATCCCTGCCGGCCATGGTTTCGGCAGCGTGAATACCGGCCACCATCCGTCTGTCCAGGGGGTTGATAATTGCGCTGTCAAGGCCCTTGCATATCGCCATTACGACAAAAGTCTGATTGAGAAGCTTGCGCTCGGGCAGACCATAGGAAATATTAGACAGTCCGCATATGGTATGCACTCCGGGAAATTCAGCCATGATCGCCTCAACTGCGTTCATGAATTCAATTCCATAGGAATCGTTCGTGGAAATCGGCTGCACCAGCGGATCCACGTAAATATTTTCAACCGGGACATTGTTTTTGACCAGGCTGTTTACAAGATCAGAGGCAATGGAAAGCCGGTCGTCTTTTGTCTCTGGCATGCCTGAATCACTCATGCAAAGGGCGATAATCTTTACATCAGAGCCCGCCACAACAGGCAGCAATGCATCCCAGCGCTCCTTTTCAAGGGAAATTGAGTTAATCATCGGCGTTCCCTTGTGAAGCTCCAGGGCGGCTTCCACCACTTTCGGATCCGGACTGTCAATGCAGCAGGGCACCTCCACGGCCTCCTGCACGGTTGATATCAGCCATTTCATGTATTTATCTTCTTTTCCCACATATGTACCAGCATTGACATCTATGTAATCGGCTCCGTTTTCATGCTGGTCTTTTGCGATTTTTTTGATGGCTTCGGCATCTTCGGCATCAACCGCCTCCTTGATGGCCTTTCTGCTGGAATTGATCAGTTCTCCGACTATTAACATAGCAAAACCTCCTTATTTTTTATAGTTATCTGTATTTTAACCGGCAAAGATCCATATTATTCCGGCTGTTTCATAAACGGTTTCTGCCCGGCCTTCTGCCCGGGCTCCAGGCAGACAAAATCGACGGGATCATAAGGGCCAAACAGTATCTTTTCAAAATAGGCAGCCGATCCCTTTACTTCCTCATAGGCCTTTCCCAGAAATTCGGCATTGGCCATAGCTCTTTTCCGCAGTTTTTCAATGTCGCCTGTTCCTGTATCAATTAACACAATATGGGTATAATGCTTCAGCTCCTCTTTAATCCCCCATTCAGCGGTTTGCCTGCCCATTTTCGGTGTATACTCGTTTTCCATCATTCCCAGAGGATCTTTTTCTTCAGCAACCCATCCGGGGGTAAGGTAATACGTGCCTGCCCTTTGTCTGAATGCCGCAAAGTAAGCCTGCCTTGAACCCAGCAGAAGCGCTATGCAGTCATGAACCCGCGGAATGTATACCCTTTGTTTCCTTGCCGTAACACCCACAACACCGTTTGAACAAAGCCCGTAGCCCAGCACGATCAGACCGGCATATTCGGATGCTTCATCGATTTGTTCCTGAATAAGACCGGGCATTTTCTCCGGGCTACGGTGAAGGTTCTGATCAAGATAGCGGATTTCAATATCCGCATCCGATCCCTTTTGACGAAGGGCTTCGAGTTCATTTTCCACAACCCTGCACGCCACAATCACACGCGGACCAGAGGTGTCGGGCATGCCGGTTTTCTGCCGGTTGTTTTCCGCCATACCAGCCATACTATTGATCGCTTTCCGGTTCTGGAAATTCCATTGCCGCCACATACTGTTCCATAAAATCAGGGCGGGTCTCTATTGATACGTGTTTGACCGCGCTGATTTTTTCTTCCAGAAACCGCCGGTATGCCACATTTCTCAGCATCCGCAGGCATCCGATACGGCTGGTATTGCCGGCAAAATACACTTTTTCTGCAGTATGCGGCGGCAGCAGCCCTATGGTTTCAAGATTTTCAGCCCGCAGCGAATACCCGAAACCCCCTGCCAGTACAATCCTCTCCAGGCTGCTGCTATCTAATCGCCCCTCGTGCAGCAGAATCTCGATTGCAGCTCTTATGGCGCTTTTTGCAAGCTGCACCTGGCGCACATCCTCCTGTGTAAAATAGACTTTCCCGCTTACCCGGAAGGCCGGCTTATCATTTATCTCCTCTATCCTTTCGGCCACTGAGGGCGGCAGGCCCTCTGTTTTGCCGGGCTGTTTCATACGACCGGTTGTATCAATTACGCCCAGGCGCACCATAGCCGCTATCAAATCTATAATCCCGCTGCCGCAAATACCTTCGGGCGGGGCATTGCCTATTGTATGAACCTCAAATGTGGTTATACCGTCTGTAATTACCGCTTCCACCGCGCCTATGCGGGCGCGCATGCCGCAGGATATGCCCATTCCTTCAAAAGCAGGGCCTGCTGCAGTAGATGTCATCAAATAATGGCCTGAAGCGCTTAATCCCATCTCGCCGTTGGTGCCCACATCCACAAACAGCATTTTTCCATCCGGATTGAAAAACCGTCTGGATACCAGCAGCCCCGCGGTAATATCAGCACCCACATAAGCGTGCACAACCGGCGGCACATAAACCCTGGCCAAAGGATGAATGTTTAAGCCGAATCGGGATACCGGATAACTCCGCCCGCTTTCAAGGCCCACTTCAAAAGGCACCCTGCCCAGAGGCTCCGGGTCAATGGCGGCTGCAAGCTGCAGCATAGTGGTATTGCCGCCTATTACCACATCAAGCACTTCCTGCGGATCAGCCCCGGAATCATCACAGGCCTGGTCAATAAGCCGGTTTAACCCGTCTCTTACACATTCTGACAATTCCGCCAGTCCCTCGGGCGTGGAACCTTTCTGGATCCGGCGAACAACGTCATGTCCAAAGCGGATCTGCGGATTTAAACTTGAAGTTGTTGCAAGCTCCCGGCCGCTTAAAAGATCCAGAAGCGATACCACCAGCGAGGTGGTCCCCAGATC
>CAZVFQ010000002.1:46567-47822 GCA_964626455.1 uncultured Desulfobacteraceae bacterium | reverse complement strand
TTTGCCTGCTCCTCTGTAATTTCTCTGTGGGGAGTTTCGGCCACATTGTCAGGGTCAACCACCTGTATCTTGCACTTGCCGCAAATTCCCTGCCCGTTGCAGGGAGTATCAAGCTCGATGCCCGCCCTGTAAAGGGCATCCCTTACGGTTTCCCCTTTTCGGGTATTAACGGCAATATCTTCGGGTATAACTCTTATTTCAGGCATAACGGCTATGTCCGGGTCAATGAAATGGTTTCCTGCAGGTCTTCTGCCAGATATTTCAGATCTCTGCGCAAAGACTCGCCGTCGACCTCCCGGGGAACCACAACGCTGGTACGCATTGTAAACAGGCTTCTGCCGTCTCTTCCGGTTTCAATTCTGGTCTCAAGCTCCACGATATTGATATTTCTGGATGCAAGGAGCTGGGTTGTCCGGTACACGATACCCATACGATCCACACCCTTGACCCTGATCTCGTAATTGGGCTCTGTTGCCAGGCCGCCGCCGGTATCTTCTACCGGAAACAGTGTAACATTAAGGCCCTTTTCCTGGCCGAGACGATCGCAGGCAGCCTCAAGATCCTGATGCACTTTTTCGTCTTCCGTGGTTACCAGTATCATGAGGGCAAAATGGTTTCCCAGAAGAGTCATACGCGAGTCCTCGAAATTGCAGCCGCACTCATAAACAGCCTTTGAAACTCTTGCCACTATGCCGGTAACATTTCTTCCTACTGCTGATATGATAAATTCGCGTTTCATAAACCGTACCTTTATTTCTAAATAAAATCCGGATTGCACATGGCCTTTAAATCCATGCCGCTTATCGCAAACGACTTGTGATGCACGCCCGGATTAAAATATAATTTATCTTTTTCCGCCAGTTCACGCTCCATATACACGGCAAGTCCGTGTCCGAACGGCGGCACACATCCCACCTCGCACCCGACGGTTTCTAAAACCGCTTCTGGTTTTGCAAAAGAAACTTTTTTGGTGCCCGCGGCCGCTGCAGCCCTCTTCCAGTCGGCTTTCCGGTCTCCGGGGAGCACAAGGACGATCATTTCGCCTTCCTTTGTTGTAAGCACAAGGGACTTTACAGTCTGCCCCTCTGCTACTGCCAGGGCTTCGGCCATGGCAGGATTCGTATATACAGGCTCATGCCCGATGCATTGATATTCAATGCCGCTATCCTCAAGCATCCTTACAATCCGCCCCTCAAGACTCATATCCCTTCACCCCGACTATCCATTACCCATCAACTATTAACAATTCTCTATT
>CAZVFQ010000002.1:0-46467 GCA_964626455.1 uncultured Desulfobacteraceae bacterium | reverse complement strand
CATATCCCTTCACCCCGACTATCCATTACCCATCAACTATTAACAATTCTCTATTCTCTATTAACTATTAACAATTCTCTATTCTCTATTAACCAAACTCCTCAGCAAGCCGCGGATTGCCCACCGCCCTTGCAAGTATTCGCTCCAAATCGCCTTCAGTCCTAACCGTGACATTTACGCGCGGATCGCTTGCACCCGCGTTTTCCGCGCTCTGCCGTGCCAGACGGGCTGTTTTCTTTCGTGCATGAGCCATTGCCTCCTCATATTCATTAAAGCTTGCCCTTTCATCCCCTATCCTTACCATGTAGCCATGCTCCCCTTCAGACTCGCTCGTATAAAGTATGGCTTCTTTTTCCGTAACCACCGAGCCGGCCACTGCCCCGGCCGCATTTGCCACATGGGCATGTTCCGGGAGCACAAACGGTGCCTTCATGGTTTCCGCCACCCTTTTGACAAAAATTGCCGCAGGGGCTCCTATTCCGATGACCGGAAACCGGCTCGATATACTAACCGACAGGTGAGGGTTTTCACCTTTTATTGATTCATCAAGCAGCCATCTGCCCCAGCTTCCGTCAATCATGTCAGGCAGGCCGGCGTCTCCGCTCTGGCCTGCAAGAAACACAACCGCCTCTTCAACCATCATTGCAACGATCTGGTCCAGAGTTTTGTCAACAAATGTTTTGCGATCCCTGTTGTGAATAACGCAGGCGCATTTAACCGCATGTCTTGCTGTATCTGCATCCCAGGAATCCATCTGGCCGTTTATATGAAGAAGATCCGTGGGTGTTAACGTCGCCTGTTCAATAAGGCCCTGCCTGAAAAGAGATTCCGCATTTAACTGTACCGTGTGATGAAGATTCAAATTTTTTAATATATCAGAAACGCAGGCAGGTCCTTTGTTTAACATATTTATCAGTTTCACATGCCCGGGATCTTCTATGCCTGCCTCCCCGGGATCTATCTGTTTGTGCAGCAGCCAGAATTCAATGTCAGAAGGCTTCCAGGAATTTCTGTCCTTTAAATCAAGAGACATTATAGATTCCCGAACACTGGGGTGCTTTGCAGCCAGCCTGCAAAGAGGCACTACCCGGTCCGGTCCCACCTGTACATGACCGCCCCGATCAAACGATATCCTGCTGTCACAGCCCACACATGCCGTTCTGATTCTAGCGGCTCTGACTGCTGTCTCGATTTCGCCCACCCTGGCCCCTGAATCTGATACGGTTACACGGCCTTCTTCAATAAAGGCCATGTCTGTTGTGGTACCGCCGACATCGATCATCAGGGCATTGCTCCTGCCGGAAAAAAACAATCCTCCTATTGCGCTCGCAGCCGGACCAGACATCACGGTTTCCACCGGTTTTTCAACAGCCTCTGTATAAGGCATCAACGAGCCGTCACCCTTTACGATCATCAGGGGGGCATTGATGTTCTGGTGCTTAAGAGACGACTTTACCGCCTCTATAAATTCGTGCATCACCGCCACCAGCGATGCATTCAGACTCGCTGTGGCCGCACGCTTTACAGAGTCAAGCTGGGTGGAAAGCTGGTGTCCAAGAACCACAGGATGTTCGCAGACATCCCTTATCGCCTTAAACGCTGCTTCTTCATGAGAAGGGTTAAGCGGGCTGAAATAACTGGATATGGCAAATGCATCAACACTGTCGCGATTTTCTTTGACCCATTGCACAATTGCCTCTATATCAGGAGGGCCCTGCTCTTCTCCGCGGGAAGTGTGGCCTCCTTTGAAAAATTCAAAATACCGGGTTGAAAGCTTATCCTCCAGGCCGAAGGATGAAATAAGCTCCCTGTCGTATCCGATAAGAATCAACCCCACATCCCTTGCCTTGCCCTCTGCAACTGAATTGGTGGCAAGGGTGCTTGATATTCCCACCAGCTTGACCCGGGAAGGGTCCTTTATATTAAGCATCTTTAAAACCGATACCACGCCCCTGGCAAGGTCTTCACGGGTGGTCAGGGTTTTTCCGGAAGCTATGACCTCGCGGGTGGTATAATCCATAAGCACACCGTCCGTGTAAGTGCCCCCGGTATCAATTCCCACTACATAATTTGCCTGCCTGTCTTTTCCGGGGCCCGGTCCCCTTCGCGCTGCTCCGGGATCAAAAGCTTGCTGTATTTTCATTTTTCCTTAATTGTTAGAGAACGTTTAAACCGATTGCTATTATTTAAAAATCGCTCAGAGCCGAAACGCTGGAAAAACCTGCAGGCAACCCTTTGGCCTAACAGGCTCTCCCAACGCTTTTGCCGGAATGTTTTAATACTATTTTGAACGAACCCGCTCTTCGGCCTCATCCAGAATTTTCTGAATGTCTTTTTTGGCTTCATTCGGAACCCTGGAAACGGGTCCTTCATGGTTTTCAATGATATCGCGGGTCTTCTTTATAATACGATCCTTCATGGTCAGACGTCCCTGGGCGTCCCAGTCCTCGTAGCTGTTTCTGTCCATAAGCGTGGGCTGCCAGTGCTTGCGGAACCATTTCATGGTATGGTCTTCATAAAGGTAATGGCCGCCCGGACCCACGTTGCAGATCTCATCAACAGCAAGAGTCTCTTCGTTTACCTCCACGCCGCCGCAGATCAGCCTGCTCATGCCGATAATTTCATCATCCATTACAGTCTGGAAAACATCTCCGGTAATCCCGGATTCTGTATAGCCGTTGTCATGGACGAAGTTGGCACCTGAGAGCATGGCCATGTGAATTGAAAACGCAGCTTCAATCCCGGACTGCAGCTCCATCTTCTTGGTATCCGTGCATCCTGAGGTGGAATACATGGGAAGGCCCACGTAATTTAGCATTTCGGTAAATGCCGCACTCATAATACCCAGTTCCGGAGCACCGTAGGAGTAGATCGTACGCCGCATATCAAGAATTGACTGCACGCCGCCGATGATAATGCAGGTGCCCGGATTAAGAAGCTGGGATACCACGACTCCCACCATGGACTCTGACATTGCAACTATGAGCTGGCCCGCATGGGTAGACGGCACTGTTGCACCCCCGATTGCACACGGTGTATATACCTGCGGAATACGGTGCTGGGCGCAGTAATAACATTTTCCTATGGCGTCATAATCACTTGTAAGCGGGCTGATCGGCTCGCTGTAGTGAATGAAATTGGGATACCGCTTGAAAGCCTCTTCGCCGCCTGCCATGACAATACCGATGCGGTGCTCGTCTCTTACGTTTTCCTCGCTGAATGCCCAGTTCATAATAACCTTGCGGGTATTTTGAATCATGTCGGCAAACTCGTAAACATCAGAAAGCGCATGGGTAACGTCATCTATTGAGCCCAGTGACTGCACATAGCCGATGTTTGGCAGTGCATCGCAGACCCGGGCCACGATTGTGGCATCGTTTCGCTGATATGGCCGGCGCTCCAGGGTCTCGGTGTCAATAAAATTCGGCGGTGTGGGCCCCGGGCCGAAATAGCTGCGTCCGGGCTCGACATAACACATCTCCTCCTGCCCGTCCCAGCTGTATATGGTGGTGGTGGGCGGAAGGGAAGCCAGTGCATCCCGCACTACCTCCGGCGGAATTCGCACACGCTTGCCGTCGACCTTGCAGCGGTTGTTGGCAAGCAGTTCTCTTACTTTTTCGTGGTGAACGTTTGCACCGGTATCATTTAACGTCTTTATCACTCCCCGGAATATGCGCGCCTTCTGGTCTTCTGAAAGCAGCGAAAACCTGGGAGTCCTGTTAACCGTGTAATTTGTCCTGAAGGTCATATGCTTTCTCCTCTTTATCTGGCCCTTTTTTCAAAAATCCCTTGACGAAAAATACAGATGTCTTAGGCCCGATATTGTAAATTATTTGGAATGGCGCTTTTCAGCCGCATCAATGATTTCTTTTAAAGCCTTTTTGGTGGCATCATCAATGGGCTGGGGTTCATGGGTATCGAGTATCCGCTGAGTTTCCTCATTTACCCGGTCAGACATGGTTTTGGCCCCCTCACTGTTCCATGTTTCCCAATCAGAGCGGTCCATGAGCTTGGGCAGAAACCATTCGCGCCAGTGCTCGTAAGTGTGGTCGTGTGTTACATATTCTCCGCCCGGACCAACCTCGTCTATAATCTTTAAGGCAAGGTATTCTTCGTCTGTTTTAACGCCCTTGCCCACCTGACGCACCATACCGATAATCTCGTCGTTCATGATCAGGCTTTCCAGAGAAGCATTGACCCCGGAATCTATGTAGCCCACGTCATGGACAAGATTTGCGCCTGAAAGATAAGCTGTCAGCAGGCTTAAAGTCGACTCAATTGCCGCCTGCTCATCAAGACACTTCGAGTCCGAACATCCGCCGGTAGAAAACATAATAAGGTTCAGCCACTTGGAAATATCCGTGTTTGCCGCGGACGCCAGAGACATCTCAGGCGCGCCGTATGAATATGTGGTGGTGCGCATGTCCATTACAGTGGTCACACCTCCCATAATCAACGGCATTCCGGGCTTTTTCAGATGGCACAAAACAATGGCCAGAAGGGTCTCGGCCAGGGACTGAACCAGCATGCCTGCTATGGTTGCAGGAGCTGTAGCCCCGGAACTCGGACACGGCGTATACATGGCCGGAATCCCTTTTTCTGCCGCAAACAGAAGTTTTTCCACCGCGGTGCGGTCGTTTGTAAGCGGAGAAATGGGCTCGATGTAGGCAACAAACAGCGGACTTAACCGAAATTCCTCTTCCCCGCCCTGAAACAGGCAGGCCATCTTCCACAGATCCTCCAGGCCTTCGCCGTCCACACTGGTTACCACCATTGGCTTTGTGCACCCTTCAAGCATTGCCATAAACTGATGGCGATCATATGTCTGCGGATTTGGGGCATCGCTTACAATGCCATGGGACATGAAAAAATCGAAATTCGGCAGGTAATCCACAATACGGGCAGCATCCACCACGTCCTTATAGGTGGTCCGCCGCCTCTCTCCGGTTTTCCTGTCATAGGTAAACGGCAGGTCCGAACCGGTGCCGAAATAAACGTGATCCTTCTGAAGGGCGACTGAACGCTTGCCGTTTCTGCCCTGCAGGGTAATTTTTCTCGGATAGCTTTTAAGTGCCCGCTCCACCAGGGAGGCAGGCACACGAACGCGTCCGTCGTCGCTTACCACTGCCTCGCCGCTGTCGCGGAAAAGCTGGATTGCTTCATCCTGATGAACCCGTGATCCAACACGTTCGAGCACATCCAGGGCTGCAAAATAAATCTGCTCGATCTGGTCTTCGGTCAGGACCCGGAATCGCGGGGTCTCCTGCACAGTTTGATTCATGGGTTGCATATCTGGCATTACTGATTTCATGATCTGTCTCCTATTCGTCCCTGCTTGCTGATACAGGGGATGAGTTCTTGCACTTTTGGTCATTTGCCGGCTGCAAACTCGAAGCCGCGGTAGGCAAAAAAACACCCGGAGCCGCGGCTGCGATCTTTAGCAATACAGATAAAAACCGGCTACTTGCCTATTGCCTCTCTTCCCTTGTCAACGGAACTGGCCGCATTGGCGCCGTAAATATCAGCCCCGATCTCCTGGGCGAATTCCTCTGTGACAGGGGCGCCGCCGACCATGACCTTGACCTGATCCCTGATGCCGGCTTCCTTTAAGGCGTTTATGACCTCGCCCATTCTCGGCATTGTTGTTGTAAGAAGCGCTGACATGCCAAGCAGATCCGGCTTGTGCTCTTTTACCGCGTCCACAAATACCTGGGTGTCAAGATCTATGCCGAGATTTACCACTTTAAATCCGGCACCTTCAAACATCATGCCGACAAGATTTTTGCCGATATCATGCAGGTCGCCTTTTACGGTTCCGATCACAAATGTACCTGCCGCCTTGGCCTCGCTCTCTGAGAGCAGCGGCCGCAGCTTGTCCATACCTGCACTCATGGCTTTGGCAGAACGCAGAACTTCAGGGATAAACATTTCACAAGCTTTAAACCGCTGTCCCACTACGTCCATGCCCGCAATCAATCCTTTATCCAAAATTTCCTGCGGCTTCAAACCCTCGTCTATCGCCTCCTGGGTCATATTGCTAACATCTTCGACTTTGCCTGCTATGAGCAGGTCCGCCATTTTTCCCAAATCAACAGCCATGTTTTCTCCTCCTTGCACTTGATTATTCAATGTTTGTCAAAAAACCGCTTCAATACATAATTTATTTTTTGCGGAAATGAAAAATACCCCAGGCCAGGTATCCGTTTTTCCCTCCTTCAACCCAGTTCTTAAGCCCTCTTTTCATATTTTCTATATACTCCCGGCTCACTATGCCGTCGAGTTCGTGCTCCCGGGCTTCTAATTCCTGAAGCACCCTTGCGTAGTGGGTGGTAAGGTGATTATCCAAAGGTTCATAACCGACCTCTTCAAAACCGAGCTTTTTTGCATAATCGCGATAAAAACCCGGTGCCCCCAGGGACTGAAGGTGAATGCGCTCATAAATCGGTTCAAGCACACCTTCAGGACAGTCATCGGCCTGCATGGGGTCAGTAAAGATCATTTCCCCGCCGGGCTTTAAAACCCTGTAGGCTTCTTCTAAAACCTTCTGGCGGTTGTCGCTGTGAAGAATGGCATCCTGGGACCATACAAGATCAAAGGATTCGTCAGGATAGGGGATCTGTGCGAAATTGCCGTCCACAACCCCAATTAAGTGATCAAGCCCCTGCTCCTTGTTCATTTTCCGGCCGCGCTTATTTTCTGTTTCGCTTAAATTGAGCACCACCACTTCCCAGCCGTAATTTTTGGCAAGATACCGGGCTGAACCCGAAAAACCGCCCCCCAGATCGATTACACGAGCCTTTTTCCCGACAGAATTTGACCTGTCAGCCATGTGCCGAATTGTCCTACGGCTGGCTTCGTATATTGTGTCGTTTTCCGACTCATAAATTCCCAGGTGCAGATCTTCCCCGCCCCATATGGTGTAGTAAAAATTGTGAGCATCATCACTGTCATAATAGGATTTTGTAACCTTGACCGGTTCCGGTATATCATTGCCCATCACTACTCCTCCTTTTATTAATTTAAAGCAATAAAATCAAAATGTTAAAAATAATTTGCGTCGTTCTACCCTGATATAAAAAAAAGCCTTTTGAAATCTTGTTTCAACAGGCAGAAGGTTGATAGTATTTCGAGTAATTTGTTACAATTACATATAATATTGCGATATCATAATATAAACAAAACACAATGTCAACCCCTTTTTTTAAACAAAAATTTAATCCTATTAATGTATTAGTCTTTTCTAATAGAAAAGAATTCTATTGACAGAAAAATATTCTTTTGAAATAATCAGTTGTCTATGATCAAATAAATAGTTCGTAAAAAAAATCCTGCAACCAGTATTTTAAATATTTAAAACAACAATCAAGGAATTGATATGGCAGAAATATTACCTTTCCGCGGCATCCGGTATAACACGGATAAGACAGAGGATTTGTCAAAGGTGGTGACCCCGCCCTATGACGTGATTTCAGAAGAAGAGCAGGAAGAATATTACAGACGTCACCCATATAATGTTATCCGGCTGGACAAAGCAAAGGCCACACCTCAGGATACCGCCACGGACAACCCTTATACCCGTGCGGCGGCGGATTTTGACAAATGGCTAAAACAAGGCGTCCTTATTCGCGATGAAACAGCCGGGTTCTACCTGACATCCGTGGATTTCAAACTGGAGGGGCAACCGGCGACCCGTTTCGGGCTGATAGGAACCGTGCGTCTTGAGCCCTTTGAATCCGGGGTAATACTTCCCCACGAAGAAACTTTTTCAAAAGTCAAGTCAGAACGCCTGGAACTCATGAAGGCCTGTCATGCAAATTTCAGCCACATTTTCTCCGTTTATTCCGATAAGGACAACATCCTTGATGATCTTAAGGCAGAAGCCCGCAAAAATGGGCCGGAGGCTGAATTTACAGATGACAGCGGGCATTTCCACCGAATGTGGAAAATCGATGATCCGGCTGTCTGCAGTCGTGTGACCGAAGCTTTAAAGGACAGACGGCTTTTTATTGCAGACGGACATCACAGATATGAAACAGCTTTGAACTACAAAGAGTGGGTTAAAGAAAACACTCCGGATTTTGATGAAAATCATCCTGCCAACTTTATAATGATGTATTTGTGCGCAGTCGAGGACCAGGGCCTTGTGATACTGCCAACTCACAGGCTGCTTCCCGGTATTTCAGAATCAGCCCGCCGCAAGCTGTTTAATGATACCGCAGAATGGTTTGATATAGAATCCTTTGATCATCAGGAACAGGGCAGTGAAAAAGCTGAAAAAAAGCTGGCAGAGTCTATGATCAGCAGGCATCGGCGGGATCATGTGATCGGGCTGGTGATGAAAAACGAGCCTGCATATTACGCCCTTGTATTGAAACCCGGAGTTATGGAAAATCTTTTTGCCGGTGAAATCCCGGAGCCTCTCCAGGGATTAGACGTCACGGTGCTTACAAGACTTATCCTTATGAAGCTGATGGGATTTGACAAAAAGAGCTTAGACGACCATTCTTATATAAGCTACACAAGCAGCAGCACAGAGGCCACAGAATCAGTGGCAGAAGGCGAATATGACATAGCATTTATTTTAAACCCGCCCACCAACGAGCAGGTAAGAAAAATAGCCGAAGCCGGCCTTACAATGCCTCGCAAGACAACGTTCTATTACCCGAAGGCAATTACCGGACAGGTCATGAACAAACTGAGCCGGGATTGATAAAAACCAAACAAGGAGGCTATCGGATATCAGAACTATAAGCGGCATAGGACAGATGCAGCAGACGGCCCGGGAGGTAAGGCACGGTGGTAAAAGTATTGCCTTTGTGCCTACCATGGGCTTTCTGCATCAGGGGCATCTCTCGCTTATCAGGAAGGCCGGACAGCTTGCCAATATTGTTGTGGTAAGCATATTTGTCAATCCGGCCCAGTTTGGCCCGGGCGAAGACTTTGAGGCCTATCCCCGGGACCCTGCACGGGACAGCGATCTTGCAGAAAACGAGGGAACGGATATACTTTTTGTCCCGGAAAAACAGGCTCTTTATCCTCAGGGATATGAAACCTATATAATCCAGGAAAATCTGCCCGGACACCTGTGCGGTATCTCCAGGCCGGGGCACTTTACAGGGGTAATGACGATAGTGGCCAAACTTTTCAACATTATAAAGCCCCATTATGCGGTTTTCGGTGAAAAGGATTTTCAGCAGCTGGCTGTACTCCGAAAAATGGTATCGGACTTAAATTTTGATGTCAAAATAATCGGCTCGCCCACGGTGCGCGAGTCAGACGGGCTGGCCATGAGCTCCAGGAACAAGTATCTTTCTTCCGGGCAGCGCAGCTCGGCATTAACGCTTTACCGGGCGCTTTCTGATGCAAAAGAAATGACCAAAAAAGGCAAAACAAAAGCAGACGCCCTGATAAACGCCGCTGTTGAAACCATTTCCGCAGCCCCGGAGACCTCGATAGATTATGTAAAAATCTGCGACCCTGACACCCTTGAAGATGTCGCAGTAATTGACAGGCCTGTTTTAATGGCCCTGGCAGTAAAAGTCGGGCGCACCAGGCTCATTGACAACACGATTCTGCAGCCCGGTACAAGCGGCTGAAAAAAATGGTTAAGGCTGTTGAAAAATTAACCCAACTTGGAAAAAAGGAGTATACCAATGACGCAGAAAAGTTTTCTTTTTACTTCGGAATCAGTTACAGAAGGCCATCCTGACAAGGTTGCCGACAAAATATCAGACTCTGTTCTAGATGCATTTATATCACAGGACAAGCGATGCCGTGTGGCATGCGAAACCCTTGTTACAACGGGACTGGCATTTATTGCAGGCGAAATCACCGCCCAGGCAACCGTTGATTTCCAGGATGTTGCGCGCCGGGCCATAAAGGACATAGGATACTGCTCCTCTGACATGGGCTTTGACTGGCAGACCTGCTCGGTAATAACCAGCATAGACAAGCAGTCCCCGGATATCGCCCAGGGTGTTGATGAAGGCAAGGGTCTTTTCAAAGAGCAGGGGGCAGGAGACCAGGGCCTGATGTTCGGCTATGCATGCGATGAAACAGACGAACTTATGCCCATGCCAATCCTGTATGCCCACAAGCTCACCCAGAGGCTTGCAGATGCACGTAAAAAAAATGAGCTTGACTTTCTGCGCCCTGACGGAAAATCACAGGTCACCATAGAATACGTCGATGGCAAACCGAAACGAATCGACACAGTGGTAATCTCAACCCAGCACGTGCCTGATGTCACCTACGACCAAATCAAGGAAGGCGTAATCGAAGAGGTCATTAAAAAGGTTGTCCCTGCGGAAATGATCGGCGATGAAACCAAGTATTTCATCAACCCCACAGGCAAATTTGAAGTGGGCGGCCCCATGGGCGACTGCGGACTTACAGGCCGCAAAATCATTGTTGACACCTATGGAGGCCAGGGAAGCCACGGCGGCGGCGCTTTTTCAGGAAAAGACCCTTCCAAGGTGGACAGAAGCGCATCCTACATGGGACGCCACATAGCCAAAAACATAGTGGCCGCAGGACTGGCCAAAAAATGTGAAATCCAGGTAGCATATGCAATAGGTGTGGCCCAGCCCGTCTCAATTCTGGTTGATTTTCTAAATACCGGAAAAATCCCCGAGGATAAGGCAGTTGAGATCATTCGCGAGGTCTTTGACCTGCGGCCTGCGGCCATCACTGAATATCTGGACCTGCTGCGGCCGATATTCAACAAAACGGCAGCCTATGGCCACTTCGGCAGAAACGATCCTGATTTTACCTGGGAGAAAACCAATAAGGCAGACGAAATCAGGGCCAAGGCGGGAATCTAAAAAAATCCGGACACGAAATCCGAAAATATATCCGAGTAAAGCCGGGTCCTCAGGGCCCGGCTTCACTATTTTCCCGGAAAGGATCGCGCACCACTATTACCCGGCAGCGCCGCAGGAAAAGCAGATGATCCAAAGTGCTGCGAAGACTTGAAGCATCGGTATTGCTTATTACTATATTAGAAGTACTTGGCGTCTGGGCTTTTAGAGCCTTTACCGTCAGCGGCCGCGGGCCGACGCGCCTGCTTTCCTTTACCGCGGCCATGTCAGTAAAATAACTGCACATACCCTTCTGGACAACAAATTCTCTGCTTACATAGGCCGGGCCGTATACTTCGCGGCCGCTCTGATCATAAACCGCAAAACACATTGCAGGTTCAAAATCCACTCCGCGAGCGTCGATCACCAGGCCTGTAAAGGCTTCATTCTCCAGTTCAACAGAGATCCTGCCTCCCAGGTTTTTCATTTCAAGCTGAACAATATATTCTGGTAGGATCAACTGCAAGAGGGCTCCCGGAATGGGCATGCGGCGGACAACTTCCACAGTCCCGTCCGAGGAGTAGGCAACATCGCGCACTTCTGCGGACTGCATAAGCCGCTCGATCTTTGCCAGCATCTGGTCGTTTCTGTCCACAATATCGCCAACCCGCCAATGCCCGCTTAGCCGAAGCTGCCTGAAAGCTTTTACCAGGCTGGTATATGCATTTCGTTCAGCACGCCTCAGAGCAGTCTGCCATCCTTGGGCAGTATTGGATTTTTCCGGCGGTGTTGTGCCAAAACCCCTTGCCTCCACAAAAAGCCCGGTCCAGTTGATAACTCCTCCGGGAACCTGCTGGACAAGGTCGTAGGGCCCCGCCGCCATGCTCCGGCCGGCATGGAAGCCCACAAACGCAATCAACAGCACTGCGGCAATAATACAGTGTTTCATCCCGCTATTTTTATAATCATGTCTGCAATGGATTCTAAGTCCTCTAGCCCGTAACGCGGCACTCCGGCATCTATCTCTGCATCAGTAACCAGGGCTGCCAAATTGGGGTCCTTCAGGCAGACCGGCTCTGTAATGCCGTTTTTCCGGTATACCTCAATTTTTCTTAACTCCTGCTTCTTATAGCCCTCTGCGATTACAATATCCACATCTGAAAAATATTGGTTTGCAAAATCTTTCAGACGCTGTGCATTGCCGGGATTCGAGTGCATGGACTTAAACATGAAAAGCATCCGGTCGGCGTCAACAATGACCGTTTCAGCACCCGCCTCCACATGACGCCAGCTGTCCTTGCCGCCCTGGTCAAAAACCATTTCATGCATTACATGCTTTACAGTCCCGACCTTATATCCCCGGCGTTTTAAAACCGGTATCAGTTTTTCAATCAGCGTGGTTTTCCCTGAATTGGTCCCGCCGACAATAGCAACTATCTCCGTCATAATCCAAATCCGATCCTGTTTTTTGCCAAATCCGCCAAACTTTTCCACCTGTTTATATGCCATGATTTTACATAAAATGCCAGACATTATGAACAAACCTGACCATTGATCATGGAAATCCCTGCAAATACCAACCCGGCTCTTTCAGTTTTTTCGGCTACAGGCCGGGGCCCGGAAAGCTTTAAACTTTTGTTTCCGGTTTGAGCAAATACAACAATCCTTGACGAAACTATGTGGCCGGCATAAATTAATGTGCTTGTGTACCTGAAAATATAATCGTTATAAAACCGAAAAATCGCTGCAATGAAAAAAGCTTTAAATTTACAAATAATAAAAATCACTGCTGCGGCCATAATCGCAGTTTTACTGATTTCAGCGGCGATCTTTCTGCTCAGATCCGGGACCCCGGACAATCAGCAGTCTGAAACCATTGAATCCAGAAACACGCAGGAAGAAAAACAGCCAGAAGTCTCAGGGATAAAGCCGGGCTGGTGGGAAAGCCGGCGCAGCATATATTTTGACATTGCTGCCAGGATCAAATTTCACCTGCCGGAAGCAGACAGAAACAAAGCTGAAAAAACAGCAAAAAATGCATGGGCGGAATTTAACCGCATCGGAAAAATTTTTAATCCTTCGGATCCGGATTCTGAACTCAGCAGGCTTAATGCCGCAGATAAAACAAAGCCGGTAAAAGTCTCAAAAGAAATGTTTGATGTGCTTAACCTAAGCCGGCTTCTGTGGGAGGCAAGCAACGGCGCATTTGATCCCACAACAACCCCTGTAAAAAAACTCTGGCAGAAGGCTGTCAGCAACCAGAAAATACCGTCTGAAAGAGACATCAAAAGCGTACTTGCAAAAACCGGTTTTGGGAATGTAGAACTCATGGCCGGACAAAACGCGCTGCTATGCGATAATAAGAACATAAAATTTGACTTTGGCGGCATTGCAAAAGGATATGCCGTGGACAGGGTTTCAGAGTTGTTAAAGGCTTCAGGCGTATCAGACGGCCTGGTTCAGCTCGGAGGCGAAATATCGGCCTTCGGCGTCAACCGGCAAGGCGCCCCCTGGCGCATAGGAATCCAGCACCCGACCAGCATGCAGGAAATATGGAAAACAATTTCAAAACACGGCGCAATCCGGATATCCACCAGCGGCAATTACCGCCAGCCCTTAAGAATCCAGGGACATGATTTCTACCATATTTTCAGCCCCAAAACAGGAAAACCGGTATCATCCAAAGTACTGGGAGTCACAACGGTTGCTTTCGGTAAAAAGGCCGGCTGTGCCCTTCTCGACGGCGCTGCAACTGCCATTACGGTAATGGGTCGGGGAAAAGGCCTGGAAATAGCTGAAAAACTCGATATTCAGGCTCTAATACTGACCAGGGGCCCGGAAGGCGGCATCAGTGAATCTGCTACAGACGGCATGACTGACTCCTTCAGGCGGGGCGACGCAGTGAGCCCCTGATTTGTTGCAAAACTGCAACTCCTGCAGGGGAAAAATGTTTATTCATTGACACCGGCGCTTATTTATAGTATCGAAATTCTTTCTGAAACTTTCAAGATTCAGAACTATTCCTGTTTGCTTGCAATTGCGATACTCCGCAGTCAGTACAGCAAAATCTTAAAGCCTTGATATAGGGAGAGCACAGATGGAATCAAAAGAACCAGCCGTTGAAACCGGAGAACAAAAAAACCCGGTAGGCTCTGTCATGGTTGTGGGTGCCGGGATTTCCGGTATGCAGTCAGCTCTTGACCTTGCCAACTCCGGATACTATGTCTATCTGGTGGAAAAAACATCCGCCATAGGCGGAATTATGTCCCAGTTAGACAAGACGTTTCCTACCAACGACTGTGCAATGTGAGTCATCTCGCCCAAACTGGTCGAGGTCGGCCGGCATTTAAACATTGAACTGCTTACAAACACCGAACTTCTGAACCTGGAAGGAGACCCGGGCAATTTCAGCGCCCATCTCCGGCAGGAGCCCCGCTATGTTGATCTTGACAAATGCACAAGCTGCGGTGAGTGCGCCAAGGCATGCCCTATAGAAGTCCCTGACGAGCAGGACCACGGGTTAAGCCTCAGGAAGGCAGCATACAAAAAATACGCCCAGGCAATTCCGGGAGCTTATGCAATAAGCAAGCGGGGAACCGCCCCATGCAAGGCAACCTGCCCGGCTCATGTGAGCATCCAGGGATATATAGCACTTATCAACCAAGGGCAGTACAAAGAAGCAATAGAGCTTTTCCGCGATGAACACCCTTTCCCCGGCATCTGCGGCAGGGTCTGCCATCATCCGTGCGAAGGTGAATGCACCAGAAACGACTATGACGAACCCCTTGCAATAAGGGAGCTGCACAGGTTTCTGGCAGACTGGGAAAAAGAGCAGGACGAAAAGGTCCTGCCCGCGGCTGCTGAAGAAAAGCGGGAAGAAAAGGTTGCCGTCATCGGCTCAGGCCCTGCCGGCCTTGCTGCGGCATATTCGCTTGCCCGCAAAGGATACGGGGTTAAGATTTATGAAAAGCTGCCTGTGGCAGGCGGCATGATGGCAGTCGGCATTCCGGAATACCGGCTGCCCCGAGACATCCTCCAGCGTGAAATTGACATCATCTGCGATCTGGGCGTGGAGATAAAAACAGGGGTGACTTTTGGGAAGGACATAACCTTTGACAGCCTTAGAGAAGACGGTTACTCGGCCGTGTTCATGGCCATCGGTCTGCACAAGGGCAGGGGCCTGGGTGTTGAAAACGAGGACGCAGAAGGCGTGCTTCAGGGTGTTGATTTCTTAAGAGACACGGCTCTTGGAAAAGACGTTCCCATGGGCAAGGACGTTCTTGTTATAGGCGGCGGAAACGTTGCCATAGACGTTGCCCTTACAGCAAAACGCAAAGGCGCCCGGAATGTTACCATGGTTTGCCTTGAAAGCCGTGAAGAAATGCCTGCCTGGGAACATGAAATACAGGAGGCCATGGAAGAAGACATCAAAATAGTCAACTCCTATGGCCCCAAGAACTTCTTTATAAACAATGAAAACCGGTTTTCCGGAATCGAGTTCAAGACCTGCACCGCGGTCTTTGACGAGGAAGGACGTTTCAGCCCCCGGTTTGACGAAAACGCGTGCGAGGCCTTTTTCGGCGATACCGTTGTTCTTGCCATAGGCCAGGCAACAGATACCACCGACATCGAGGAGCAAAATGTTCCCATGACCGCCCGCGGCGGACTGGAAGGTGATCCGGTAACACTGCAGACCTCAATGGAATGGGTGTTTGCAGGCGGGGATGCATTCTACGGGCCGAAAACCGTTGTGGATGCCGTAGCCTGCGGCAAGGAGGCAGCCGAAAGCATTCATCGCTACATAAACGGCATGGATCTTTACGAAAACCGGGAAAAAGACTGGAGCTTTGTAAAGCCGGACATAATAAATGAGCCCCACAAGGAAAGAGTCCCGGTAAAATGCCTGGATCCTGAAGCAAGAGAATGCA
Source organism: uncultured Desulfobacteraceae bacterium (assembly GCA_964626455.1). Lineage (GTDB taxonomy): Bacteria > Desulfobacterota > Desulfobacteria > Desulfobacterales > Desulfosalsimonadaceae > Desulfosalsimonas. The sequence goes on along the minus strand of CAZVFQ010000002.1, from coordinate 30,740 downwards.
ACTTTCTGGAAGTATCCCTGGGCTACAACGAGGAAGAAGCCCGCACAGAAGCCGACCGGTGCTTAAAATGCGGCATATGCTCTGAATGCTACCAATGTGTCAAGGCCTGCCTGGCAGACGCCATTGACCATGAGCAGACTGCAGAGGAAAGAGATATAGACGTAGGCTCGGTAATTCTCTGCCCGGGAAATGACGTGTTTGATCCGTCAATACTGGAAGACACATACAGCTACAAGTCCAGTCCCAATGTTTTGACCAGTGCGGAATTCGAACGCATACTTTCTGCATCCGGGCCCACGATGGGACACCTGGTACGGCCCTCGGATCATAAAGAGCCCAAAAAGATAGCGTGGCTCCAGTGCATCGGCTCCAGAGATACAAACAGATGTGGAAACGGCTACTGCTCGTCTGTGTGCTGCATGTACGCCATAAAAGAGGCAATGATTGCTAAGGATCACTCGGAGCACGGACTGGATACTGTAATTTTTAATATGGATATCCGGACCTTTGGCAAGGATTATGAAAAATATTACCTGCGCGCAAAGGACAGTTCAGGGGTCAGGTTTGTTAAAGCCCGGGTCCATACAATAGACGAAGACAAAGAAACCGGAAATCTGCATCTTCGCTATGTGGACGAGGCAGGCAATCTGGAAGTTGAAGAATTCGACATGGTGGTCCTTTCAGTGGGCCTGCAGGTTCCCCAATCCACCATAGAAACCGCACAGCGCTTAAACATAGAGCTAAACCATTACAACTTTGCCGAAACCAGCCCTCTTGCTCCTGTAAACACTTCCAGGGATGGAGTTTTTGCCTGCGGAATATTCCAGGGACCAAAGGATATTCCGGGCTCTGTGACCGAGGCAAGCGCGGCCGCCTGTGCCGCCGGCCGCAACCTGGCAAAAGCCCGCGGAACAAGGATCAAAGAAGTTGCCAGACCAGAAGAAATCAATGTCGAAGGAGAGCCTCCCCGCATCGGCGTATTTGTCTGCGACTGCGGTATAAACATAGCGGGCGTGGTGGATGTTCCCAAAGTGCGCGAGTATGCCGAAAAACTGCCGCATGTTGTCTATGCAGGCGAAAACCTGTTTACCTGCAGTCAGGACGCCCAGGATAACATGAAAGAAACAATAAAAGAACACAACATAAACCGGGTTGTAGTCTCATCATGCACACCCAAGACCCATGAGCCCATATTCATGGATACTCTGGAATCAGTGGGTTTAAACAAATACCTTTTTGAGATGGCCAATATACGCAACCAGGACTCCTGGGTGCATGGCGACAACCCGGAGCTTGCCACGGAAAAAGCCAAAGAACTGGTGCGAATGTCGGTGGCCAGAGCAGCATCTCTTCAGCCCCTGCATGAAAGACAGATTCCTGTGACAAAGCGTGCACTGGTTGTTGGCGGCGGTGTTGCGGGGATGAATGCAGCCCTGGGCGTTGCGGATCAGGGATTTGAGGTGGTTCTTGTTGAAAAGGAGCCTGTCCTTGGAGGCCTTGCAAACCGGCTTACCAAAACAATTGAAGGAATGGATGTACGGGACTATGTCAGCCGGCTCGCTGAACAGGTAAAGGCTCATTCCGGGATCGAGGTTTTAACCGATGCAGTGATAGTTGATTTTTCAGGTTTCAAGGGCAACTTTACCACGGAAGTTATCGTGGGCGAACAAATGATAAGCCGAAAAATTGAACACGGCGCGACTATCATGGCCACGGGCGCAAAGGAACACCGGCCTTCAGAGTACCTCTACGGTGAGAACCCCTCTGTTTTAACCCAGCTCGAACTTGGGGAAAAACTGGAAGAAACGGGAGCAGCCGAGAACCTGAACCAGGTTGTAATGATCCAGTGCATTGGATCGCGAAACGAGCAGAACCCGAACTGCTCGCGAATCTGCTGCCAGAGCGCAATTAAAAATGCCATCCACATCAAAAAGCTCAATCCTGAAACCCAGGTCTATATTCTCTACAGAGACATCAGAACCTACGGCATGCTGGAGGACTATTACACCGAAGCGCGCAGGCTCGGGGTAATGTTTTTCCGCTTTGATCCGGAGGACCCGCCGGTGGCAAATTCCGGGGACAATTGCGTAAACGTTGAATTTACAGACCATATTCTCGGCCGGAAAATAAGCGTTGATGCCGACATGCTGGTTTTAAGCGCGGGCGTGGAAGCCGAAGACACCGAAGAACTTGCCAATATTATGAAGCTGAACCGGAATGCGGAAAACTTTTTTATCGAGGCGCACGTCAAGCTCAGGCCCGTGGAAATGGGCACTGAAGGCGTTTATCTTTGCGGTACGGCCCACAGCCCTAAACTTGTCACAGAATCAATTGCCCAGGCCATGGCCGCTGCATCCAGGGCTACTACCATGCTGGCACAGCCTTTCCTGACTCTTTCAGCTGTTACAGCAGTGGTTGATCCTGAGAAATGCGCCTCCTGCCTGATATGCGTGCGGACCTGCCCCTATGGTGTACCCCGAATCAACGAGGAAGGTGTAAGTGAAATAGACGATGCCCTGTGCCAGGGCTGCGGCGCATGTGCTGCCGAGTGCCCGGCTAAGGCCATAGAACTGCGCTGGTATGAAGACGATCAAATTATGAGCAAGGTGGATGCCTTGCTCGAAGAGGAGGAATAAATGGACCAGGAATTTAATCCCAGAATACTGGCTTTCTGCTGCGACTACTGAGGGTATAATGCTGCGGACCTGGCAGGTTCCATGCGACTTACCTACCCCACAAGCATCAGGATCGTGCGCGTTCCGTGTACCGGCAAAGTTGATGTACAGCACATGCTGCGCGCCCTTGAAAAAGGAGCTGACGGCGTCTGCGTTATCGGCTGTATGGAAGGCGACTGCCATTACAAAACAGGCAATCTGCGCGCCAGAAAAAGAGTGGAACAGGTGCAAAAGCTTTTAAATACAATAGGGCTTCAAGGCGAAAGGGCCCAGATGTATAACCTGTCGTCAAGCGACGCTCCTTTGTTTGTAAAGTATGCAGAGGAAATGGACGAGCGCATCCGAAAACTGGGGCCGAATCCGATGAAGAAAAAAAAGAAACAAAATGCTGCATAAAACACCTACATAACTCTTTAAACCCTTACAAAGAGGTCAACAAATGATAGTTGCTGATAAAAAACCGGTCGAGGAAATCATAGAATATGTAAAGGACTGCAAAAAAGTCCTGGTTCTCGGCTGCAATGAATGCGTCACAGTCTGCGAAGCAGGCGGGAAAAAGGAGGCCGGCGTTCTGGCCTCTGCCCTGCGAATGTATTTTGCCGGCCAGGGCGCAGAAGATGCACAGGTGGATGAGCGCACTCTGGAACGCCAGTGCGACCATGAATACCTGGAAGAAATACGCGACATTGCAGACGAATATGACGCCATAGTATCAATTGCCTGCGGCGTGGGAGTGCAGTTTACAGCGGAAAAATACCACTCCATTCCTGTTTATCCCGGGGTTAACACCTGCTTTCTGGGGGTGACAGAGCAGCGCGGCCTGTGGACTGAAAGGTGCCAGGCCTGCGGAGAGTGCATCCTGGCGTACACAGGCGGCATCTGTCCGGTGGCAAGATGCGCCAAGCGGCTGTTAAACGGTCCGTGCGGAGGATCTTCCAACGGAAAATGCGAGATCAACAAAGAACTGGATTGTGCCTGGCAGTTAATTATTGACAGGTTAAAAGCCATCGACCGGATGGATCTATATGAAAAACTTTTCGGCATAAAGGACTGGTCCACTGACCGGGCAGGCGGACCCAGAAAAGTCCAGAGGGAGGATGTACAGATATGAGCGCAAAAACTCCGAGCAAACTGGAAAAAATCATGGCTGCGGGTCATCTGGGCGTCACCTCGGAATGCGGTCCGCCCCGGGGAAGCGACCCTGAAGTGATCAAAAAAAAGGCTGAACAGCTCAAAGGATCCGTTGATGCAATAAACGTAACAGACAATCAGACATCAGTGGTTCGCACCAGCAGTCTTGCAACATGCATTCACTTAAAGCTGATGGGATTGGAACCCATTCTCCAGATGGTAACCAGGGACAGAAACCGCATTGCCCTGCAAAGCGACATCCTGGGCGCAGCCTCCTTTGACATATACAATGTACTCTGCCTTTCAGGCGACCATCAAAGTTTTGGCGATCATCCCCAGGGGCAAAACGTCCATGACCTTGACTCCATGCAGCTGGCATGGACTGTTCGCAACATGCGCGATGAAGGCAAATTCCTTGGCGGAGATGAAATAAAGCGGCCTCCGCAGATGTTTGTGGGCGCGGCAGCCAACCCCTTTGCAGATCCCTTTGAAATAAGGGTGATACGACTTGCCAAAAAAATAGAGGCAGGCGCGGAATTTATCCAGACTCAGTGCATATATAATCTTGAAAAGTTTGAAAAATGGGTCAAACAGGCAGAAGACCGGGGCCTTACGGAAAAATGTTACATAATGGCCGGAGTGACGCCTTTTAAATCCGCAGGTATGGCAAAATACATGAAAAACCGAGTGCCCGGCATGGATGTGCCCGATGACGTTGTAAAACGCATGTCAGACACACCAAAAGGCAAGCAGGCAGAAGAAGGCATTAATATCTGCGTTGAAACCATTCAGCGGCTAAAAGAGTTAAAAGGCGTAAAAGGCTTCCATATCATGGCCATTGAATGGGAGGAAAAAGTGCCCGAAATCGTGGAGCGCGCCGGTCTGCTGCCGCGGCCTGAGATCGATTAAAATAAATCCGGTATCTATTTAATCTGCAGACAAATAAAAGCAGCTCTGGTATGCAGTTTGAGTGCATCCCGGAGCTGTTTTTTTTAAAACCTTAAAACAGAAAAGCATGAAGTGAATCAGCAGGATTTTCTCAGAAGAGCCGTAAAATTATATGACGCAGGATGGCGCCTGTTAATGCCTGTTTTACGCCTCAGCCCACAGCTCAAAGACGGCTACAGGGCGCGAAGACTCCCATCCGGCCTGCCACGGGCTGAGCTTTGGATACAGGCGGCATCCGGGGGCGAGGCATACCTGGCATGGTCCCTGATCCGGGAGCTTAAACCGGAGAGAAACCTCAGGGTCCTGGTCACCACAAATACCCGACAGGGCATGGACATACTGGAGGAAGGCAGAACTGATATTTCGGCTGCCTGCCCAGAAATCACCCTGTTTTTGGGATGGTGCCCTTTTGACAGGCCCAAAATTATGCAACAGGCAATATGCCGAATAAATCCGGGGCTTGTGGTACTGCTGGAAACAGAAATCTGGCCGGGGATGCTGTATGCATTAAAAATCCGCAAACATCCGGTCTGCATAGTAAACGGCAGGATTACCCAAAAAAGTCTTTCCGGCTACAAACGAATCAAAAACCTGCTTTACATGCTGCGCCCCGACGAAATTCTTGCGGTATCAAAAAAAGATGCGGCCGGATTTGCGGGCCTGTTCGGCAAGGACATTGTATCTGTAATGCCTAACATGAAATTTGACCGTCTTTGCCCTGAAACTCAACACGCACAGGACACCGTGCTGCCGGAGGGCCTGAAAACACAGGCAAAATTCCTGATTCTTGCCTCCATCCGGAAACAGGAGGAAAAACAGGTCAAAAAACTGATAAAACATGTGCAATTGCATCATCCGGATGCGATAATCGGATTGTTTCCAAGACATATGCACAGATTGGATTTCTGGAAGCACGCACTGACCAAAATGGGCACAAGCTGGCAGCTGCGCTCCAAACTTTCGGCCATGCCCGGGCCGGGCAGGATAATTTTATGGGACAGGTTCGGCGAGCTCGCGTCCGCCTACAAGACAGCTGATGCAGTATTTGTCGGCGGAAGTCTTGCGCCGGTGGGGGGGCAGAACTTTTTGGAGCCGCTTATCCACGGGTTAAGGCCGGTAACAGGCCCTTACTGGGAGAATTTTTTCTGGGCAGGAAAGGAAATTTTTGCTAACGGCCTTGTTATAAAAGAAAACAACTGGCGGGCAGCAGCCCGGCAGGTGTGCAGGCAGCTTGAAAATCCGGCTGAAAAGAAAAAAATACGCAAAAAAGCTGTCAATTATATAACCGCCCGGCAGGGGGGAACAAAAACAGGCTGCCGGGTCATTGAAAAATACCTGAAAACCGGCTCTGCAAAGGAGGCCTTATGAGCACTTCCGGGTTGCCGGAATGCTTCGGCGTTATTCCGGCCCGCTATGGGTCAACCCGTTTTCCGGGAAAACCGCTGGCTCTGATTCGGGGGAAACCCATGTTCTGGCATGTTTATACAAGGGCTGTTCACTGCCCCGAAATTAGCCGGGTGGTTATTGCCACGGATGATGAAAGAATCGCTGTTGCGGCACGCGAATTAGACGTGCCTGTTATTATGACGCGAAGCGACCATGAAAGCGGAACAGACCGGGTTCATGAGGCGGCCACGCGTTTAAACACAGAACCCAGCGAAATCATTGTAAACATCCAGGGCGACGAACCGCTGCTTGATCCGCAGATGCTTTCGCTTCTGATCCGCCCTTTTGCAGACCCCGAGACATCCGTAACCACCCTGGCCCACAAAATGGGCTTCAAATCTGCTCAGAATCCCGACCGCGTCAAGGTTGCAATAGCTCCCGACGGCCGGGCCCTTTATTTTTCCAGGGCTCCGATACCGCATCCCAGGCAGAAAGAAGACGCTGAATTTTTCTGCCACATCGGCCTGTATGCATTTCGCAGAAAAGCCCTGGACGAATTTGTCCGCCTGGGCACCGGGCGTCTGGAAAAAATTGAAAAGCTCGAACAGCTCCGGCTTCTTGAAAACAATATACCCATACATGTTGAAGTAACCGAAAACACGAGCATAAGCGTGGATCGTCCCGAAGATCTCCGGAAAGTAATCGACCAGATAAACAGAAAGGCGTGATCAATGACTTCCCGTATCGTTGAACGGATAAATGACCTGTTTAACAGCAAAAAAGCAAGAAAGAATTTCCTTAAAATTCGTATTCCGGTCATTTTCATACTCTTTGTCCTGATTCTGCCGCTTCTTGACAAAAGCTGGTTTTTGCCGGGCCTTGCGGTATCGGTTTTAGGAGAAATGATACAGCTCTGGTGCTTTGCCACAATCAAGACAAAAAAGCAGCTTACCACCCACGGCCCATACATGTTTGTGCGCAATCCAATGTATATCGGCAGATTTTTCCTGGTTTTCGGCATCCTGATGATAACAGGCAATCCCTGGATTCTGCTGGCCTGTATCATTGTCTACTACTTTTACATGACAAACAGGGTAAAAAGAGAGGAAACGCTTTTATCCGAAATATTCGGAAACGATTATAAAGAGTATTGCAAAAAGGTACGCCCGTATATGCCGACGGTAAACGGCTATTTTAACGCTAAAAGACTTTTTGAATTTGACAGGGAAAGCTTTGCCCAGAACCGCGGGGTTCGCAACCTGGCGGCAGTGGCGGCCTGTTATGCGGTATTATATGTCTTCACCTTTATCAAACCGCTTTAACGTCTTCTATCGCCCCTTGTTCCCATGGGATAACCCTTTAAAACCCAGAGCCTGCGCCTGCGGTTTAAACGCTGCAAGCGCGCCATACGCTCCTCGTCGATCAGGTCGGGACGAAGGTTAAGCCAGCTCTTATATACCCCGGAAAGATCAACGTCTTTTAGCATACCATGAAAAGCCCGCGGTATGAAATTTAAGTCAAGGCAGGACTGGAAATCAAGCAAAACCGGACTGCCGTGCTCATCGATAAGGATATTGCGCCGGTTTCTTAAATCCAGGTGCACGATATTTCTCTCATGCATCCTGCACACGATCTGCTCGAGCTCCGGGAAAAAAGACACGGGAATTTCATCAGCTGTGGCCGCCCGAAGGGTTTTGCCTGGCACGAACTTATAGCCTACTGCATATTGATCCAGCAAAAACGGTTCTGCCGGAATGCCCTTTATTCCCTCAAGCCGTAGAAAAGCCCGGTATTCACGCCTGACCATCCAGCGTCCCCAGGTCTTTTTCACCAGTGGAGGACAGGGAGAAAAGTCCTTGATCGTATATTGTTTTTCATCAAAAACAAGCCGGAAAAGATCCGCATTGCCCCAGCGCCCCCTGGAGAGCACCTCTGCGGGCAGATCTTTTACCATCTGTCTTGATATTTGTTTGCTCATTATCAGGCCTCTCTGATACCGCCGGTCAGTTTCTGACGCACAAAAGCGGCGAAGCAGTCTTCTTCTTTTGTATCCGCAAAAACCAACCGTACCCCGATGACCGCCACACGGACAGATCCGGGCAGCCTGCCGGCAATCCTTGCAAAATCTTTTTCCGTGGTTGCCAGCAGTTGTGAAGAACTGGATTTTGATGCCTTTATGATTCCCTGAATATCGCTTTGCGTATAAGAATGATGATCTGCAAACCCTGAGAAACCACAGAGTTTTCCTATGCGGCACTCCAGCATATCCCGGAATTCTTTGTTCTGCGCAATCCCTGAGAAAGCAAAAACACGTTGGTCCTTCATGAATGAAAAATCCGGCGACTCGCAAAGTCCTGAGACCGATAGCGCCGAAGCATCGTTTCCTGCAAAAACGCCCGCAACATAAGGATCATGATTTGTGCGAAAAACCGGTATACTCCCTGCGGCATCAATTTTGGCGGGAAAGTCCCCTGCCTGAATGCTTCGGGTTACAACAACCGCGTCAGCCCGGCCAAGACCGGAAACCGGTTCTCTTAGAACACCTCTTGGAAGCATAAATCCGTTGCCGACACCCTGTTTTGCATCCATCAAAACAAGATCAAGATCCCTGTACAGGCGTCTGTGCTGAAATCCATCATCTAAAATCACCATATCCGGATCAAATTCCGCAACAGCCCGCATGCCGCTTCTGTAACGATCACCGCCCACAAGCACCGGCACCCCTTTAAGCCGGCAGGCCATCAGCAAGGGTTCATCACCCGCGGTCTGAAAATCGGCAGACAAACTATGGCCGTCGCTTACAACCGCTCCGTCTTTTTCCGCACCGCCTCTGTAGCCGCGGCTCAATACCGCGGGGCGGTATCCCATCTGCCGGATCAGTTTTGCCATGTAAATGGTCATGGGAGTCTTTCCGGTGCCTCCCGCGGTAATGTTGCCGACAGATACGACCCTGCAGGGAAGAGATCTGACCTGGAAAATAGCCGTTCTGAAACAAAGGTTCCGGAGCCTTATTGCCGCGCCGTATATACAGGATGCACCATAGAGCAGCCCCGCGAGAATCCTGTCCTCTGAACGGCTCTTTGTGCGCATTAGGTATTCGACCCTGTTTCTCAGCTCTCCCATAGACGGCAACATTCCTTTTATTCCAGACTTAACACCAGAAACAGGGCTGCAAGTCCGAATAAAATGTTTGTGCTCCATGCAGCAAGCCATGCAGGCAGAATTTCACCGTAGCCCAGAGAAAGACAAAAACTGTAAACCGACCAGTAAACAAAGGCTGTAATAATGCCGTAGGCAAAACTCACCGCCATGCCGTCTCTGGTTTTTCCCCTAAATGCCAGGCAGGTTCCCATAAGGCTCATAATCAGACACACAGCAGGAAATGCGGTCTTTGCATAAAGATCCACCCTGTATTTTGTCACATCATAGCCTTCGGCCCTTGTCTTTTCAATATATCGCCTCAGTTCTGCAAAACCTGTTTCTTCAGCCTCGCGCACCACCCGTCTGAAATCCTCCGGCTGCAGATTCAGTGAAAAATCCCTTAATTCATCATGACGCGTACTGACAATAACCCCGGACTCTTCCGGCCAAAGGCTTTCTTTTCCGCGGCCGAACCTCTGCTCCGTACTATCAAAAAACATCCATTGCCCCTGCTCATAGCGGGCCGATACCGCGTCAATCCGGCCTATCAGGTTGAAGTCAGGATCAAATTTATAAATGCTGATTCCATAAAGCACATCTTCTGCCGGGTGGTAGTGCTTTATATGCACGATTCTGCCGTTCTGCCTGATCCAGATATTTTTCTCCCGCGATGAGACGGCACTGGTGCCATCGTCTTTATTCTCCTCTATGATCGAGGCTTTAGCCGCGGTTATGGGCACTACCGTCTCGGCAAATACAAACAGCAATACCGAAAATACAACCCCTATTACCGCAACAGGAACAAGAAGATAAAAAACACTGACACCGCCGCTTTTAAGCGCAATGATTTCGTTGTTCTTGTTCATCACCCCGAAAATAATCAGCACTGAGAGAAGCACTGCCAGGGGAGTTATCTGGGAGATGATAAGAGGAATCTTGAACAGAAAATAAAGCCCGGCCGAGACCGGCGATCTGCCTGATTCGATAAAATCATCAATTCTGCCGATAAAATCCACTGACAAATATATGCCCACCACCATTATAAGCACGTAACAGAAGTATCTGAAAAACGAAACCGTTATATAGCGATAAATAACGGTCATTGCTGCACCTTGTCCCGCGTGCGACTTGAATCTTCCGGGTTATCTTTTCCCTCTTTCCCCGGCATCAGCCGCAAAATCAGATTCCAGACCTTCCGGAAACCGGAAAACAGGGCTGCCGGACTGTCATTTGCCGCTTTAACCAGCAGATAAACCCCCAGTCCGCCCATGATTACATTGGGAAACCACAGCAGCGGCGCCGGATGATATCTGCCGGCCTCGCCCAGTACCATTGCCCCTGACAAAAGAAGATAATACAGCAGAAAACATACCAGCCCTATGCCCAGGCCTGCGGATTTTCTGGCTGAAACCGTCTGGATCCCGAGGGGCATTGCCAGCACGGCAAGGGCGATGCAGGCAAACGGTATTGAAAATTTCCTGTGAAATTCCATATGCACAGAATAATACTTTTTGTCATGCTCCTTCTCTGTCTTGAGGTATTGACTAATCTCGCCGAGTCTCATCTCTTTTTCATCTTTGCGCCGCGACCTGGTTTTGGATGCGGCGCTTTGAAGATCCAGCCTGATATCATAGGTATCAAACCGGGTTGCATGGGCCGATTTACTGCCGGGTTCACCCCGGCTGACAATGCCTCTGTAAAGCCGGAGCACAAAGGTGTGAGGCTTGTCGCCTTCGAAAAGATAGCCTTCAGGAGCTACTACTGTGCCGGCAGGACCGCTCCCGCGGCTGTCCTCTATAAATACGCCCTTCATGCTGCGGCTTTTCATATCCACTTCATTTACATACATCATCACGTCGTCAAAGCTGTCTATAAAACTGCGCTCCTTTAATCCAATATTAAAGTTGGACTGTGCCACCTCCACTGCCAGCTGCTCATGGGAGTATTTGCCCCATGGCATACCGTATGCAGCCATAAACACGGTTACTGCACAGCCTAGTGCGGCAAAAATCGCCACCGGCGCCAGCATATGATACAAACTCACCCCGCAGGATTTCAGGGCCAGGATTTCATTGTCCGAAGACATGCGCAAAAATGTCAGCAGTACGCTCATCATCACGGACATTGGAATGATATAGACAAGAAAATAGGGTATGGAAGAAAAAATCATCAACACAAAAATCCCGGGGCTCACCTGGTAATTGACAATCATGTTGGTGATATCCAGGATCTCGCGCATCAGAAAGACAAACATGAAAAAACCCATGTTCATGAAAAACGGGGCAACAAGTTCCTTTAGGATAAAGCGATTGACGATCGTATTGATCTTCATGGAGTCTCGTGCTGCTGTCTTTGTTATTCGATTGCGCCGCGCGCGCAGGTTTGGTGCTTTTCTGGGTTACCGGAAAACTGCCTGTAATAAAGTCTGTAATATTCTCCCTTTGCCGCCAGCAAAGATTCATGATCGCCATGTTCCGCGATTTCACCGCGGGATAGCACAATGATGCGATCTGCCTCCACTATTGTTGAAAGCCGGTGGGCGATAACAAAGGAACTCCTGCCCTCCATCAGATTTTCCAGCGCATTTTTAACCAGTTGTTCGGCCTCTGCGTCCAGGGCTGAAGTTGCCTCATCAAGTATCAGTATGGGGGCATCTTTTAACAGCGCCCTTGCTATACACATTCGCTGTTTTTCCCCCCCGGAAAGCCGGCTTCCGAGCTCTCCGATCACTGTATCCAGTCCTTTTGGCAGGCTTTGAATGAAATCATAAATATAGGCGGCCCGGGCGGCATCAAGCACCTGCTGACGGGTGGCATCCTTTTTCCCGTATGAAATATTGGTCCCGATTGTATCGTTGAACAAAATGGGCTCCTGGGTTACCACTGCAATGCGGCTTCGCAGGTCTGCCACGGACAGATCCCTTATATCAATGCCGTCAATTTTAACAGCCCCGGCAGTGACATCATAGAATCTTGGAATCAGATTTACCAAAGTTGTTTTGCCGCCTCCGCTTGTACCAACTATTCCAAGACGCTCGCCCGGGCGCACTTCAAGGTTTATGCCTCTTAATACAGGTTCTCCTGGTTCATATTCGAACCACACCTTCTCAAACGCCGCGGTATGCGGGGGAGCGGGCATGGATTTGGGATTTTCCGGCTCCACTATATCGGATTCGGTTTCAAGAATATCAAAGACCCTGTCTGTTGCAGCCATGCCCCGCTGAATTGCATTGTTTAATTTGGAAAGCTTTCGTATGGGAGCATACAAAAGCATGACAGCGGTCATAAAGGAAAAAAAGGTGCCCGGTGTTGATTCGCCGTGAATTACCCCGTAGCCGCCGTACCATATCACCATCGCCATTCCGATGCCGCCCAAAAGCTCCATGACCGGTGAGCTTAACGCCTTTATGCGCAGGGTTTTGACTTCGTAATGGTAATATCTGCGGTTTTTGTCAAAAAAACGGGACTTCTCAGCAGGCTCCATGCCAAAGGCTTTAACGATCTTGTTTCCTGCAAAAGTTTCGTGCAAAAACGCGTTAAGATCAGCCATGGATTCCTGGCTGCGAGTGCTGAACCGCCTTATGCGGCGTCCGAATTCGTATATCGGGAAAACCGCCGCAGGCAGCACAACCATGGCAAGCAGGGCAAGCTTCCAGTCCCTGTAGAAAATCACGAATACCAGGCCGATAATGGTAAAAGAATCTTTTAACGCCCCTGTGACCGCGGTTGAAACCATCTCTTTTATAATATTGACATCATTGGTGACCCTTGACATCAAAACACCGGTCTTCTCCTTCTGGAAAAACGATAAAGGCAGGTCGGTTATCTTGTCATAAAGGCTTTCACGCAGCTTTCTGATAATGGTTTCACCCACATAGTGCATCAGAAATTCCTGGCCGTACATGGCGACCCCCCGGAGCACGTAAAGGATCATGACCGCAAGGGGGAGCAGAAAAAGCATCTGCTCATTTCTTTCCATGAAAATATCGTCTAAAATCGGTTTGACAATAAAAGCCGTGGCAGAAGTGGTAGCAGACACAACAACCATACAAAACATTGCCAGGGCGAGCTTGCCCCAGCTTTCCCGAATATATTCCAGTATACGCTTGTGCCTGGAGCGCAGCTCGATTTTGGATTTAATGGCCATAAAACTTGTGAGTTAAAAGTTATAAGTTAATTGTTAATGGTTTAAGAAAAAAGCTCAACAACTTCAAATAGTTATCCCTTTAATGCTTATAGGCGGTTTAACCCTCGAAAAACACAAGAGTTCCAGTGTGTTGTGTAAAAACTTTTGACTGTCAGTCATAAAAGCTCGCCGGGATAATTTTTATACTATCCGAAACTAAGTTTTTTTGTACCGGATCATTGAAAGTGCAATATCGGCTGTTTTAGCAGAGGCCCCGGGCCGGCCCAGCATCGACCTTACAGAGCGAAGCCTGCGCCGCAGGCCTGAAAGCGCTTCAGGCTCAGAGAGCAAATTGGCAACAGTACGGGCGATTTCAGCGGGCTCTGCCTGTTTCTGAATTAATTCCGGTACCACCCGCTGGCCTGCTATAATATTTGCCAGCCCTATATGATCCACACTGACAAGCATCCGGCCAAGCAGGTAACTTACCGGGGATACACGATAAATAATTACCATGGGCACGCCGAAAATGGCCGCCTCCAGAGTTACGGTACCGGATGCTGCCACCACCAGGCTGCATTGTCTTAACACATCCTCGATGGCACCGGATTTGATTTCTATATCGATCACGTCCCGATAGGGACTTACAAAGCCTTCCAACCAATGCCTGTCTATTCCGGGCGCTATTGAAACAATAAAGCTGATGCCGCTGATACTGTCCTTAAGCCTGCGGGCTGCGGCCAGCATCACAGGAAGATTTCTTGCAATCTCGCTTTCCCGTGAGCCGGGAAGCAGGCCCACCACGGACCGATCAGTATTTTCAGCAACCGGCAAGCTTCCCTGGTCTTCTTCGGCATAATGATCCAGCAGGGGGTGGCCGACAAAGGTTGCAGAAATACCATGCTTATTGTAAAAATCAGCTTCAAACGGCAAAATCACAGCCATGCGGTCCACGTATTTTTTTATCCTGCGCACCCGACCCTTTCGCCAGGCCCAAACCTGCGGACTTATATAGTAGAGTACCGGTATATTGTTTTTGCCGGCAAATTTTGCCATATGAAGATTAAAATCCGGAAAATCAATCAGTATCAAAAGATCAGGACGCCGCCGGAGCATTTCCTTTTTTATGCGGCAAGCTTCCCGCAAAACCACGGGCAGTCTTGAGAAAACCTCTGTTATGCCCACCACTGAAAGCGCGGATGCCTCTGTTATTATTTCAACACCTTCCTGCTTCATCCGGGCGCCGCCGATACCGAAAAACTCCAGACCCGCGCTTTTTACAGACATTTCACGCACCACGCGCGCCCCGTGATTATCCCCGGAGGTTTCGCCTGCGATTATCATTACCCTTTGGGTCTTTTCCGCCTGCATCATAGCGACGGCCTTCGCAGCCGCTCCATAGCAGTATCGATCTGCTTTATTATATCTACCGCAATCGCCAGGGCATCCCTTCCCATTTTTCCCGAAACTTCCGGGGCTTTGCGTCCTGCCGCGGCAGCGACAAATGATTGGATCTCATCTGCAAGGGCATCGGCCTTTTCAAAGCTCATGGTGTCAATCTGCATGCCCGGCACAGGGCACTGAACCCCCTGCTCCGCGGAATCTGCCGGATGAATATGGGTTATTGCCCGGTTGGCAAAATCAATGGAAAAATATCCATCCTGCTGAAAAATCCGGATCTTGCGCTCGCTTTTGCTGGAAATGCGGCTGGCGGTTACATTTGCCACGGCCATATTTTCAAATTCAATATGGGCATTTGCAATATCAACCTTGTCTGTGACAAGGGGCGATCCCATGGCGTGACAATAACGCACACCGGATTTTACAAAATTTAGAATCAGATCTATGTCGTGGATCATCAGGTCATGGACCACACTGACATCCGTGCCTCTTGGCTGATACAAGCTAAGCCGGTTACACTCAATGAAAAGAGGATTTTCCACGAGATCGCATACGGCCTTTACCGCAGGGTTAAACCGTTCCAGGTGTCCCACCTGAATAATCCGCCCCTTTTTTTCCGCTATCTTTATCAGTTCATCAGCCTCGGCAACAGTCTGTGTGATGGGCTTTTCAATAAGAACATCCACACCTGCCTCAAGAAAAGCCTTTGCTGTTTTATAATGAAACGGGGTAGGCACTGCAATGCTGACAGCATCCACCTTGCCGAAAAGTTCTGTATAGTCGGTATAAGCCTCTGCCCCGACCTTCTTTGCAACCTTTAAGGCCTGATCCCGGTTTGTGTCAACCACTCCGATAAGTTCAGCCTCCGGCAGGG
Organism: uncultured Desulfobacteraceae bacterium; assembly: GCA_964626455.1. Taxonomy (GTDB): domain Bacteria; phylum Desulfobacterota; class Desulfobacteria; order Desulfobacterales; family Desulfosalsimonadaceae; genus Desulfosalsimonas. Next base: position 15,059 of record CAZVFQ010000002.1, on the reverse strand, counting down.
CCGCATATTTTTCCGCATGAAACCTGCCCAGGTAGCCGACACCCACCACCGCCGCGCGAATCTTGTTACTCACATTCATTTCTCTTTCTCTGGTCCCGCAGCTTTAACCGTCATTTTGCGCATCTTTGCAGGCCTCGATAGATATACCGTATTTATCGGCAAGTTCAACCATTTCATCTTTATCAAATACAATTGATTTGCCGGCCTCAATCACCAGCACCCCTGCACCGGCCTCGTGCATGGTCTCTATGGTCTGCGAGCCCACTGCCGGCACGTCAAAACGAAAATCCTGTATCGGCTTGCATACCTTGACCACAACGGCATCGCCCCGCCCCAGGCCGCCGCCGCGCCTTATAGTGCTATCAGTTCCGTCAATGGCTTCGACCGCAAGTACTGATCCGTTTGCAACAACCACGCACTGCCCTATGTCCAGACTGCCCACTGCCTTTGCCATCTTCCAGCCGAATTCTATGTCCGTGCGTTCCTTGTCCGATGGTTTTCTGCGGGTCCAGCATCCGGGCACGGCCAGCAGTTCCGGCAGCAGAAAAGTGGAGGAACGGATCTTTATTCCCTCGTCTTCCAAAAGCCCGGCAAAAGCCCGCAAAATCCTGTCGTCATGGGTGGTGTCTTTGCGGACCGCAGTGAGCAGAGAAAGGGCTTTTATGTCAGGTCGGATCTGCTTTATGGAGGACGGCTTGTCAATTGCCCCTATCATGACCGCGGAGCGAATATCATGTTTTTTAAAAAATTTGATCAGCCGGCCCACCTGGCCGATATAAAACATATCCAAGACATAAGCGTAGTTGGCAATAGCAGGCTCGGTCTCATTGCGGTAACCAGCGGCATATACATGATAGCCCCGGGCTGAGGCTTTTTTTGCAAACAGGACCGGAAACGGGCCGCTTCCTGCAATAAGCCCGATTCTTTTTTCCGTTTCTGCCATGTTGTTCTGTTACCGCGTTATGCCCCGCTGGGTGTTTTTGATGAAATTAACAAGATTTAACACTTCAGGCGTGTTTTCAACTTCGGCCAGCACACGCTCCACCGCCTCATTTACGGTAAGCCCGATGCGGAAAATTATCCTGTAAGCCCTTTTAAGCTGTGTAATTGCGCTTTCCGAAAACTGATGGCGCTTCATGCCCACCTTGTTTAACCCGTGAAGCGTGGCACGGTCGCCTGCTGCTATAAGATACGGGGGAATATCTTTTACTACGGCCGCTTTCCCCCCAATATAAGCATAATCTCCGATCCTCACAAACTGATGCACGGCCACCAGACCTCCGACAATAACATGATCGCCTATGGTGATATGACCGGCCAGGGTGGCATTATTTGCCATGATAACACCTCTTCCTGTAATACAGTCGTGAGCCACATGTGTGTATGCCATAAGGAAATTATCTTCACCTATACGGGTTACTCCTCCTCCGAATTCAGTGCCCCGGTTTAAGGTGGCAAACTCCCTGATAATGGAGTTCTGCCCTATTTTCAGATACGTAATCTCACCTTTGAATTTTACGGCCTGGGGTACAGCACCAATGGAGGCATATTGAAATATCTGGCAGTCCGGGCCGATATCCACATATGGATCAATTGTAACATGAGAGCCGATTTTTGTCCCGGATGCAATGGAAACATTTGCCTTTATGATCGAATACGGCCCGATCTCCACGTTTTCATCAATCTCAGCCTTTGAGTCGATTATTGCTGTTGGATGTATCATCTAGTCCTGCTTATCCTCTTTTTTGCCTGTATGGCTTTTACCAAAAGCTGCCAACTGCTTTTCCAAGTCCCTGATCCGCTTTTTCATCTCAGGCAGCCGTGAGATCGACTGCTGTACGCGCAGCCATCTGCTATGAGGCATTTCAGGCGTGCCGGAAACGGTTTTCCCTTCAGCCACGTCTCGTGCCACCCCGGCCTGGGGCCCGACAACAGCTCGGTCACCGATTGAAATATGACCGCCTATGCCTGCCTGACCTGCCAGAATAACGTTTTTCCCGACGCTGGTGCTGCCGGCTATTCCGACCTGGGCCACTATAATGCTGTGCTCGCCTACTTTCACGTTATGGGCTATATGAACCTGGTTGTCGGTCTTAACGCCGGCACAAATCCTGGTCTCCCCAAAGGTTGCCCTGTCTATGGTATTTAACGCTCCTATTTCCACATCATCGTCAATCTTTACGATACCGACCTGGGGAATTTTAAAATGACGCCCCTGATCCGGGGTAAAACCGAATCCGTCGGCTCCTATCACGCATCCCGGCTGGATTATCACCCTTTCGCCTATCACGCATCCTTGCATAACCGATACATTCGGCATAATTTCGGCATCGTCTCCGATACGAACATCATCTTCTATACAGACATGCGGATGAATGATCACCCGGCTGCCCATTACCACATTGTCGCCTATGAAGGCAAAAGGGGCAACAGCCGTGTCCTGCCCGCACCTGAAATTTTCACCAACCGCTGCCATGGAGCTGATTCCCGAAAATTTCGCTACCCGGGGATAAAAATAGTACATAGCCCTTGCAAAGGCCAGCCTGGGGTTATCGGATAAAATCAGATTTGCTTCATGCTCATTTTCAAACCTTCGGGGAACAATTACCGCCCCGGCCCGGCAGCCCTTTACCCGTTTGAGCAGCTCTGAATTGTCCGCAAATGTTACCGCGTCCTCGTCTGCCTGATCAAAGGGCATGGCCCGGACAATGATTTTTTCCGGATCACCCTTGATATCGGCTGCATCGCCATTTATCAGGTCTACAAGTTCGGATATTTTTATCCGAGGCATGATAAAATGCCCTCCGGCTCTGCACGTGCATCAGTCTTTGTCTTGTTTTTCATCGGGCAGTTCTGCCCCGTATCGCTCATTGTATTGCTTGATCAGCCTGCCTGTTATATCGATGGAATCCGGGTAATAGATTGCGGCGGATCTTTCAATAATAAGCAGGTATCCTTCCTGCTTGCCGATCTCCTCGGCAATCGAGAAAATCTCATCCCGCAGTTTTCCTACCAATTCGGCCTCCAGTTGCCTGAACCGGGACTGGTACTCCTCGCGTTTTGACTGAAAACTGTGTTTTTTGTTCTCAAGTTCCTGCTGCTTATCCTGCCGCTTATCCTTATCCATGACCATGGAGTCACGTGAAAGCTGCTTGTCAAGATCCTCGATCTCTCCTGCAAGCTCCTTAAGATCGGCTTCCATCTCCTGACCATCTTTTTGAATCTGCTTCTGAACGCTCTTTCCCGCCTCGGACTCTCTCAGGACCTTCTGGAAATCAATTATGCCGATCTTTGCCACATCCGCGGCAGATGCGGAGCCTGCGGCAAACATAAAACATATCAGGACCGCACCAAAAACTTTTATCTTTTCCATCATTATCCCTCCGAAATTTTATATCTCAGGCATTATCAGTATAATCTAGAACACGCCGCCGATTGAAAATTCCCACCTGCCGGAGTCCTCGCCTTCCTGCCGGTCGAGAATATAGCCACGTTCCAGGCGCAGCGGGCCCAAAGGAGAATACCATCGGATGCCGTATCCGGCGCTTTGCCGCAAATCACCCAAATCCACATTCTCTCCTCTGGCATATACATTTCCTGTATCATAAAAAAACACTCCCCTCAAACCGGCATCCTCTATTAAAGGAAATATAAATTCGACATTGAACTGAACGTATTTTTCACCTCCCAGCTTAATTTCGTTTCCGTCCTCATCCTCCTCGAAAACACAGACATCGCGCCAGTCAAAGCCGCGCAGGGAATTTATCCCGCCGAGATAGAACTTTTCATAATCAGGAAGGTATTTGCCTTCAACCTCGGCGACGTGGCCTCCCTCTGCATGCAGAAACCCGACAGTATCCCAGAAAAGGGGAAAATATCTTCCCGCCTCTGCCTTGGTCTTGGTAAAACCCACATCTCCGCCCAAACCTGCATATTCAAAGCTAAGCTTGTGTTTTGAGCCCTCGGTGGGATTGATAGCCCTGTCCCTTGAGTCATAGATAATGCTTGTGGTAACACTGCTTTCCGTGTAGCGGCCCTCCTGAATACGATGGGTATAATCCTCACTTACATCCTTTACTTCACTTATATCAAAAGCATATGAAATATAGCCGCGGGTATAATCAAACAGGGGATAACCGAAGCGGACCAGGCCTCCCTTGCTGTCACGCTCGTAATCGTCATAATCGCGCTCCCAGTTATAGGCCTCGGCAGTTGCCGAAAGCGGAATGTCAAATAACCATGGCTCCGTGAATATAAATCTGAACTGCCTGGATTCACTTCCTGTCTGAGCTCTTAATTCAATTTTCTGGCCCCGGCCAAGAAAATTGCTCTCAGATATCGAACTCATAATATAAAGCTTTTCCACTGCGCTGTAGCCGGCGCCGAAAGTGAAACTCCCCGTGGCTTTTTCTTCAACGTTGATATCGAGTATCATCTGATCATCTGATGAACCCTCGCGGGTCTTTACATCGATATCCTCGAAATAGTCGAGACGGTAAAGATTGCGGATGGAGCGCTTCAGTTTGCTTGCGCTGTATTTTTCCTGCTCATGAACATGCATTTCACGCCTTATCACCTTGTCCCGGGTTTTGGTGTTGCCTTCTATAACGATTTTCTCAAAGCGGACCGGGCGGTTTTTGTTAAAATGAAACACTATGTCAGTCACATCATCATCGGGACGCTTTTTTAACTCAGGCCGGATATCGGCCCTTGCATAGCCCTGATCTGCATACAAATCCGTTAACGTCATAACATCGTTTTGCAACACTTCCCGGTTGTAATAATCCTGCTCCGTGATAGAAATTTTTTCCCTGAGTTCCTGTTTTTCTGCTATCAGTTCCCCTTCAAAGCCCACATCCCCTACCTTAAAACGCGGACCTTCATGAATTTTGATTGTAAGATAAATCCAGTCCCCCTCGTATCTGATATCAGGTTCTGCCACCCTGGCTTCTGCATAACCGTTGTTCTGGTAGCGAGACGCGATCCTTTGGATATCCTGCTCAAGTCTCTGCATGTCAAGGTCTCCCGAGGAGGTAAGCCAGGAAAAGAAGCCTTTTTCCGAGGTTTTCATTATTTTTTTGATTTCCTTGTCTGAAAAGGCTTGATTTCCTTCAACGCTGATTTCCTTTATCCGGATCTTTTTGCCTTCCTCAATTACAAACTCAAGGTCAGCCCTGTTTTCATCTATCTTTTTAATCTCATAGTCTACGCTTGCACTGTGGTAATTTTTCTCCCTGTACATTCTTTCAATGGCTTTGATATCCCGCTTGATCCTGGCGATATTTATAATTGCCCCTGATGTAATATCTATGTTTTCCTCTATATCCTCGGCTTCAAAAAGCCTGTTGCCTGAAAACTCAATATTACGCAAAGACGAGTTTTCCCTGACGACAAATACAACCACCATGCCGTCGTCTTCTTCTTCAGTCTCCACCCGGACATCATCGAAATAGCCCATCTTGTATACGGCTTCAAGGTCTTGGGAGAGCCCTTGTTCATCGTATTTATCACCGGCTTCCGTGCTGATCGCCTGCAGAATCGCATCTTCTTCTATACGCTTGTTGCCTTCTATTTTTATATCTTTTACTGTTGCTTCAGCCGCTGCCTGAGCACCAGTAACAAAGAAAAAGCCAAGCAACACTATTAACCAGATTCCGGTCCGCATTCTTTATTTTCCTTTTTTCCGCCTTATTCTGTATCCCGGAGCCTTCCATCGACAATGCACATTTTCCGCTGCATCATATCGGCCAACTTCAGGTTGTGGGTCACCACCACCATGGCCATACCCATCTCCCGGTTTAATTCCACAAGAAACTCGTGAACCTGGGCGCTGTTTTTCTGATCCAGGTTCCCGGTTGGTTCGTCTGCCAGAAGAATATCAGGGTTTAGGACCAGAGCCCGGGCAAGGGCCACCCGCTGCTGCTCGCCGCCCGAAAGATCTATAACCCTGTGGCCTAGCCGGTCCTTTAAGCCGACGCGCACCAGCACGGCTTCGGCATCCTCGCCTACATCCTTTTTTTTCATCCCTGAGATCAGCCCGGGCATCATAACGTTTTCAAGGCTTGTAAATTCCGGCAGTAAATAATGAAACTGGAACACAAATCCTATGGTTGAATTTCTGAAAGATGCAAGCCTTGAAGGGGCCATTTCAAATACATTAACACCGTTATAAAACACCTCTCCGGTATTGGGCCTGTCAAGGGTGCCCAATATGTGAAGAAGAGTTGACTTGCCGACCCCGGACTCACCCACAACCGCCATTGTTTCACCGCGGTTTATTTCCATGCAAAGGTCGTTTAAAATCTCAATAGTGGCATTTTTATCTGTAAACCACCTGCATATACCGGCCGCCTGGAGCAGGGGATGGCCGGCCCGTTCTCCGGATTGCTGTTTTCTGTTTTCCTTTAAGGTAAAATTATCCATAACGCAGTGCTTCCACCGGGTTTAACCGCGAGGCCTTGCGGGCCGGATAAAGAGTGGCCAGAAAACATATTGCCATGGCCGCGGCCACAATCATTGCTATATCCAAAAACTGCACCTGCACGGGCAGGGTGGTAAAATAATAGACATCGCCCGGCAGATCCACAAACTGATACTTTTCCAAAACAAAGCAGCCCGCGATACCCAGCGTCGTGCCGATAATCGTTCCAATGCCCCCTATTACAAGGCCCTTGAATACAAATATCTTGCGGATACTTTTCTCAGTTGCGCCCATGGCTTTTAATATGGCGATATCCCGGGTTTTACTCATAACCATCATAATAAGAGTACTTGCTATGTTAAAGGCGGCCACCAGTATAATCAGGGTCAGAATCACAAACATGGCGGTTTTCTCAAGTTTCAAAGCCGAGAAAAAATTGCGGTTCATCTCCATCCAGTCCATGGCCGTATAGGAATAGCCAAGGTTCTTTGATATATCTTCTGCCACTTTGTCGGCTTTGTAGATATCAGAGACCCGGATTCCTATTGCTGTGGCTGCATCGCCTATTTTCAGCAGCCCCTGGGCGGTATGCATATGGATGTAGGCCAGCGAGGAATCATACTCATAAAAACCCGACTCGAAAACCCCGCTTACCTTGAATCTTTTCATTGACGGCATATGACCCACCGGAGACATCATTCCCCTGGGAGATATAAGATAAAGAGTATCGCCCTGCCTCAAACTCAAGCTTCGCGCCAGGTTCTTGCCCAGAATAATGCCCGGCATCTCGGGTTCCTGTCCGCCATTTGTTTGGGGGGCAAGTTTTTCTTCCAACTCTGATCTTGAAAATCCCAGAATTTCGGTACCTTCTGCGGCAGGGTCCAGCCCGCGCAAAACCGCGCCCGACATATCCTCCGAGGATCTCAGCATTGCCTGTGTTTCGACCAAGGGAATAGCTGATTCCACCAGCTGACGGCGCATTACCGTGTCTATCACATCAGGATAATCCCCGATAGCGTCGTCGTAACTGGAAACCATTATATGGGGTTCAACGCCGAGAATTTTGGTCTTAAAGTAGGATTCAGCGCCCGTCATCACAGAAAGCACTATGATCAGGGCCATGACACCTACCGTGACCCCTGCGACTGAAAGCACGGTAATAAAGGAGATAAAGCCGGTTTTCTGCCTGGATCTCAGATACCGGCTGCCTATAAAATATTCAAAAGCCATTTATGCAGAACGCTATATTTTTTCAGCTGGTTTCAGATGGGGAAACAGGATGACATCCCGGATCGAAGCAGAATCAGTCAAAAGCATTGCCAGCCGGTCAATACCCACTCCCTCTCCGGCTGTTGGGGGCATGCCGTATTCCAGTGCCCGGATATAATCCTCATCCATCTGTGCTTCGTCATTTTCCGTATCCCGGCTTTGCACCTGCCGGGCAAAACGCGCACTTTGATCCACCGGGTCATTTAATTCGGAAAACCCGTTGGCTATTTCTTTTCCTGCAACAAAAAGCTCGAAACGCTCTGTTATTTCAGGATCAGTGCTGCTCCGTCGTGACAGCGGAGAGACCTCCACAGGGTAACCGGTTATAAATGTCGGCTGAATAAGCTTGGGTTCCACCAAGTGATCGAAAACCTTTGTAATCAGCTTGCCAAGACCGATATCAGAATCCTTTGTCCTGTCAATCGCAACACCCCGGGATACGGCAAAATCCATAAGTGCAGTCCTGTCTTTTAACAACTGCGGATCCGCGCCCCCAATTGAAGCCAGTGCCTCAAAGAGCGTCATTCGCCGCCACCTGCCTGCAAAATCAATCTCTTCCCCCTGGCAGGAAACAAGAGCAGACCCTGTTACCGCTTCTGCCGCATGTCGAAGCATCTCTTCTGTCAGATCCATCAGGTCCTGATAAGTAGCGTATGCCTGATAGAATTCCAGCATCGTGAATTCAGGATTATGCTGGGTTGAGATCCCTTCGTTTCTGAAATTGCGGTTGATTTCAAAAACCCGTTCAAAGCCGCCCACCACCAAACGCTTTAAGTATAACTCCGGAGCGATCCTCAGATACAAATCCATATCCAGGGCATTATGATGAGTCTTAAACGGCCTGGCATCAGCCCCTCCGGCGATGGGCTGCATCATGGGAGTTTCCACCTCCAGATACTGCCTTGCCAGTAGAAAGTCCCTTATTACACTTATCAAAAGACTGCGTCTTACAAAAACATCCCGCACCTCCGGGTTCATTATCAGGTCCAGGTATCTCTGGCGATAACGCTTTTCCGGGTCCTTTAACCCGTGAAACTTTTCAGGCAGGGGGCGGTAGGCCTTGGCAAGCAGCCTGATCTCATCTGCCAGCAGGGTCCATTCGCCTGTTTTAGTGGCAAACATCGTGCCCCTCAAGCCTATAAAATCGCCTATATCAAGCTTCTTGAAAAACGCGTATACTTCTTCGCCCACACGATCCTGACGAATATAAGCCTGCATCTGCCCGCTTCTGTCCCGGAAGCGTATAAAAGCGGATTTGCCGAAACGATTAATCGCCATCATGCGCCCTGCAGCATGTATCTGAGTATGGCCCTCTGACATTTGAATGTCGCCGCCCTCTATGGCGCATCTGATATCTTCAACAGTATAAGTTGTTTTAAAGTCATTCGGGAAAAGCTCCAGTCCTTGGTCTTTTAAGGCCTCGATCTTCTCCTTTCGTTTTGTAATAACATCTTTTGCCTGGGTCATAGATTCTCCCGTTTATATGCGCACACACAGCAGCCCGTAAAACCGGGACACGAAAATCTGTGCCGCTGCCGGGCTCATCTGTTATTTTCTTAAATGGTTAAGGGGCTTGCTATCTTATTTGGCAACCAGTGTCAAGCCTTTTGGGGTAAGTGTTGCCCTAGCCGGACAGTTACGGTGGTGCCACTGCCCGGGGTGCTGTCAATATCCACGAGTCCCCCGTATGCCCCGACCACCTGCTGAACAATGGAGAGCCCCAGGCCGGAACCCCCGGGTTTTGTGGAAAAAAACGGATTAAAGACCCCGGACATGGTCTGCTCATCCATACCACATCCGTTATCAGATATGCTGACACATGCATAGTTCTTTTTTACCCGATACACCCTTATCTCTATTGTGCCCTGCCCGTTTACAGCTTCTGCGGCATTATTTAACAGATTCCAGATAACCTGCTTTAAGTGCTCAGGGTCTATGCGAACATATAGTCCCGGTTTCATATCAGTTTTCACATTCAAACCGGAACCTGATAAAGGCGCCGGGGCAAAAAGAGATACAATCTCGGATACAGACTTATCCAGGGCCACGATCTCCGCCCTTCCCTGACCCGGTCTTGCAAATCTCAAAAAATCGGTGACAAGCGTGCTTAACCTGTCTGCCTCCCGCATTGCGATCTGCATAAGCCGGTCCTGATCGGCGTCATATTCGATTTGATCACGCAGCATCTGAATTGAACCGGTAAGGGATGCAAGGGGATTTTTGATCTCATGGGCAAGCCCGGATGCAATCTCTCCGGCTGCAGCCAATCGTTCCATGCGCTTTACCTGCTCCTCCATGGACCAGAGTTCGCGCTTTGCCGCGCGCTCCTGCTCCGACAGATACCCGCTCAAAAAGGCAACCGCGTAACAGGCTGCTATCGTAAAAAGCAGCTTGTATGTAACATACTGCCAGTCATAGTTGTCGATCAGAAAATAGGGGTCTGAATCAGGGGGGACGATAATGCCGTAGTATTCCAGATCGACCATCAGGCCGTACTGTATCCCGCAAAGTGTAGCTGTTACCATTCCGCCGCTCCGGTATATCACCATGGAGGAATAAACAATTACCACCAGATACATAAAGGAGAAAATGCTCGAAAAGCTTCCGGTTATATAGATAATCAAAGTTACGGCAAGGGTGTCGGCAACCAACTGAAAATAGCCGAACAACATGAGGCGCCCTGCCCTGGGCAGGACAATACTATATAAACCGGAGAGCACAAGGAGAAAAAATGAAAGCAGTAAAAGCCACGCAAGGGCGCTTTGCCCCAGCTGCAGATCAAAGCCGGGGCGGAGCATGGCCATGCCTACAGAGCCGAGCAGGACTCCCGCAAAGATGGCACGGAACAAAATCAGCCACTTAAGCTTCCGGTAAAGGTCCTGCTCTGCTTTGGATCGGAAAGGAACCATCTTGCCTGCAGAACTATGCTCCGACTCCTCCTGCCATCTGGAAAATAGGCAGGTACATGGAAACAACCAGGCCCCCGATTACCACGCCCAGAAAGACCAGCATGAAGGGCTCTATCATTGAAGTCAGGTTCTCCACTGCCTGATCGACTTCTTCTTCGTAAAAATCGGCGATTTTTTCAAGCATCGCATCTATTGCCCCCGTGGATTCTCCCACCGCTATCATCTGGCAGACCATGGGCGGAAAAACCCCGGTTTCAGCCAACGGATCAGCAATTGTCTGGCCTTCGGCGATACCTGCCCGCACTTTGTATATCGCTTTTTCAACACTTTTATTGCCTGCTGTTCTGGCCACTATGTCAAGTGCCTCCAGTATGGCCACCCCACTTGCAAGCATGGTGCCCATTGTACGGGTAAACTTGGCCACTGCAACCTTGCGCACCAGAATACCCACGATCGGAAGCTTGAGCATGAGCTCGTCAATCATGCCCCTGCCCTTCTCGGTCCTGTAAAAACGGCGGAACGCAAAAATCAAAATAATCAACGCACCTATAATCCAGAGGATTTTTCCTTTCACAAACTCGCTTAGGCTGATAACCATCTGGGTGGGCGCAGGCAGGCTCTGTCCGAAATCTGCAAACATCTCCTGGAACACAGGAATCACAAACACCAAAATCACTGCCACCACTCCAATGGCAATCACGATGGTAACCAAGGGATATGTCATTGCCCCCTTTACCTGGGCCTTAAGCCTGGCGGCCTTTTCCATGTAAGCTGACAGCCGCCGCAAAATCACATCCAGAATCCCGCCTGCCTCGCCCGCAGACACCATATTTACAAACAGGTCGTCGAAATGCCGGGGATATTTTTTTAAGGATTCTGCAAGGGTTTTGCCGGATTCAACAGATCCCTTTATATCTTTTAACATTTTCTTAAAAGTGGTATTTTCCTGCTGGGACTGGAGGATATCCAGACACTGTATGATGGGCAGACCGGCATCTATCATGGTTGAAAACTGCCTGCAGAAAACAATTATGTCGTGTTCTTTTACCTTTGGCTGCAGGAAAGAAACATTTTCAAACAGATCCTTGGGTTTTTTCTTGACCTTGGTTGGATTTATCCGCTGACGGCCCAGTATTGAACGGACCTCCTGTTCACTGCCAGCCTCTATTTCCCCTTTGCGGACCTGGTTGTTGCGGTCTTTTCCTTCCCATTGAAAAACAGGCATTTGTCCCCCTTAAATGTTGCTTGTGAAGAAAAAAACGAAATCTTTTTAAACATTATCGCCATGGCGGCTAAATATCACTCTTCCGGAATCAAGCCATCGAAAATTTTAAAATTTTCATTTTGCCCGGTTCTTGAAGGTGTTATATGGCAATATGATGTACTTGTGCCCTGCTAATAGATTTATTATCATAATGAATTGTAAAAAACAAATATTTATACCAATAAAAACAAACAGCGGCAGGCTCTGAAAGTGAAAAACAGCGCTTCGAAAACAAATCGATTAACAATAATCACCTCGCATACAAATGCGGATTTTGATGCAGTCGGCTCCATGCTTGCGGCCCAGAAACTCTATCCCGGCTCTCTTGTAGTGTTTCCTGGCTTTCATGAAAAAAGCATGAAAAACTTCTTTGTCAGCACCATGGCATACCTGTTTAACATGGCAGACTACAGGAAAATTGAGCCTGAGAGTATTGACAGACTGGTGATAGTGGATACCAAACAGGCCTCGCGCATAGGCGAAGTCGAAAAACTCTTAAACAGGCCGGGAATGGAAATTCATATATACGACCATCACCCGAGGCTCGATGATGACATAAAAGCAGACTTCGAGGTCCACAGCCTAACAGGCGCCAATGTCAGCCTTCTCGTTGAACTGATAAAAAAGAAAAACATCCCGGTCACACCTGATGAAGCAACCGTTATGTGCCTGGGCATATACGAGGATACCGGTGCCTTTACCTATCCGTCAACCACGGAAAAAGATTTTGAAGCAGCCGCGTTTCTTCGCGCAAGCGGGGCAAGTCTTACCACAATCTCGGATCTTATAGCAAAAGAAATGGACCCGGAGCAAATCGGCCTTTTAAATGACATGTTCCGTTCGGCCACCCATTACAATATAAACGGAAGAGAAGTTGCTATAACATCGGTTTCCACGGAAGACTACGTCCACGATCTTGCATTTCTGGTGCAGAAAATGCTGCGCATAGAAAACCTGAACGCGGTTTTCGCCATCGCCCTTATGAAAAACAAAATCTATATCGCTGCAAGAAGCCGGCTTCCGGAAATAGATGTGGGCGCGGTCGTGCGCGAACTGGGCGGCGGAGGCCACAGTTTTGCGGCCGCTGCAACAATACGAAACAAAACCCTGGCACAAGTGGAAAACCGGATAGTAGATCTGCTGAAAAAATATGTCAAATCAAGTCAGCGCGCTGCAGATATCATGTCCACCCCTGCAATTACAGTCCAGAGCAAAACCACCTGCAGACAGGCAAGACAACTGCTGTCCAGATACAATGTCAACGCGTTGCTGGTAATGGGCCCAAACAACCAAGGCAAGAATCTGATCGGATTCATCACCCGACAGGTGATCGAAAAAGCTCTTTATCACGATCTGGGAGACATACCCATCAGTGAATACATGTCCACCGAATTTGAAACAGTTCACCCGGAGGCCGACATTGCCGAAATCCAGGAAAAAATAATTGAAAGCAAGCAGCGGATTCTGCCCGTGATGCAAGACGGGCGCGTCATAGGCGCCATTACCCGCACAGATCTTTTAAACACTCTTATATACCGCGACAGGCAAAAGCAGGCCGCACGTTCTGCAGAGCCTCCTGACGAAACCCGCCGGCCCAGGACCAAAAATGTGGCAGGCCACTTAAAGGAGCGGTTAAACGAAAATATCATTGATCTGCTGAGACGAATCGGCAGGGCGGCTGACGCCCACGGATATCCGGCCTATGTTGTGGGCGGATTTGTGCGCGACCTGTTTCTCTACAGACATAACGAGGACATAGATATCGTAATCGAAGGAAACGGAATCGAGTTCGCCAGGGGTTTTGCCAGGACTGAGGGAGCCAGAATCAATGCATACGAAAAATTCGGCACCGCGGTGATAATATTTCCGGATGGTTTTAAAATAGATGTAGCCTCCGCCAGGATGGAATACTACAAGTTTCCGGCCGCCCTTCCCACCGTGGAGATGAGTTCGATAAAGCTTGACATGTTCCGCCGGGATTTTACCATAAACACCCTGGCCATATGCTTAAACACCGACAAGTTCGGCCGTCTCATAGACTTTTTCGGAGGAATGCGGGACTTAAAGGAAAAGGCCGTCCGGATACTGCACAATCTTAGTTTTGTCGAAGACCCGACAAGGGTATTCAGGGCCATTCGCTTTGAACAGCGCTTTGGTTTTACAATAGGCAAGCTCACGGCGGGGTTGATTGAAAATGCCGTAAAAATGAATTTTTTCAAGCGCCTGTCAGGCAGGCGGGTTTTCTCGGAACTTTGCCATATTTTAAAAGAGGAAAACCCTATACCCGCCCTGATCCGCCTTGAGGACTTTGACCTGCTAAAAGTAATAGATCCATCCATCAGGGCAAATGACAGGCTTCGCAACATGCTTGATTCAGCAAGAAGCGTTCTGGCATGGTATGATCTTCTTTACATGGAAGATGATTACAGGAAATGGGTGGTATATTTTCTTGTAATGGTAAGCCATGCAGACCGCGAAAAAGCGGAAAAAATATGCGGACGCCTCGAGCTTGCCCCAAAGTACACCAGAATTTTCGTACATGAACGCGAAGAGGCAGAGCACTGCTTATACAAACTCGGCCAGCAGCTGCCGGTAAAAAACAGTGAACTATACGAAACGCTCTCAGGATTTACGACCGAACTGCTGCTCTACATGATGGCTGCCACGGGACGTGAAGAAATAAGAAAAGCCATCTCCTTTTACGTCACAGACTTGAAAGATGTGAAAATTTCAGTTAGGGGTAAAGACTTAAAACAGCTTGGGCTTTCACCCTCGCCTCTTTTCGGAAAAATCATAAGAAGGCTGCTTCACGAAAAACTCAACGGGCGTATAGAGACAAGACAGGAGGAACTGGAGATGGCAAGGAGGTTGGTGGAGGGGGAAGGGTTAATAGTTAATAGTTAATGGTTAATAGTTAATGGTTAATGGTTAATGGTTGATGGTTAATGGTTGATGGTTGATGCACTCGTAAAAAGTCGGTTTTCAGATGGCGCCGTAAAAAGTTCAAGATCAAGGCCTGCGCAATTTCGAAGAATGCAGCGTACTTAGCCGTACGTGAAATTCTGAGAAATTGCGCGTAACGCAGATATTGGACTTTTTACGGCGCCATCAATGGTTAATGGAAATCGGCTCCGAAGGAAATCTATGGTCGGGGGTGGTTTTTGAAGCGAGGCTGAGCGTTTTCGGGAAAAATTCA
>CAZVFQ010000001.1:75909-85241 GCA_964626455.1 uncultured Desulfobacteraceae bacterium | reverse complement strand
CCGCCTTCCGGGCCGAAAGGCTTTATCCATATGATAAGCTGCGGCAGAAGCGTCAGGGCGGCAATCAGGGCAATCAGCATGGCCATACCTGTAAAAAGGCCGAAGATAATAGTCGGGATAAAATTTGATGTGGCCAGAATTGAAAAGCCTATAATTATTACAATGGAGGTGTAATACATTGCAAAGCCTATGCTTTCGTGGCAGCGGCGCATTGTTTGAATATAGCTGGTGTCTTTTGCAAATTCCCGTTTGAACCTGTGTATGTAATGGATGGTATCGTCCACAGCGATGCCTATGGCGATTGATGCAATGGTAATGGTCATTATATCGAGGGGAAGGCCTATCCAGCCCATTGCGCCCAGCACCACCCCGGCGGCCAGCAGGTTGGGAAATATGGCTATTAATGATATTTTCACCGACCTGAACAATACCAGAAACATGACCATCAGCGCCAAAAGCACAAGGCCCAGGGTACGTATCTGGGAGTTGAAAAGGCTCTGGAGCACATCATTGTACAATACCATCATTCCTGTCAGATTCACATTTTCTTCTTTAAAACCAGCTTCTTTTACAAGTCCGTTTTTGATTTCATCAAGAAGTTCGGCCCGCCGCAGCTCCGGGTGGGAGTCTATGATCCTGAGGCTCACCCTGGCCTGATTGTGCTCGGGCGAGGCAAAGGGTTCTACGAGCATTTGCCTGTGTTCATCCGGCAGTTCGTTGAAAAGAAGCGAAAGATCAAAGCTGTCCAGGGGGGTGTCTGTAATTCGGGCAGCTACCTTGTTAAGGGTGGCAAGGGACAGCACTTTGCCGGTATGTTCAAGTCCGTCCACATAGTCATGGGCCGCCTCGATTCTAGAGAGCCTGTGGGGTGTGAACCAGTATTTCCCGGAGTCTTCCTCTTCTTCAAATTCGGCAAATTCCCCGAATTCATCATCGTTTTCGCGCGCACCGTCCGGGCCGGCTCCATTTTGGCCGGCATCTGTTTCCGCACCCTTGAAATCAACTATCACGTCAAGGGGCGTGGTGCCCCCGAGTTTGCGGTCAATGACTTTCAGACCCCGGGATATTTCAGTGGATGACTTGAAGTAATTGATAAATGCATTTTCCACCTCCAGGCGCGAGATTCCCGCAGCGCTCAATAAAAGGGCAATCACGCTTATAATTAGAATCTGCCTGCCGCGTGACGCGGTAACCGTGGAAAGCAGCCGCGGCAAAGCCAGCTTTGACAAGCCCCCGGCAGGCGCGGGAGCTTTTTTAAACAGCATGAGGGCTGCGGGGAAAAAGATAAACGTTACTATCAGAGATACCATTATGCCTGCCGCCATCATCCATCCAAAGGTCTGCACCGGCTTGATATCTGCGAATACCAGGGAGCCGAATCCGGCAATGGTAGTCAGTACAGCGTAAAGGCATGGAATGCGCATATCTATTACTGTCTGCCTGACAAGGTCTGCATGTGTCCTGGCAGGATCCTTTATTATCAGCTCCCTGTAGCGCACCACCAGATGAATGGAAATGGCCATGGTAATTATGAGCTGAAGGGAAATGAAATTAGATGATACCACGGTTACCCGCCATCCGAACAGCCCCATAAGCCCCCCCATTGCCACGGCTGCAAACGCGCAGCTCAGCAGGGGAAGAATTACCCAGCGAATACGTCTGAAGATCAGCCAGAGTACCAGAGTCAGGACCAGGATTATCCCAAAGCCGTAGATTTTGAGATCATTTTTTATAAACTGCATCAGGTCATTTGCAATCATGCTGATGCCGCCGAGAAACAGATCTGCTTCATCATCGTGTTTTTTCATCACCGAGCGGATATCTGCAATGATCACTGCGCGCCTCGACTCCATCGTGTTCCACAGCTTTTCAATTTCGGCTGCAACCGCATCGCGCTCTTTTTTTTCCTCCCGGCTCAAATCCTGCCGGGCTGCCTTCTGGCGAAGTTCTTGCCGCCTGTCCCAAAGCTTTTGATACTCGGGATTGCTCTTTATATTTATCTGCAGGGCTGTTGTTGAAAGATCCGGGCTGACCAGAAGGTTTTTGTAGATAGGGCTTGTGGAAAGTTCTTTTGCCGCCAGCTTCAGGTTTACATCAGGCGAGGAAAGGGTGCGTATGTTTTCGACAAGCTCTGTAAGGGGCATGGGCGGACTTTCAAGCAGGGGCACATCAAGCAGGCTCATCACCGAATCCACCCCGTCTATGTTCTCGACTTCATCGCGCAGGTCGGCTATATTATCAAGCACCCTTCCTGAAAGAAGATCCCCGGATTCCGGGCTATAGGCAATCATCAGGAAATCCTCGAAACCAAACCTGTCGATTGTTTCCTGGTAATACAGGTAATCTTCATTATCCTGTTTGATCAGGGTGTATGGCGAGGCCTCTATTTGAAAATCCCTGATAAATATTGCAAGAATCCCCAGCACGAAGAAAAAGCAGACCAATACAGGGACGGGCCGGGGCAGAAGAATGCGGTCATAGAACCATGTTGCCGGGGAATTTTTTTGAGCCATTTATACAGGGCCTTCTATTGCCGGTGTTATCAGAGTTCGTCCGAAGTCTTGAGTTCCTCGAGCAGATCTTTGACTGAGCCGTCTGATAGAACTTCATTGAATTGGGAACGGTAGCTTTTTACAATACTGACCCCGTTTAGCTCCACGTCATAGATTTGCCATTGGTCTCCTGAAAGGTAGAATTTATAGATCATCTCTATTTTTTCATCCCCGGCCCTGACGGTAACCGGAACCTGCACTTTTCCGTCTTTCTCAGCAGGTGTGCCGTATGTGAAATCCGCATCCTGGTCTGCGGAATACATGGAGATCTTGTCAAAATAAGAATCTTTAAGACGCTTTATAAAACGTTTTGAAAAGATTTCTTTTTGCTCTGAAGACAGCCCTGACCAGTGTCTGGGACCCAGGGAGAGTTTTGCCATAAGTTCGTAGTTGAATACCGGGTCAACGATGTCCTCGATTTTTCCCCGCTTTTCCTGGTCGCTTAGTTCCTTGCGGTCAAGGACTTCCAGCACATTGCTGATCTTTTTTTCAAGCAGGTCCTTTGCCGTGTCCGCGTTTTGTGCTGCAGGAACCGCAGCCGCGCAAAACACAATTGCCAGCAATATGATTGCGTGGATCTTTCTCATACCTTATTCCTCTATTTTCTTTTTGCGGTTGCTTTCATATGCATTTCTCAGAAAAATATACCAGTCAACTGCATCCTTTTTCAAACTTTCATATTCCCCGAGATGAAGCGATGTATAATTGACCCTGTCGTATATGCCGAGCGCTATGCCCGTTTCTGCGGGCTCCACATAGTAAAGCGGCTTAAGGAATCTGTCAGGAATAATTGCAAATGCATCGCGCAGGTTGGAGGGGCCGAGCAATGGCAATACCAAATGAAAACCCTCGCCAACTCCGTATACGCCCAGGGTTTGGCCGAAGTCTTCGGGATATGCTTCAAGATCAAACCATCTGTTTGCCGGGTCTCCGAGACCGGCTATACCCACGGTACTGTTTATCGCAAAACGCGCGGTCTCCACTCCTGCTTTTTTTAGTTTCAATTGCAGCACGTTGTTTACGAATCTTACCGGGTAGCTTAAGTTTTTGAAAAACCTGTTTACAGATTTGCGCACAAACCCGGGGGTTACCGCGGCATAACCTGAAGCTGCGGGCTTTAAAATCCAGAAATAAACCCTGTCGTTTACCTTTGTCATAAAGCGGTTATATCCGGCCAGCGGGTCATATACTTTTGCTCCTGGTTTGTCGGCTCCGGAATCAAACTCTTTGAACTCGTCAAAATCGCTGTCTGGCTCAAACTCATCGAATTCGTCAAACACGTCTGATTCGTCGCCTGATCCTGATTCGGATGGGCCGGAATCATCGGGCATGTTTTCAGAATCGCTTTCTGATTCTTTTTCCATGGTTTCAAATGTTGCTGCAGTGGCAATCATCTCATGGGCGTAGCCTGTATTTACACCTCCTTTTTGGCTGCAGTAAAAGATAACAATAAACACCGAGGCCGCAATCAGTATTCGGGCCGGTTTTTTATTATGCAGTATTTTAAGAGATTTCATGATTTCGCTTGACACCATCTTTATTTTACCGGGTTATCGGGTGTGCCGGCCGGTGCGGTTTTCCCAGTCGTGCAGGCCCCTGACATCTTTGGCAATGCTTTGCATTTCATCCATTACGCTGTTAACATCAAAGGAAAGCAGCTGTCTGTCTTCTACCAGCGGCACTCCGTTTACAATGGCTGTGATGACATCATGGCCGCATGCCGCATAAACCAGGTGGGAATAGACGTTATACATGGGTGTCAAATGAGGTTTGCGGGTATCAAGAACAATAATGTCGGCTTTTTTACCCGGTTCCAGGGAACCGATTTGATCGTCCATACCAAGCACCCCGGCCCCCTCTATTGTGGCCATTCGAAGCACTTTGCCGGCATCCATTACCGTTGGATCCAGGGTTCTTACCTTGTGGATTTTGGCAGCAGCATCCATTTCCATGAACATGTCCAGATTGTTGTTGCTGGTCGGCCCGTCTGTTCCTAGCCCCACGCAAACCCCGGCCTCGAGAAGTTCGGGTATCGGTGCGATGCCGGAAGCAAGCTTCATATTGCTTTCAGGATTGTGGGAGACTTTAACGTCATGATCTGCCAGCAGTTCAATGTCGGTTTTATCCAGTGCCACGCAGTGGCATGCCACAAAGCGCGGGGATAAAACCCCTATATCGGCCAGATGCGCCACGGGACTCAACTGATACCGGTTTTTTATGGTTTCCACCTCCTTCCATGTTTCGGCAACATGGACGATTATGGGAATATCGTATTGTTCTGAGACTGCAGCAGCCCTCTTGAGCAAATCCGGTGCGCAAAGATAGGGGGAATGGGGTTCTACTGCAATAGTGATACGCGGATGTCCTTTCCACTTTTCAACAAGATGCCGGGTGTATTCAAACCCTTTTTCTATGGGACCGTAATTGGGGGAATCAAAGTCATAGAGGACTTCACCCACCACCGCGCGCATGCCGGCCTTGTCTGCGGCCTCTGCAACTGAGTCCTCGAAAAGATACATGTCGGAGAAACATGTAGTGCCGGAAAGCGCCATTTCGGCACATGCAAGCAGCGCCCCTGTATAAACCCTGTCTTGCGTGAGCCTGGCTTCTGCCGGGAGAATATAATCATTCAGCCAGGTCATAAGTTCCATGTCATCTGCAAGGCCCCTGAAACAGGTCATAGATGCATGAGTATGAGTATTGACAAGCCCCGGCATTATGATTCCGCCGTCTGCGTCTATAATGCGGGCCGCGTTTTTCGGATCAACCTTATCTGACGGTCCGACAGATTCTATTGTGTCGCCGGATACGGCCACGGCACCGTTTTCTATCACGTTGTCTGTTTTATCCATTGTTACTACGGTTCCGTTTACAATAAGCAGATCATGGAATCCGTCCATTTACAACTCCTCTGCAACGCTTGTTATGATTTTCCCGAGTATCGGGGCTGTCTTTTGGGCAACTTCGATTATCTGCTCCACGGTTGCAGGTTCGGGCCGGTCCGGGTCGTTTATATTTGTGATAATGGAAAGCCCCAGTATGCGCATACCCGAATGCACCGCAGCAATTACTTCCTGGACTGTGGAAAGGCCCACCGCATCGCCGCCTATCTGTCTTATGAACCGTGTTTCGGCAGGGGTTTCCAGCGACGGTCCTTTAAGGCCTATATAAACGCCCTTTTTAATCGTCACAACGTTTTTTTCGGCTGTTTTGCCGGCAGTATTGATGAGTTCCGGGTTGTATACCGCGGACATGTCAGGAAAACGAGCCCCCCATTCTTCATGATTGGGCCCCACAAGCGGGTTTTCTCCTGTCAGGTTGATATGATCGGTTATGGCCATAATATCGCCATTTGAAAACTCAGGGTTAAGACCGCCTGCGGCGTTGGTTACAATAAGGGTGTGCACGCCGAGTTCCCTCATGACGCGGACAGGGAAAGCAACCATGGCCGGGGAATATCCTTCATAGAGATGAAATCTGCCCTGCATCACAATCGCGGGCCTTGAACTGATATTTCCGTAAACCAGCCTGCCCGCATGGCTCTGGACGGTTGAAACTGGGAAGCTTGGAATGTCGGCATACCCGGTTTCGAATTCCACATCCATGAAATCCGCGGCTCCTCCCAGCCCGGTTCCGGTCATTATGCCGATTTCCGCTCTTGGGCCAAGGTGCTTTTCCAGATATTCGGTCGCATTTCTTACCCTGTTACGGTAATTTTCAGCTGCATTCTCCATTTTCGGCTTCTTCCTTTTTCCGGAGGTCTCATACGCAAATTTTATTCAGTCCAGGAAAATATCCATTAAATTATAGTGATATATTGTAAGCCCAATCCAGTCAAGAAATCTTGTGTGTAATAAAAGTTGCCGGCCTTTGCCGGGAGTTGTTGACAGGGGGTGCGGAATATGAAAAAAAGAGTGTCTTGATATTGGACAGTTGGAAAAAATGATGCTATATGACCGTAATTAATACGGCAAAAGGATTAAGAAGATATTTCGCAGGCACCGGAAAAGCCAAAATCAATTCATAATACAAAGCGGAGCATGCAATGTTTGATGCAATACTGATGATGGGCGGGCTCGGCCTGATTATCGGCGCGGCCCTGGCCCTGGCTTCCAGGATATTCTATGTTTACGTTGATCCCAAAGTTCTTGAAATAGACGATCTTCTGCCCGGAGCAAACTGCGGCGGCTGCGGATATCCCGGCTGCAGTGCAAATGCCGAGGCTATAGTGGCCGGCCAGTCCCCGCCCGACTCCTGTGTTGCCGGAAGCGCTGAACTGGCCGAAGCCATTGCCGCGGTAATGGGGCTGTCAATTGAGGCAAAGGAACCGGATATAGCACTTCCCGGCTGCACTTACGGTCTTGAGGATGCGGAAATCAAATACGACTATCAGGGATTAAGCGACTGCCAGGCAGCAGCTCTTCTCTATGGAGGCATGAAGGTATGTCACATAGGATGTCTCGGTCTTGGTTCCTGTATGCGCGCCTGCCCGTTTTACGCCATATCCATGGGGGAAAACGGCCTGCCTGTTGTGGACGAAGAGCGATGCACGGGCTGCGGTACCTGCGAAAGAGTCTGCCCCAAGAACATTATCAAGCTTTCATCTGTTACCAGAAGGATTTTAAGGGAGTATATCAGTGATGACTGCACCACCCCGTGCCAGAGGCAATGCCCGGCCGGAATAAATATCAGCGGTTACATTGAACAGATATCTGAAGGCAATTATTCAAAAGCGGTTCAGATAATAAAGGAACGCAATCCCTTTCCGGCAGTTATCGGCCGCATATGCCCGCGCCCCTGTGAAGCCGTCTGCCGCCGCAACCTGGTGGATGAACCTGTTGCCATAAATTATCTTAAGCGCTATGCAGCCGATTATGAAATGGAAAACAATCAGCGCTCCCAGCCCTATACTGCGCCTGCTACCGGCCGCAAAATCGCGGTTATCGGGGGCGGAGTCGAAGGTCTGTCCGCCGCGTTTTTCTTGGCCAGGCTCGGGCACAGCCCCGCGGTATATGAGGCATCAGACAAACCCGGCGGCCTGCTCAGAAAAGCCATAGCAGAATACCGTCTGCCGCGGGATGTTCTGGAATGGGATATTGCGGGCGTAGAGGATCTGGGAGTTGAAATCAGAACAAACATGACCATGGGGGAGGATTTTTCCCTGGCCTCGCTTCTTGCCTCTGATTATGAGGCGGTTTTGCTGGCCTCGGGCGGCTGGGACAGCCGGCTTGGCCGCAATCCTAAACCAAGGCCTGAAGAACCTGTGCCCGGGGTGTTTCTGCTTATAGACCTTTTAAGATCAGGGATTAACAATAAGTTTAAACTTCCAAACCAAAAAAATGTTGTAATTGCAGGCACCGGCAGGACTGCTGAACAAAGTGTAAGAATCTGCAGACACATGGGAGCGGAGAATGTATCCGTAATATTCCGCTCTCCGCGCAGCAGTGTGCCCCTTGATAAGGATCAGATCACGGCCATGGAAAATATGGGCGCGGCAGTGATATTCAGCGCCGCGATCACCCGTCTGACAGGGGAAGAAAACAGGCTGGAAACAGTGGAATACGAGGATCTGGAAAAGGGCGGGACAACAGAAATCCCCGCAGAGAGCGTTTTTATTGATGCAGGCAGAATTCCCGAGATGATTTTCCGGCGTATCACAGCCGAAAAAGAACAAGGGGGTGAACAGGCTGAAGCACAGCAAGAGGGGCCTGTACGCTGGGAAGGACTGCAGCCCTACAAGAATCCTGCATACAGCGAGGAAAGGGGTTTTCTTGCCCAGGGCGATCCCGTAACTGACTACAGCGCCGCTATCCGCGCAATCGCGGCCGGAAGACGCTCGGCGGCCTCGATTCATAAAATCATGTATAATCTTGACCTGGAGCTGCCTGAAAACGTTATTGCACAAGACTCCGTAATTCAGACAGTTGAAGACTTACAAGGCGTTGAGCCTTCAGGCAGAAACATTATGCCGACCTGTGCACCCGAGGATGTCCCGCACAAATGCCCCGAAGTGGAACTCGGCTTTTCCCAGCAGCAGGCAAAAGCCGAAGCCGACCGCTGCCTGCGCTGCGGCGTTATCTGCTATACCCCATAATTCATAATTCGGGGACAGTATACTTATTTTTGAACCCGGGGTTGCATAAGCCTGAATGAAGTATTATTGTTTTTGAAATGACAAAAAGGGATTTATAAAGGGTTGTTCATTTCGAAATACTGCCGCTCTTGACAGCACAGCCTCAAAAGCGCCTTTTGAATTGATAAAGGCGGTGATTTCATGTTCATCCTTCCCGGCAAATTTTTATTATTAAAACCAGAAAAGGAGTATTGCCATGACGCAGCAGGCACAGCAGGGAGACAAAGTAAAAATTCATTACAAGGGCAAGCTTGATGACGGCTCTGTATTTGACAGCTCAGAGGGTCGTGATCCCCTGGAATTTAAAATAGGAGACGGAAATATAATTCCGGGAGTCGAAGAGGCTGTCCTGGGCATGGAGCCCGAGGAGACAAAAGAAGCGACAATTCCTCCGGAAAAGGCCTATGGCGAATACAGGGATGAAATGATCATAGAGGTGGACAGATCCCAGTTTCCTGAGCATATCGATCCTGAACCCGGCCAGCAGCTTGAGTTAAAGCAGAGCGAAGGCCAGAATGTCGTGGTGACGGTCACAGACGTGGGTGAAGAAAAGGTCACCCTGGATGCCAATCACCCTCTGGCGGGAAAAGATCTGACATTTGAGATCACGCTTCAGGAAATACTATAGAACAGATGTGTGGCAGGCA
>CAZVFQ010000001.1:54523-75809 GCA_964626455.1 uncultured Desulfobacteraceae bacterium | reverse complement strand
TGCAAATCAGCCTTGTCAAACCAACGGAATTGTTTTATGGCCTGAAATCAAATTAACTGATAAAGAAAATATAAGTAAAGCGGTTGACAAAAAGACCCTGGTTTACCGGAAAATTTTCCAACACTGCGGTAAAGTGCGGAAGCGGCCGGAGAAGATGTCATGTGCTTTGTTGTGTTTGCGGTTTTTGTCTACTTTATAGGATCAATTAATTTTGCCATTGTTTTTTTCAGGCTTACGGGAAAAGAAGATCCCAGAACAGGCTTTTCAGGAAATCCCGGTGCCACAAACGTCTATCGCCAGGCCGGATTGGGCGCAGCCGCAATTGTTCTGTTTCTTGACGTGGCAAGGGCGGCCGCCGTCTCCGCCGCAGCCATATATCTGTTTTCCCCTCCGGGCATTGCCTGGGCAGGGCTTGCCCTGCTGGCGGGAAACAGGTATCCGTGTTTTCATCAATTTAAGGGCGGCAAGGGAGTGGGCAATTATCTTGGGTTTTGCGCAATGATAGTGCCGGCCGCAGCGCTGCTGTCATGTGCTGCGTGGGCGGCGGGCTTCCTGCTGCTGCGAAAACCTTTTGTCGGCTCGTTTGCCATGACTGCAGTTCTTGCCGGGGCAAGCATTTTAAAATGGCGGGACTTTCCATTGGCCATGGCGGGCGCGGCAGTTGCAGCGCTGTTTATCGTTTTTAACCATCGCACCAATGTTGCGGGGTGTTTTTCTAAAAACACCCTGAAATAATTCAATATATTTTCCATCGCCCGATTCTCCGCAGCTTTTAATCCCCTGTATGCAAACCGTGCACATGGATTGTACATGCAATGTCTGAATTGATCTTTCTGCGGCAAGACGCAAGGCAGGCCTGTTTGTAAGTATAAATTATTAAAAATCAGTAAGTTATTATAGAAAACCGGTTTCCGGCACAGTTCTTGTACGCTAAAGGTGCCAGACTTTGAATAAAATGGGTCGCGGTTTTGATCTAAATCAAATTCTTGTTAAATATCAAATAGATCCATTTATGGAGGGAAATATGAAAGAAAATACGAAAACAGCCGTTGTTTTTCCGGGGCAGGGCAGTCAGCGCCCGGGCATGGGCAAAGACTTCTACGATAATGTTGAGGCTAGCCGAAAAACCTTTCAAGAGGCTTCGGATATCCTTGGGTGGGACGTGTCTGCCATGTGTTTTTCCGAGGATGACAGGATGAATCTCACCGAATATGCACAGCCCTGCATTCTTGCCACAGAGATCGCCATGCTGAGGGCTCTGCAGGATTTATACGGGTTTTCGCCGGATTATTTCGGAGGCCACAGCCTTGGCGAATATACGGCCTTGGTGGCTGCCGGGGCTATGCCTTTTGAAGACGCCTTAAAGACAGTTGAAACAAGAGGGCACCTTATGCAGCAGGCCTCGCCGCCGGGAGTTGGGGCAATGGCTGCTGTGATTGCAAAAAATCTTGATATAGAAAGGCTCCGGGCAATACTTAAAGGCCTGCCAGTGGATGTCGCCAATATCAATTCAACAGACCAGGTTGTGATTTCAGGTCAGGCCGACAGCATGGATACGGCAAAAGAACGTATCAGTCTTGCCATCGGAGATGAGGAAAGCATGAGGTTTGTGCCTTTAAATGTAAGCGCTCCGTTTCACAGCAGATTCATGAATGCTGTCAGGGAAAAATTCCGTGAGGTGTTAAACGCGATTGCGGCAAGGTTAAATGCCGGCAAAGCCCCGTATGTTACCTCTAATTACACGGGCTGGTTCCATGATCCGGCAGCATCAAGCGTTATTGATGCCCTGGTGGCACAGTTGAGCGGATCGGTGAAATGGCGGGACAATATGAATGCCCTTGCTGAAAAATCGCAGATAATTTATGAAATCGGCCCCAACCGGCCGTTAAAGAATTTTTTCCGCAGCCTTGATGTAAACTGCCGCTCCATTACCACATTTTCAGCAGCAACCAGGGAATTTTCAGTATGATGGATTTTGACAAAAACTGGTGGGCGGTCATTGTCGGCGGATCAAGCGGATTCGGGCTTGCGGCTGCAAAAAAGCTTGCAGCCTGCAAAATAAATGTCTGTATTGTGCACCGGGACCGCAGAAGTGCAATGAAAAAAATAGAGCCGGAGTTCGACACTCTGAGAAAGACCGGTGTCGGGGTTGTTACCTTTAATCTTGACGGTTTATCAGAAGAGGGCCGCACACGAGTGCTTGACGGGCTTTCAGAAGAACTCGGCAAAACCGGCAAAGTGCGTCTTCTGCTCCACAGCGTGGCATTCGGAAATCTAAAACTGCTGGGCCCGTATCCTGGCTCAGAGGCACCTGCAGCGGCAAGGGCCAGGATTGCCGGGGATGCCGGGCTGCCAAAGGATCGTATTGATGAAATTGTAAACAGCGCTTTTGCCGATGGCTTAAACGCTCTTTATACAATGGTTGACGATGCGGGTGATTACAGCAACCGCCAGTTTCTCGGCTCAGAGGATTTCTCCCGCACCTTGCATGCCATGGGATACAACATAGTAGAATGGGTCCAGGACATATTGGATCGGGATCTGTTTGCAGAAGACGCGCGGGTGCTAAGCCTTACCAGCGAGGGCAACAGCGTTGCCTGGAAGGGTTATGCGGCCATCTCGGCCGCCAAGGCGGTGCTTGAATCGGTAACCAGGGCCATGGCCGTGGAATTTGCTTCCCGGGGCCTGAGGGCAAATGTTATTCAGGCCGGCATAACCGATACTCCTGCTTTGCAGGCCATTCCCGGAAACGCGCGTATCCGGGCACAGGCCGCTTTGCGCAATCCTTTCGGACGCCTGACCACGCCCGAAGACGTGGCAAATGTCATATGTCTGTTGTGTACAGACGAGGCGTCATGGATCAACGGCGCAATAATATGCGCTGACGGCGGAGAAAGGGTTGGATAATAAAATATGCTTTATCTTCACGGGCTGGGGCATTTTCACCCTGAAAATATAATTGACAACCGGTTTATAAGTGAGCTTGATATAGGCAGCGATGAGCAGTGGATCATGGAAAGGGTGGGCATTGAAGAGCGCCGCACCTCGCTGCCTCTTGAATATATCCGAACCACTAAAAACAGAAACCCGGAGGCCGCCTCGGAGGCAAGCACCCATAGCAGGGGGCAGGCAGGGGCTGCTGCTGCGAGTATGGCTCTTCAAAGGGCGGGGCTGGAATGTTCGGATATCGGGATGGTGGTTTCAGGCACCTCGACTCCGCATTATACCATTCCGGCCGAAGCATCTGTAACAGCGGCAGAGCTTGGCATAGATGCCCCGTGCCTGGATATCAACGCAGCCTGTTCGACTTTTCTGGTCCAGCTTGCCCATCTTGACGCCATGGATCCTGTACGAACCCCGGCGTTTATTCTGGTGGTAAACCCTGAAAACTACACACACGTGGTGGATTATTCGGATAGAAGAGTGGCGCCGTTGTTTGGCGACGGTACAAGCGCGGCCGTGGTTTCCGTGCGGGAGCCTTCAAAAATGAGCCTTGAAAGCTTTGATTACGGTTCCCGGCCCGATGCGTGGGATAAAGTTAAAATTCCTGCCTGCGGCCATTTTTGCCAGGACGGCAGCTATGTTCAGCGTTTTGCCATCCGCAAGGCCACAGAGGGGGTAAGGCGTCTTCAGGCGCAATATCCGCGGGATGCGGAAAATTTCAAATTTGTGGGTCATCAGGCCAACCTGATGATGCTCGATACTGTCTGCCGCAGGTGCGATATTCCGCAGCAGCGGCACATGCATAATGTAGCCTATTTCGGCAATACTGGCTCTTCGAGCGCCCCTTCGGTTTTAAGCCAGAACTGGGAGCTGCTTTATCCGGGCGACTGCGTTGCGGTTGCCGTTGTGGGCTCGGGGCTGACCTGGGGACATGCCCTGTTGAAAATCGCACCAGAGGGATGATAAATGAAATACAGCGAGTTTTTACAGCAGCAGAGCTTTGATTTTGAGCAGCTCATCGCCTTTTCATACGGCAAACTGATAACTGATCCGCCCGAGGGTTTTGAATCCCGCTTGCCTGCCCCGCCGTTTTTGATGATAGACCGGATCTTATCGATTGAAACCGAAGGCAACAGGGGCAGGATCGTAGCAGAACAGGATATCAGGCTTGATGCCTGGTACTTTCAATGCCATTTTCTCGATGATCCTGTGCAGCCCGGATGCCTGGGCGTAGATGCGGTATGGCAGCTGCTGGGTTTTTACGGGGTTTGGCGTGGAGGCATTGGCGCCGGCCGGGCCCTTGGATGTGAAGAGGTGTCGTTTAGCGGCCAGGTTCGTCCGCATAACAAGGTTGTACGCTTTGAAATAGAAGTGGTGCGCTTCAGGGCAATGAAAACCAGCAGTTCGTGTATTGTCATAGCAAATGCGGTCATCCTTGGCGATGGGAAAAATATTGCAACAATCAAAAAGGCAAGATCTGGAATTTTCAAGGGAATCGCCTACAAAAATTATCCGTTTCCCGAAACCGATAAGGCCCTGGAGAGTATAGACGGGAAATGAAAGGATTTTTAAATTATCATGACTGATACAACAGACAAACCCGTGGCAGTGGTAACCGGCGGTGCAGGAGGCATTGGTTCGGCCTGCTGCAGGGCGCTTTCCAGGGACGGCTTCAGGGTGGGAATCCACTTCAGAAAAAGCAGGCAGCAGGCAGAAGAGCTCCTGGCTGAAATCAAGGGCGAAGGTTTTCTTTTGCAGGCCGACCTTGGGGATACCGGCCAGATTGATGCCATGGTTGATCATATTAAAAAGGAAGCCGGACGGCTCGACGTGCTGGTAAACAATGCCGGCATGTCAGTCAACCAGCCAATCTTTACCATGAAGACGGAGGATTTTGACTTACAGCGCACAATGGCAAGGGGGGCCTGGTACCTTACAAAGCGTGTGCTGCGCGTGTTTATGATACGCCGGTCGCAGGGAAGGATTATTAATATTTCCAGTGTGGTGGGCCATACGGGAAACGCGGGGCAGATCGCCTATACCATGGAAAAGGCAGCCATTGACGCGATGACCAAATCTTTGGCAAAGGAGTTTGCAGGCCGCAATATACTGGTCAATTCAGTGGCCCCCGGATTTATTGATACAGAAATGACAGGCGAACTACCCGGGGAAATCCAGGGACAGATCCTGGAAAACATTCCCCTGGGGCGTATGGGAAGACCTGAAGAGGTGGCAGACGTGGTGGCTTTTCTCGCCTCTGGCGCAACCTATATCCAGGGCAGTGTAATCCATGTAAACGGGGGGTTGTACGGTGGCTGATGCCAAAATGATAAAGCAGATTCTTGATCTGATTCCACAACAGCGCCCGTTTCGTTTTATTGACGAGATCACGGACGTAGATGACAACAAGATAACTGCTGTATACAGGTTCCGGGAGGATGAATATTTTTACAAAGGTCATTTTCCGGGTCATCCTGTGACCCCGGGTGTGATTCTGATTGAAACCATGGCCCAGGCGGGCGTCGTAGCCCTGGGGATTTCGATACTGATGCACCAGCAGAAACCGCCTTCTGAGATAACCGCGATGAAAACCCTGTTTACCTTTGCCGAATCCGTGGAATTTACCGGCATGGTGGCCCCGGGGGAAAAGGTGGTCATTTATGGAGAAAAACTTTATTTTCGAAAGACAAGCATAAAAACAAGGGCCGAAATCGTGCGCGAAAACGGGCAGTCCGTGTGCACCGGCATACTTATGGGAACAGGAGTAAAGCTTGATGTATAACAGGGTTGTTATAACCGGTATGGGGGTGGTAAGCCCGAATGCCATAGGCCTTTCCGACTTTGAGCAGGCGCTTAGGCAGGGAAAATCAGGCATCAGGTTTATACCCAGGTTGGAGGATCTTAAATTCGGCTGCCGCATAGGCGGTGTCCCGGAGGATTTTGATTCCAAATGCGGCGAATATTTCCAGAACTGCAGACAGCAGTCTTTTATGAGCGAGACCATAAGGTATGCAGTCGTGTCTGCAGCCGATGCCTGGCAAGATGCAGGATTCTCAATGCCGGCAGACGAAGATCCGCCTGATTGGGATGCCGGCACAGTGTTTGGCTGCGGTATTTCGGACATGGAGGTGATTGCATCAGAGGTCGTCCCGACAGTGAATGCCGGCAAAGTGCGCAGGCTGGGCACCCGGGTTGTCGAACGCGTCATGGGAAGCGCCACCAGCGCCCGCCTCGCAGGTGTTCTGGCCCTGGGCAATCAGGTGACATCGAATTCTTCTGCCTGCAGCACCGGGGCCGAAGCGGTGGCTGAAGCTGCCTGGAAGATCCGGATCGGCAGGGCCAAGAGAATGATCGCAGGCGGAGCCGAGGGTGCATCGCCTTATACCTGGAGCGGTTTTGATTCAATGCGTGTACTGGCGCGCAAGTTCAACGAAGATCCTGAAAAAGGATCGCGGCCCATGAGCGCATCTGCATGCGGCTTTGTGCCGGGAGCCGGAGCCGGGGCAGTGGTTTTGGAGGATCTGGAAACAGCGCTTGCCAGAGGTGCCCGCATTTATGCCGAAGTTCTCGGGGCAATGGTTAATTCAGGCGGCCACAGAAACGGCGGTTCCATGACCGCCCCGAATCCCGAAGGGGTTCAGCGATGCATCAGGGGAGCCTTGGCTGACGCAGAAATTGATCCCGGAGAGATTGATGCTATAAACGGGCATCTTACAGCAACGTTTGCAGATCCCCATGAAGTCAGGAACTGGTCGGCCGCTCTTAAAAGAGGCCCAAAGAGTTTCCCCTGGATAAATTCCACCAAATCAATGATCGGCCACTGCCTGGGAGCGGCCGGGGCCATTGAAACCGTGGCTGCTGTTCTGGAACTTGACAGAGGTTTTCTGCATCCTTCAATCAACTGCGAAGATCCTCATCCGGAACTCGAAGAATTTGCCTATAAAGTGGTCGGCAAATGCATGGATATCCCTGAACTTAAAATAATTGCCAAGGCGTGTTTCGGGTTCGGGGATGTAAATTCCTGCTTGATACTGCGAAAATGGGAAAATTAATAAAATACGGAGGAAAAAATGGATAAAGATCAAATTTTCAACGATGTCACCGGCATAATCAAGGAGTATGTAAAAGACCAGTCAAAGCTGGAAAACGTAACCATGGATACATCCATTCTCGATGATTTGAAGGTTAATTCTGCAAGACTTGTCGATATAATCATACAGTTCGAGGATACCTTTGACATAGAGATCGAGGACGATGATGCCGACAACATCCGCACCATTGGCGATGCAGTAAACTATATTGCAGACCGTCTGCAGTCGGACCAGACTGTAAAATAAAGCCATGGACGATCCGATCAAGCGTTCCCTGGTTCTTCAGGAAACCCTGGGGCGGGTTGCAGTGCTGTTTACAGCCCCCCTGCTTTTTCTTTTCATAAGGCTTGGAGGATACAGGGTGAGGAACCTGACGCGGATCAGGCGCAAGATAAACGATCTTATGCGCAGGCACAAAGGTCCGTGGATTATTTGCGCAAACCATCTTACCCTTATAGATTCTTTTATACTGGCCTATGCAATGTTTCCGGCATACAGGTACATGATTCATTTTCGTTTGGTGCCCTGGAATATGCCGGAATATATGAATTTTAACCGCAACAAGCTTGTGGGCCTGTTTTGTTATCTTGTAAAGTGCATCCCGGTAATCCGGGGCGGGGACCGGGAGGTTGTGAAAATAAGCCTGGAAAAGTGCGTCCGGCTTCTGCACAAGGGCGAAAACCTTATGATTTTTCCCGAAGGCACACGTTCGCGTATCGGCAGGGTTAATACAAGGGACTACACTTATAATGTTGGAAGATGGTTCTGCAATATAGAAAAAGTACGGGTGATGTGTATCTATCTGCGGGGCGACCACCAGAAAACATACAGCAATTTTCCAAGGTTTGGCGAAAAGTTTACCATGATGGTTGAAAGGTGCCGTCCCTATACAAACCTGAAGGGCCTGCGGGCCCATCGGCATTGTGCGGGCCAGATTATTGAGTATCTTGCCGATATGGAGAAGAGATATTTTGCTTTACGTGGGCAACGACATCGTTGATCTGCATGCTGATAAAACAGCGGGCAAAAGTTCGGATTCGCGCTTTGTAAAAAAGGTATTGACCGAAGCTGAAAAACTGTGTTTTGACAGGGCTGAGCCCCGGGATGTATATCTTTGGTCTCTATGGGCGGCAAAGGAAACCGCCTACAAGGTTCTTGTAAAGGTTCATCCGGGCATTGCCTCATGGCCGCGCAGCTATGAGGTGACCCATGGCGGGCCGGGTTTAAGCAAGTCCGGAGACGCGATGGTTAAAACACCTCTTGATTCCGTGCAGGTGATTCTGTTTGTAAATAATGATTATATTCACTGCATAGGCGCCATGACCGGCAGATTCTGTCCGGATATGATCATCCGGGGCGTGGTGGAGATTGATTCCGCAGGCAGCGAGTCTACGGATCCGAAGCAGGACTCTGAGATGGTTCGCCAGGCGGCGGTGGCAAGCATTGCCGCATGCGAGGATGTAGCCGAATCAGATATAGAGATCAGGCGCGCAAGGAGCAGCAGGGGCCTTGGCCCCCCAATTGTTTATATAAGGAAGAGGGCTGCCGGGATTGATCTTAGTCTTAGCCATCACGGCAGGTTTGCAGCCTTTGCCTTTAGCCGGAAAAAGAAAAAATGAAAATAACTGCAGAGCGGCGCATAGGTTTTTTTGAGATAAACGAAAATCTTGAGCTCAGGCCCAGAGCTCTGGTCAATCTTTTGCAGGAAGCCGCAGCCCTACATTCAAGGACAGCGGGATATGAGGCGCCTGCTCTTATGGAAAAGGGCAGGGCGTGGATTTTGCATCGAATTGCCATTGTAATTGACAGAATCCCGGTGTTCGGAGATGAGATTGAGATCGTAACATGGCATAGGGGAAGCCGTAAATTCAGATCATATCGTGATTTTGAACTTCTGCAGCACGGCGAAAAACTGGTTTCTGCAGCCAGCCTGTGGCTGTTTATTGATACCGAACGCAAGAAAATTTTAAAACCCCCCGACGATGTAGCAGAATCCTACACTGTTGAACCCGTAGTTGCCACTGATATTGATATTGACAGGTGGCGGCCTGAAAACAGGTTTCAACCCGAATCCTCGGCTACCGTCGCTACCCGTCCTTCAGATTATGATCCCCTCGGGCATGTAAACAACGCCCTTTATCTCGATTACCTGGAAACTCTTACTGAACGGGTTTTTGGGGCCCCTTACAGGATGCGCCAAATTCATATCCAGTACAACAGGGAAATTCCAAAGGGGGTTTTATCAGTAGAAGCAGGGTTGAAAAATCAGGAGGATGGATATATATTTAAAATCTTATCAGAAGCAGGGGAACATGCCGTCGGGAAATTCCGGTAATCAATCCCCCGCTCAACCCCGAACCTTGAACGAGGCAAAGTTGCCGTTATGAAAACCGCACAGCAGTATGAGCAAAGCCTGCGCAAATTAAATCTCGTCGTTTACATGTTCGGCGAGCGCGTTGACAATCCTGTTGATCATCCCATTATCCGCCCTTCAATGAATGCAGTGGCGAAAACTTATGAAATGGCCCATCTGCCTGAGTATGAAGATCTGATGACGGCTGTTTCACATATAAGCGGCAAAAAGATCAACCGGTTTACCCATATTCACCAGAACATAGAAGATCTGGTTAAAAAAACAAAAATGGGCCGACTGCTGGGGGCGCATACAGGCTGCTGTTTTCAGCGATGCGTGGGTATGGATTCCTTAAATGCCTTATCCATTGTAACCCATGATATTGATGAAAAATACAAAACTTCCTATAAGGAGAGGTTTTTAAAATACCTTGGCTATGTCCAGGAAAATGACTTGACCTGTGACGGGGCAATGACAGATCCAAAAGGTGACAGATCGCTTCCGCCTCATCAGCAGCCGGATCCTGATATGTACATGCGCGTGGTAAAACAAACCTCCGAAGGCATTGTAGTTCGCGGGGCTAAGGCGCATCAGACCGGGGCAGTGAATTCTCATGAAATCATTGTCATGCCGACAATAGCCATGCGCGAGCAGGACAAGGATTATGCATTATCTTTTGCCCTGCCCAGTGACGCCGAAGGTATTACCTATATAATGGGCCGCCAGTCCTGTGATACCCGAAAAACAGAAGAGACTCTTCTGGATACCGGTAATCCGGCTTTTGGCGGACACGAGGCCCTGGTGGTGTTTGAGGATGTTTTTGTTCCCTGGGAGCGTGTATTTATGTGTGGAGAGTATGAATTTGCCGGTTCCCTGGTGGAAAAGTTCGCCTCCTATCATCGTCAGAGCTATGCGTGCAAGTCAGGCGTGGGTGATGTATTAATCGGCGCCACCCAGACAGTCGCCGAGTACAATGGAGTCCATAAGGCCTCGCATGTCAAAGACAAGATCATAGAGATGAACCATTTGAACGAAACTTTGTTCTGTGGCTCTATTGCCTGTGCCTCGGAGGGACACAGGGAGCCGAGCGGGACCTATTGCGTAAACACCCTTCTTGCAAATGTATCCAAGCAGAATGTAACGCGGTTTCCTTATGAAATTGCAAGGCTTGCCCAGGATGTGGCAGGAGGACTTATGGTGACACTGCCTTCTGCCACGGATTTTGCCTCTGAGGGAGCCGGCAAATGGCTGGAGAAATATTATAAGGCAAATCCGGATGTTTCAACTGAAAACCGGCGCCGGGTTCTGCGCCTGATAGAAAATCTGACCCTTGGGACTGCCGCTGTGGGGTATCTGACCGAATCAATGCATGGCGCAGGTTCACCTCAGGCCCAGCGCATAATGATAGCCCGCCAGGTCAACATGAAGCAGAAACAGAAGCTGGCAAAGCGTTTGTGCGGAATTAAAGAGTCTGCATGACACAGGGGTTTCCGTGGAGCTTTGCCTTAATCAGAACGGGTTACATTGACATGGAGCCTGATAGATGATGCGGTTTCATCGGCTTTTATGCCGGTGAAAATCGTGTTAAAAAGGCTGTCTGTAAGGCCTGCAAGGCTTTCAGGCTTGCCCATCAGACTTTTTCGGGTCACCAGGTGTTCTATTGTGCCCCATATCATGGCACGAATAAGGTATGGATCCAGATTCTTTTGGAATTCATTGTTTTCCATGCCTTCTTCTATTACCTCGATGTAATTTCGAGCCGCGAGCTGGATTATTTTGTATGAATCTGTCTTTAGGAAATTCGGATTTCCCTTAAGGATAAGCATGACAACTGTGGCGTAATCCGGATTGTTGTCATAGAGGGCAAGCTGGCGGTGAATCAGAAAACGCAGCTTGTCTGCCGCGCTCTGGATGTAAGAAAGAATTTCGCGGTCTTTTTCCTCATACCCGCGGATATTTTCTGCGGGTATGGCAAATAAAAGCTCTTCCTTGGAAGAAAAGTACTCGTAAATGGTCGCCTCTGAAACCTTTGCTTTTTTTGCAATATCCGCAACCGTGGCCGCCTGGAATCCTTTGCGGGCAAATATATGCTCGGCGGCTTTTACGATAGTCACACCCTTTTTGGAATTTTTGGGGCTTTTGGTGTTTCTTGCACCGGACCGGGTGGTTCGGGAAGGCATTTCCTGTCACCTGTATTATTAGGTTTTTTTATTATATGAATTATAACTTACCTTATTAGAATCAAACAGTGCATGTCAAGGCTATTTTTTAGTCTCATATTAAAAAACCGGGGCTTTTTCAAATTTAACTATGAATTTTGCAAAAATAATATTGACAGACTTGGGCGCATTCGTTAGGTTCTGGAGAAATATTACTCCGGGGTTTGGTCTTCAGAACAATGATTATGAAAAATTACTGCGTTAGGAATAAGAAATAATGACCGATTACAAGATAAATCAGAAAGACGTATTTTTTATATTAAAAGAACAGCTTAACTACGGCAGTCTCTGCGGGCTTGAGCGCTATGAGTCGCTTACGGAAGAAACACTGGACCTGCTGGTAACAGAAGCGATACGTTTTGCCAAAAAAGCCGTGGCTCCCTTAAACGAGATCGGGGAGGAAAAAGGGCTTGTATTTGAAAACGGGAAAGTGATTTGCCCGCCGGAATTCCGGGAGGTTTTCAAGCAGTACGGCGAGGACGGCTGGACCGC
This sequence comes from uncultured Desulfobacteraceae bacterium, assembly GCA_964626455.1. Lineage (GTDB taxonomy): Bacteria > Desulfobacterota > Desulfobacteria > Desulfobacterales > Desulfosalsimonadaceae > Desulfosalsimonas. The sequence continues at coordinate 63,711 of CAZVFQ010000001.1, read as the reverse complement.
GGCAGCCCGTGATCCTGAGTACGGGGGGCAGGGCTTCCCTCACATGATGCGTATCGTGATAAACGATTTCATGTACGGGGCATGCCAGTCATTTAACATGGCCCCGAGCCTTACCCACGGCGCAGCCCATCTAATAGAAAGCTTTGGTACAGAGGGGCTAAAGCAGTCCTTTGTCCCCAGGATGTATGACGGCACCTTTTCCGGCACAATGTGTCTTACAGAACCCGAGGCCGGTTCAAACCTGGCTGCTACACAGACCATGGCCTATCCTGAAGGCGAACACTACCGCATAAAGGGCAGCAAGATTTTTATTTCCTGGGGCGAAAACGACATTGCAGACAATATCGTACATCTGATCCTGGCCCGCATTGAGGGCGCCCCAGATGGCGTAAAGGGGATATCTCTTTTTGTGGTTCCCAAGTACCGGCTAAATGAGGACGGCAGCGTGGGTGAGCCAAACGATGTTGTATGCACGGGTATAGAGGATAAGCTCGGGCTGCATGCCTCTCCCACCGCGGCTCTTTCCTTTGGCGCTAAGGACGGCTGTATCGGTTATTTATGCGGCGAGGAAAACAAGGGCCTGGCCCATATGTTCCAGATGATGAATTCCGCGCGCATCAACACCGGTGTTTCAGGCATGACCCTGGGAAGCACAGCCTATCAGGCAGCCCTTGAATACACAAAACAGCGAGTCCAGGGCGCGGACGTGGCAAAACGCAAAAGCGGCTATGTGACTATTATCAATCATCCCGACGTACGCAGGATGCTTCTTTGGATGAAGGCTGCGGTGGACGGGATGCGGTCCATGATTTATACCTCCGCTTTCTGGGCGGATCTGGCCGAAGAGGGCCGCGAGGCGGAAACCCGCGAGCATTATCAGGCGCTTGTCGATTTCATGACCCCTATTGTCAAGGCCTATTGCTCTGATACGGGGTTTAAGGTATGCGAGACCGCAATGCAGTGCCTGGGCGGATACGGGTATTGCAGGGATTATCCCATTGAGCAGTATCTGCGCGATGCAAAAATAATGAGCCTTTATGAGGGCACAAACGGTATTCAGGCCATTGACCTGATGGGCCGCAAGATGCGCATCAATGACGGCGCCATGTTTGCAGCGTTTACACGGGAAATAGAGGCGTTTATAGAAAAGAGCCGAAACCACCAGGGGCTGGGCGATTATGTTGCCTCGCTTCAAAACGCTTTTGCAGGGGTTAAGGAAATGGCCGATGAAATGCGCGACAGAAGCAAGGCCGACCCCCTGCAGTGGGCATCATATACATACCCGGCTTTGCAGTGTTTTGCAGAGCTTATTATGACCTGGCGTCTGCTTGACATGGCGCTTATTGCATACGACCGGGCCGGGGAAAAGGGAAGGAAAAACGATTTTTACAGGGGCAAGGTATTACAGGCCACGTTTTTTGCCGACCTTGTCCTGCCGCATGTTATAAAGAGGGCTCAGATCTGCACGCGACAGGGAAGAGAGATCGTGGATATCCCGGATGCGGCTTTCTAATTGTTTGAAACAAATTCGAAATGCGATTCCTGCCGTATTTCGGATTTTTAAGGAGCTGATATGTCAGAAGACGGTGTTGTAATTGCAAGCGGTGTTAGAACCCCTGTTGGTGCGTATATGGGGGGCTTAAGATCTGTTGAGGCCTATGATTTGACTGTTGGTGCGGTGGCGGCGGACTGGGTATTGCCGGTATATTTGAAAGAAACGAATGATTAAGGAGATTTTTTAATGCAGTTTGAACTTTCCAGGGAACATAAAATGCTGCAAAAGGCAGCGCGGGAATTTGCGGAAAAGCAGATTGCTCCGAACGCGGATCAGTGGGATGCGGACAATTATCTTCCGGTAAAAGAGGCAATCAAGCCCATGGCCGAGCTCGGATTTATCGGTACAGTGATTCCCGAGGAATACGGAGGAGAGGATGCCGGCTGGATGGCTGCGGCAATCATTACAGAGGAGATCGCCAGGGTTTCAAGCTCGCTTCGGGTCCAGATCAACCTGATCGGAATCGGATGCGCTTATCCCATATATCTTTACGGAACTGAAGAGGCAAAGAAAAAATACGTGCCGAAACTGTGTGCCGGAGAGATCCTGGGAGCTTTTGGAATCACCGAACCCAATGCCGGCTCTGATGTATTATCCATGGAGACCGTGGCAGAGGACAAGGGGGATCATTTTGTATTAAACGGTTCCAAGACATGGATTTCCAATGCAAATCAGTGTGATGTGGCGGTAATTTACTGCTATACAGACCGGGAGAAAAGAAGCAAGGGCATGTCGGCCCTTGTGGTGGAGCCGAAAAATTTTGCCGGGGTCACCACCACGGACCTTGACAAGATGGGATCTCATTCCTCGCCGACAGGAGAGATCTTTTTTAACAATACACCGGTGCCAAAGGAAAATCTTCTGGGAGAGCAGGGAGACGGGGTTAAAATTGTCTTCAGCTCCCTTGCCAATACCCGCCTTTCCGCAGCGGCAGGCGCGGTTGGATGCGCCCAGGCATGCTATGAAATAGCCCTGAAATACTGCAATCAAAGAACCCAGTTCGGCCAGCCCATAGGCAAGTTCCAGATGAACCAGGAGCTGATAGCAAAAATGGCCACTGATATAGAGGCCGCGCGTCTGCTGGTTTACAAGGCGGCCTGGCAGAAGGATCAGGGAAATGTAAACAACGGTTATGAAGTGGCTCAGGCCAAATTCATGGCAGGCGAGGTTGCCATGCGCTGTGCGGAATCCTCGATGCGTATTCTGGGAGCCTATGGTTATTCAACGGAGTATCCGCTTGCCAGGTATTACCGGGATATCCCCACTTACGTGATTGTGGAGGGATCGGCAAATATCTGCAAGCATATCATTGCCAATGACAGGCTGGGATATCGCAAAGCAAGCCGATAGCCCTGAAATGTTTATGGTAGGTAAGGCTCCTTTATTATAAGGAGCCTGGCATGTAACCGGCGGGGAAGCAGCCCCGGGAACCTTAACTTTAAGTAAGGAGGGGAACATTATGAAGACATGGGCGCGTGTTTCATGTATTGTTGTAGCCGGAGTAATTGCGGCAATGATTTTTAGCTCAGGTGCATGGGCAAAGGAGGTTGTCATAGGTTTTACAGGGCCCCTGAGCGGTCCTGCCGCCCAATACGGACGCGACAACGTGGCGGGTCTTGAAATGGCAATCGAGGATATCAACAAAGCCGGCGGCATTCAAGTGGACGGAGAGACCTGCACATTTAAGCTTAAAACTTATGACGATCACATTGACCCCACAGCCGCGGTAAACAATGCCAGGCGCCTTAAGGCAAGAGACGGGGCAAACGTTATTTTCAACCCTGTTTTCAACACCCTGGCGCCAATGATGGAGGTCAATGAGCAGCCCGGCTCCGAGTTTCTTTTAATGGCTTATACAAGCACGCCTGCTATAGACTTTATCGATAATGATCTTACAATTTCCATCCCGCCGCCTTTTAAGGCATATGCATGGGCTTATGCGGATATTGCATGGGAAAAGGGCTGGCGCAAAGGGGCCATGGTGGTCACCCTGGGTGCTTACGGAGATGAATGGAGAGAGACTTTTGCTAAGCACTGGAAGGGAATGGGCGGCGAGATAGTGGCCGACAAGCCGGCTAACTATTATACCGAGACAGATTTTTCCTCACAGCTGGCCTCTGTTTTAGCCAAAAATCCGGATTTTCTGCTCATTGGCGGGCCTTCTGACACCACTGCGCTGGTAATCGAGCAGGCAAGAAACATGGGTTTTGAGGGTGGATTGATCATGGCCGATCAGGCCAAGCTGGATTACATTGCCGAGGAAAGATTTGACGGGGATTTGTCCAAGATGGACAAGGTGCTCGGCGTTGCAAGAACTCTGGATATAGCCCCCAGGGATATAATGGAGCCTTTTCATGAAAGGTATGTAGAGGAATACGGCAAGGAGGACACTTCCGAGAATGTGCTGAATTATTCCGCCATGCAGATGGTGGCCGCAGCCATGGAGGAAGCGGGCACTGTGGATGATCCCGCCGCAATAAAGGCAGCTTTCAAGGACATCCTTCCCATGGATCATGAAAAGATGCTGGTGGCCTACATGGGCATTCGGGGTACCAGGCTTCTGGTGCCGGGCACTATCCAGATGATCGAAGATGGTGAATACCAGACAAGCATTCAGAATATCTGGTGGACGGACAGCAAAGAAGAATTCGAAAAGATTGTGGATAAAATCCCTGAAAGGGGAGCTATAAGCAAGCACCTGCCGCTGGAGGAATATATAGATTAAACAGTAGTGAATTCGTATCGCTTCACCCGGTGTTTCCGCGCCGGACTGCCATTAAAACATGGTTGTCCGGCGTTAAAAAGGGGTTTTAACCTTCGGCCTGATTGATTCGCTATAAGAAGGCCGCCGGTATAGCCCCGGTTATATAAACCAAACAGGAGGGGAATGAAATGAAAGGGTTGAAACGATTTTCACTGAGTATGATTTTTGGAGCGCTCGCTCTTGTTTTTTTCTGTACGGGCGCATGGGCCGCAGAAGCGGTGATCGGGTTTACCGGTCCGCTGAGCGGTCCGGGAGCCGGTTATGGACGGGACAATGCCAATGGTATTAAAATGGCGGTTGAAGACATCAACAAAAATGGCGGCGTCAATATCGGCGGGACAAACTATACGTTTAAACTCGTATCCTATGACGACATGATCGATCCCAGCGCCGCTGTCAACAATGCACGGCGTATGCGGTCCAGAGACGGGGCAAGGGTTATTTTCAATCCTGTTTTCAATACCATTGCACCCTTGATGGAAATAAACGAGCAGAAGGGTTCAGAGTTTTTAATGATGGCCTACAGCAGCACACCTAAGATTGATGAAATAGACAATGATCTGACCTGCTCCATACCGCCTCCCTTTACGGCATATGTGCAGGCATTCTCTGAGATAGCCTGGGATAAAGGATGGCGGAAAGGTGCAATGGTAGTCACATTGGGTGCTTACGGCGATGAATGGAGGGAGGATTTTAAGCATTACTGGGAAGAGGAAATGGGCGGCGAGATAGTCGCTGACAAACCCGCAAACTATTATTCGGAGACTGACTTTTCTTCACAGATAAGCTCGGCTCTTTCGGATAACCCGGATTTTCTTCTCATAGGCGGTCCTTCCGAACCAACCGGCCTTGTAATCGAACAGGCCAGGAATCTGGGATTTGAAGGCGGATTTATCCTGGTGGATCAGGCAAAGATGGACTATATAGCCAATGTGGTTTTTGACGGCGATCTTTCACTTATGGACAACACAGTGGGGGTTCTGAGGGTACTGGATCTTCCTTCCCAGGTGGTCAAGGATTTCAATACACGTTACGAAGAGGAATACGAGGAGCACAACACCTTTGAGACCATGCTTAACTATTCGGCCTTAAACCTCGTTGTTGATGCAATGAAGGAAGCGGGTACAGTTGATGATCCAAAGGCCATAAAGGCGGCCATTCCAAAGGTTCTGCCCCAGAGCGATGAAGACGTGCCCGCGCCTTATCTGGGGACTCTGGACACAAAACTGCTTGTTGCCGCCACCGCCGGAGTGATAGAAGACGGCAAGTATGCAAAAGCATATCAGTATCTGTGGTGGCCGGAAGATGAGGCTGCCTTTGAAAAATACAAAGAAATGGCGCCAAGCGGCGTTGAAACCAGATGGCTGCCTCTTAAGGGGTATACAACGGATTAGATTTAAACCGCCCGTGGCCTGGTTGAAAACAGGGTGTGCCCAACAGCAGCCAGGCCGCGGCCAAACGCTTAAAAGAGTGGCCGGCCAAGGCCTTACAGACAACAAGAGGTAAGGGTCAATGGAACTTTTCCTGCAGCAGGTATTCAACGGTATCATGTTCGGCAGCACCTATGCGATTGTGGCGCTGGGGCTGACTCTTGTAATGGGAATTTTAAATATTCCCAATTTCGCCCATGGTCATTTATACATGCTTGGGGGCTATCTTCTTTTCTTTTTTGGTATAACCCTGGGCTTTGGCTACTGGCCAGGCCTGGTTATGGCCGTGCTCGTAATGGCAGTGGTGGGCATTTTTATGGAGCGAATAGTATATCGCCCGTTAAACGAACAGCCGCATATCAATGCATTTATCGCGGCTGTGGGCTCGCTTATGTTTCTGGAGGCATTTGCCCTCGTGGTATGGGGGCCCCAGGGGCTGCGGATCCCGAATCCACATCCGCAGATGATCCATTTTTTGGGCATTACCATGAGTATACAGCGTCTTTTGGTAGTAATCGGTGCTATAGTATTGATTCTGGGCCTGCATCTTTTCATGAAAAAAACCATTGTCGGCACCACCATAGAGGCCGTGGCTCAGAACAGGGAAGGGGCCATGCTCACAGGTATTAATGTGGACCGTGTGTCGGCCATGACCTTTGCCATTTCAGCGGCCACAGCCGCGGTTGCCGCAAGTCTGATCAGCCCGATTTTCATGCTTTCGCCCGCCATGGGAGCAATCCTGGGGATGAAGGCTTTTATCATCGTTATACTCGGGGGCATGGGCAGTATACCCGGGGCCATTATCGGAGGATACATTCTGGGTCTGATAGAGGCTCTGGGCGGCGGCTATATTTCAGCCGACTACAAGGACGTGTTTGCTTTCGGAGCCCTGATACTTATTCTAGCAATCAAGCCAACCGGATTATTCGGCAAAGGGGAGGTTTAAACAGTGTTCACAAAGCCGATTCACACAAAGCTGCTTTATCTTGCAATTTTTGTTGCCGCGGTGCTGCTGCCCTGGTACGTGCCTGACGCATACATATTCCAGGTTATTACCATGAGCATTATCTACGGCATTGCCGCCTCGGGAATGAACCTGGTTCTGGGATATACCGGACAGGCAACCCTGGCCCACGGCGCATTTTTCGGTTTCGGGGCCTACGGGGTGGCCATAATGACAAAGGCGGGGATTTCATTCTGGCTGGCACTGCCTGCAGCCGCACTGATCGCCGCACTGATCGGCCTGTTTGTCGGACTGCTGACCTTAAGGACAAAAGGAGCCTATTTTGCCATAGTCACCCTGTGCTTCGGGGTGATTGTGTGGATAGTTGCCGGCAACTGGATTGAGCTGACCGGAGGGCACAACGGTATTTTCGGAATCCCGAGACCTACGCCTGTTCCTGTGCCTTTTTTCGGACAGATTGAATTTTTTTCACAGACCAGCATGTATTACCTTGCACTGGCGTTGCTTCTGGTGGTTCTTTTTGCTCTTTACAGGCTGGCATATTCGGTTTTCGGCCTCAGCCTGATGGCGGTGAGAAACAACGAACCCCTGGCTGACGCCGTGGGCATTAACACCTTTGCCACCAAACTGATTTCCTTTGTTGCGGGGAATTTTATTGCGGGAATCGGGGGCGGCATGTATGCTTCCATGATGGGCGCGGTCAGCCCCAGCGCGGCAGGTTACCTGCTTACCTTTAATTTCCTGATTTTCGTGATACTCGGCGGGATGGCTACCCTTCCTGGCCCGGTGGCCGGGGCTTTTGCAATCCCGGTTCTAATGGAATTCCTGCAGTTTCTCCAGGATTTCAGGCATCTTATATTCGGCGCCCTGCTGATTGCCGTGATAATCTATTTTCCACAGGGCTTTGTCGGCGGATTGCGCCGATTAAACCAGAAAATCGCCGCCTGGCGTAAACAAAAGACCTCGGAGAGTTGACATGCTTCGCGTTGAGAATCTGACCAAGCGGTTTGACGGACTTATTGCGGTCAATGAGCTTGATTTCAATGTAATCAAAGGTGAAATCCTGGCTATCATCGGCCCTAACGGTGCGGGAAAATCCACTGTTTTTAATCTTATAACAGGAACCCTGAAGCCTAGTTCAGGCAGGATCTACATGGAGGATCGGGATATTACCGGTCTGAAGCCGTACCAGGTTTCATCCATGGGGCTTGCCAGGACTTTTCAGACCACCAGCCTGTTTGATCAGCTTCGGGTGATTGACAACATGCTCATAGGCTACAAATATCGCACACAGCTGGGGTTCTGGAATACCCTTTTACATACGCCCAAATGGCGGGCGCACCAGCAAGAGGCTTTTGAGCGGGCAATGGAAACCCTGAATTTTCTGGGCCTGGCCCAAAAGAGCGAACAATTCGTCCCGGCCCTGTCACAGGAGGAGCAAAAGAGGCTTGCAATAGGCATTGCTCTGGTTTCCAAGCCAAAGATCCTGCTGCTCGACGAACCCACAGGCGGGCTGATCCAGGAAGAGACCGAGAGGGTTACCCAACTAATCCGCAGCATAAGGGAACAGGGAACTACAGTGTGTATCATTGAGCATAAGATGCAGATGATTATGGGCCTGGTGGACAGAATAGTGGTTTTAAATTATGGTGAAAAAATAGCAGAGGGCCCGCCTGCTGAAGTCAAATCTGACCAGACAGTGATCAATGCCTACCTGGGGGAGGAAGTCGATGCTTAAGCTCAGAAATGTATATACGGATATTGGCGGGATGCAGATCATAAACAATGTGACCATGGAGATCGGTCAGGGCGAATTCGTTGCTCTTCTGGGCAGCAACGGAGCGGGCAAGACAACGCTTTTTCGTACCATTGCAGGCGTATTAAAGCCCAATTCCGGCACCATTGAATTTAATGGAATTGAAATTCACCGTCTGCCGGTGCATAAAATCGTAGGACTCGGCCTGGTGCTCTGTCCCCAGGGCCGCCAGTTGTTTCCCCATCTCTCGGTGGAAAAGAACCTGCTGCTGGGGGCATATCCCATACGCAGCGATAAAACACGCGTCCGGAAAAGTCTGGACCGTGTTTATGAGCTGTTTCCCATTTTAAAGGAGCGAAGCCATCAGGAGGCCGGAACATTCAGCGGGGGCGAGCAGCAGATGCTGGCTATTGCCAGAGCCCTTATGAGCGAGCCCCAGATGCTGCTTCTCGATGAACCATCACTGGGCCTTGCGCCGTTGATTGTAAAACAGATGGCCGAGACAATTGCAGAGATCAATAAGGAGCTTGACACAACCATCTTTTTATCCGAGCAGAACGCCAATATGGCTTTAAATATTACAGAGCGCGGATATGTGCTGGAAAACGGATCATGCGTGCTTTCCGGTGAGTGTGAACAGTTAAGGGATGATCAGAGCGTGCGCAAGGCTTATATCGGCGCCTGAATGCTTGATAATTTCCAACAGATGAGGTATAAGG
>CAZVFQ010000001.1:10667-54423 GCA_964626455.1 uncultured Desulfobacteraceae bacterium | reverse complement strand
AAGGCTTATATCGGCGCCTGAATGCTTGATAATTTCCAACAGATGAGGTATAAGGCTGGTTATCAGAAAAACAAATTTGATAATCAGCTAATATCTCAAATAAGAAGGGGTTGGATATGAAAATCATGGTTTGCTATACCGGTTCCCGGTCCACGCGTGAAGCGCTCAATGTTGCGATTGAACGGGCAAAAGCCCTGAATGCAAAGATTCATCTGGTAGCCTCCCTTGAAAAGGGGACCGAAGATGAGCAAAAGACGATCGGTCAGTTGGAGGGTGCATTAAAAGCCGGTGAAGAGCAGCTTAAAAAAGAAGGTATACCGTGTGAAACCCATCTTCTTGTGCGCGGCATGACCCCGGACGAAGACCTGGTTGCCTATGCCACCGAGCAGAAGGTTGATGAAATCGTAATCGGAATTCGAAAGCGCTCCAGGATGGGAAAGCTTCTTTTCGGCTCCACAGCCCAGTACCTGATTTTAAACGCCCCATGCCCGGTACTCACTGTTAAGTGATTTTAAAGATCCGGTTCTTCGCAGGCGGCCGGCAGGATCAGCAAAAAACCTTGTGCCGTTGCTAAGCCCTGGTCAGTGAGACGGGTGTTTTGCCTGAAAAGAAAGGATTTATACGCGAAGAGCACTTATGCAATATCTTATTGTGGATTGTCAAAAACCGCCCCAGCATTTTTTTATTCACCTGTTTTTTCCCTGTCCAGATTTTTTTTCTTGATTTTTTCCAGAAGGGTGGTTCGTTTCATATTAAGCAGCTGTGCGGCTTCTTTTTTGTTCCACCCTGTTTTATGAAGGGCCTTTAATATGAGCTTGTTTTCAAATTCGCTTGTCATGCTATTAAAATCCATGGGTGCAGAGATGTCGGGTTCTGTTTCTTTATGATCCGGATTTAAATGCTCGGCCTGTTTTTCCACCTCCCGAAATTTCCTTGGCAAATCCTCTTTATCTACGGTATTTTCGCTGTGAAGGATGCACATCCTCTGAACCAGATTCTGCAGTTCCCTTACATTTCCGGGCCAGTCATAAAGCTTTAGTGTTTGAATTGCGCTATTGCTAAATCCCAGGGGAGCATTGTGCCTGCCCCTGTTGTACATCAGGAGAAATTTTTCAATAAGATGGGGGATGTCGTCCGCGCGCTTTCTTAAAGGCGGCAGACTGATGGGTATTACATTTAAGCGGTAATAAAGATCTTCCCGGAATGTTCCGTTTTTCACCGCTTTTTTCAGATCCTGGTTGGTTGCCGCTATCACCCGGATATCCACTTCCATGGTATTGACAGATCCAAGGGGCTCAAAGGCGTGTTCCTGGAGGACTCTTAGCAGCTTTGCCTGAAGCCCCGGCTTCATATCTCCGATTTCATCGAGGAAAAGTGTTCCCAAGTTTGCATGCTGCAATCTTCCCTTTTTTGTGCGGTTAGCGCCGGTAAACGCTCCTTTTTCATGTCCGAACAGCTCGCTTTCCAGAAGTTCGTCGGGAATTGCCGCGCAATTGACAGGAACAAAGTTATAGCGGTTTCGCCCCGGCGTCAGGTCGTGAACAGCCCTTGCAACAAGCTCTTTGCCTGTACCGCTCTCCCCCCTTAGCAGCACGTTTCCGTAGTTGCTTGCCGATACCCGCTCAATTGTACTGAAAAGTTTTTTCATGGATTGGGATTCTCCGACTATTCCGGAAAATCCATCGCTTTTCCGCAGGCGCAAGTTTCGCTGCAGACTTATTTGCAGCAGCTTCTGGTATTCAAGGGCGTTTTTAACAACTTCAAGTATCTCTTGTTCATGATAGGGGGTTTGTATGTAAAAACTGATTCCCGTCTGAAGAACTTCAGTAATGCATTTGCGGTTGCCTGAGGGGATGGCTGCTATGGGCACGACCGCCGGGTTGGCCCCGATTCCCTTTTGTATCAGATTCAGCCCTTTTTTTTCGGGAAGAAACAGGTCGGTTATAAGCAGTTCGAGTTTTTTGCAGCCGTTGAGAAATTCCAGAGCTTCTGACGGTTTTTTGGCATGGTAGATTTCAGCCTCGGTGTTGTTTTTTAAGAATCTGACAACCTGACTCTCAGATGCGTCTTCCGGTTCTGCAACCAGAATTGAAATATTTTTCAGCACAGTTTTTAACCTTTCGCAGTGTTGCTCACTTTTGGTTTGGCCAGGAAAAATGTCAAAATACCGACTTTAATCAGTGTTTGTCAAGAAATCTCTTTTCCTTCCGGCTTTGAAGATATCCCGGAACAGGGTTTTAACAGGTGTAGTAAAATTTGGCCCTGTTTTTGCAATCAAGGTATCGCAGGAGGAAAAGATGAAACTAATGGTGCGGACACCGGCAATCGTTTTTATTCTGGTCTGCTGTATGTATAGCGGGATTTGTTTTGCGCAAACAGCAAATCTGATCGGAATGGCCAATTCGCAGAAAAAAAATATGAACAGGGTTTCATTTGTATTCGACAGAACACCGGAGGTTGAAATTGATGCCTCAGGCCAGAGAGTAAGAGTGTATTTCATAAATACCGCTATTGCAGATTCTTTTGAAAAGATTTCTGAAAATGAACTTTTTCCCCCTCTGATGCGGGTGAAAACAGATGAACAGGGCCGGGACGTTTTTGCGGATCTGTATTTCAGAGATGTTCCTGAATTCGTTGATACTTCGGCAGGAGACGGATACGGCCATCTTTCAGTAAACGTATTCTGGAGCCGGCAGGGCAAAAGAAGCAGGCCCGCAATCCATGATCAGAGGCTTGGGCGGTTAAGGCCGATAAAAGACGGGTCAGCGGCTGAGATGATGATTGGATCCGATTATAAGGGGCGATGGATAGAATTTTTTAAAGAATTTGAATGGTCCCCTGACGCTGATCTGAGAATAAATTTTTCCTTTCCAGGCTTGCCGTGCCCTTTGCTGGAAGAAAACCGTGAGAGTTTCTCTGAGTCGGTCGCAGGCCTGGTTGAAAGCGGTTTATGGAGGCATGTGGTCAGGGAGTTAGAGGTTTTACCGCAGCGCAATACAGAGGGCAAAAATGCGGATCTTCATAATTTTATGCTCTCTGCCTGCTTTTTGAGACTTAAAGAACTTAGCAGGGCAGAAGATGTTCTCAAAGAAGTAGAGCCTGAATATCAAAACACGCCTGCTGCTGCCTGGCAGGCATATATGACTGCATATTCACTTGCAGAGTCCGGAAAAATATTCCAGGCCATCCGGATTGTGGATGCAAACCGGCAGGCAGGCCTCAGCACCGGCGGGCTGGCCCCGTGGTATGCAATCCTTGAGGCGGAACTGGAACTGGCGGCGGGAAATAATGAGCAGGCCATAGCCCGCCTTGAGCAGGAAACCGCAGGCTCGGAAAAAACCAGGAAGATAGCCGGTCTCAGAAAAGCCGATGCCCATTTCAGGCAGGGCAGACAAAAAGAGGCTTTTGATTTATACAGCGGGCTTGCATCAGATTTTGCCCTGCTGCAGAAATACCCGTCCTCGCTTGCCAACTGGGCAATGCTTCTCCACAGGCTCGGCGACTACGACAGGGCTTACAAATACTGTTTTCTGCTCTCTGAAACCCTTGGAGACAAGCACCCGGAAAAAAGGCATCTTGCAGATTACTGGGCTGCAATCGCCAGGCTCAGCTCAGGCAAAACAGATCTGGCCAGGCTTATGCTGTGGGAAATCGATGAAAAAGCCGCAGGCTCAGAGGCTGGATTCAGGGCATGGTTAAAACTCATAGACCTGGATATACTGGAAGCTGAAGCTCCTGATTTTAAAAATCTGGTCCACGATTACAGGCTTATCTCCGAGGAAGCGGCCACCAGGCAGGTGCGCGAAGAGGCCTTTTTCAAGCAGATACTTGCCTATCACCTGGCAGGAAAGAATTTTTCGGCGGTAAAATTTCTAGGACGTTTTTTTGACGATTACTGGGCAGGGGCCCTGCAGCCTGAGGCCCGGGCACTGTTTGTGGAGATTTTCCCCGGGGTGGTCGACGGGCTGACTGAACAGGGAAAATTCTTTGAGGCCCTTACCCTGGTAACAAAGCACCGGGACCTGCTGGCCCAGGCGGGCATAACATACGGCTTTCTCCACAATCTTGCAGAAAGCTACGAGAAAGCGGGCTTTTCTGAGCAGGCGGCAGAAACCTATCTCTATATCCTGGATTTTGAAGAAGATGACCGGCATGCCCAAAGCGTTTATCTGCCCCTTGTGCGCATTTATCACGAGATGGATAATTTCGGCAGGGTTAAAAGATATGCCACTGAATATTTGAACTCTTATCCGGAAGGCCAGGACAGGACCGGGGTTCTGTATTTTTATGCTGATGCCCTTGCCCGGAAAGGCGAGACCGACGAGGCCCTGGTACTGCTCCATGAAAACAAGAGACCCCGAACGGCCAGGCTTGATTATCTTACGGGCAGCCTGTTTTTTGAACAAAAGCGCTGGGAGCAGGCCTGGAATTACCTTTCCCGGGCCGCAGAGGCAGGCTTTGAGACAGAAGAGAATAAAATGAATTTCAAAAGGGCGGAGGCTGGCTTTCATCTTGGCAAATGGGAAAAGGTGGCCCCGGTTTACCGGGATCTTCTCGATGTCCCTGAATACAGGGGGCAGGCCGGATACAGGCTGGTGGAGGCCTATTCGAACCTGGGGGAAAAATCCAGGGCGCTTAATATTTACAGGGAACTTGCCGAAATGGAGATAGAGGACCGCTGGCTGGAACTGGCAAGTCAAACAGCGGAAACAGAAAACAGAATAAACAGGGGGCAATAGAAATGGCTGCAGGCGGGATTTTTGATTCCAATATCCAGGTGCTGGAAAAGGTGCTTTCCCTGCGTTCGCAAAAGCACGGGGTGGTTTCCTCAAATATCGCAAATTCAGAGACTCCCGGTTATGAAAGAATGAAAATGGACTTTGAGCAGGACCTGGCCAGGGCAGCCGACAGATCTGGTGGAATCAGGCCGGCGGCAACCCATCCCGGCCATATCGGGTATTCCGGACAAAAGGCGATTTCCGAGCTGGAGGCCGATGTTTACCGTGAGCCTGTTGAAAATCCCCTAGGCGACAAAAACAACGTATCCCTGGACCGGGAGATGCTTGATCTTTCGGAAAACAGGATAAAATACGAAGCAGCAATAAGGATGCTTTCCAAGAAATTCAACATGCTCAAATCAGTGATCAGGGAAAGGGCATAAGGAAAAAGGAGGGGTAAGATGAAGATTCTGGACACCATGGAAATCGGTCATTCTGCTTTGCGGGCCCAGACTACCCGCTTAAACACTATCAGCTCCAATCTTGCAAACATGGAGACCACGCAAACCCCCGAAGGCGGGCCTTATCAAAAGAAGTCAGTGGTGTTTGAATCCGTTGAAAACGGGTTCCAGGGGCACTTAGACAAAAGCATGCGCGGTGCCTGCGGGGGTGTCAGGGTCAGGGAGATCATATCAGACCAGAACGGAGGAAAGATGGTTTACGAACCATCCCATCCTGACGCAGACGATGAGGGTTATGTTGAAAAGCCTGATATCAGCCTGGTTGAGCAGGTGACAGACATGATGAGCGCAAAGGGCAGCTACAAGGCCAATGTCGAGGCGATAAAGTCAGCCCAGGACATGGCAAAAAGCGCTCTGGAAATAGGGAGGTAATGATAATGAGTACTGAAATATCCGGGATTTTACCCGCCGGCCCTGCCATGGCTGGCCCGGGGCAGACAGGCCGCACAGATTCGGCCCAAAGCCCGGCCGAGACCTTCAAACAGATGCTTGATCAAACCGTGGAAAACTTAAATGAGGCGGATCGTTCCATCCTGGAGGCAAACACCGGCGGGGCCGCGGATCTCCACGACGTGATGATAGCAATGGAAAAGGCCGACGTTTCGTTGCAGATGCTGGTTCAGGTGCGCAACAAGGCTGTTGACGCCTATGACCAGATCATGAACATGCAGGTGTAAACCCTGCTACATTGTCCAACCGGAATCAAGTCGGGTAAAAAATTATGGCTGAAACATCGTCTTATTATAAAGAACTGGCTGAAAATATACGTGTATGGCCTTTTTACAGAAAACTTGCCCTTGCGGGAGTGGCTCTGCTGTCAATGGTTTTGTTCGGGCTGATTATTTTCCAGGCCGGAAAGGCAGAATACAGGGCCCTCTATACTGACCTTCCCAGAGACGAGGCATCAGAGATTACCAGTATGCTCCAGGAGCAGGGTGTACCTTATGAGCTTGAAAGCAACGGCCGCTCCATTTACGTGCCTGCGGATAAAGTCCACCAGCTTCGCCTTGATATGGCCGGAGAGGGACTTCCCAAGCAGGGGGGGATGGGGTTTGAAGTTTTCGACGAGCAGAACTTCGGCCAGACCAAGTTTACCCAGAAAGTAAATTTCCAGCGGGCCATGCAGGGCGAGCTGGCAAGGACCATAGCATCCATGGATCAGGTGAAATCCGCCAGGGTCCACCTGGTACTACCGGAGGACCGGCTTCTTCAGGAAAGCCGGGAGCCTGCCAAGGCCTCGGTGGTCGTGGACCTGGCAGGCGGAGCGAGCCTTGGCTCATCTCACACCACGGCGATTTCCCACATGGTTGCAGGAGCCATTGAAGGCCTGGACAAAAACCAGGTAACCGTAATTGACACCCAGGGCAGAACCCTGAGCCAAAATGCCGGCCAGGATCCTGGCAGTGCGATGCTTCCTGACAAGCTCAAGTTTAAAAACACCCTGGAAGGCCGCCTGGAAGACAGGGTCCAGTCGCTTCTGGACAGCTCGCTGGGCCGCGGCAACTCGGTGGTAAGAATCACCACTGACATCGATTTTACAAGCCAGGACATCACCACAGAAGAATATGATCCAGACAGCCTGGTTCCCAGAAGCGAGGAAATCACCGAAAGCAGCTCGACAAGAGCACAGACAGGAGGAGTGCCCGGCACTGAAGCCAATCTGGATCAGGGAGAAGAAACAGACGCCGGTGGAAGGGATTCCGAGGCCAGAACATCGGAAATAGTAAATTATGAAATAAACAGAACTGTAAAGCAGACCCAGCGGCCTGCAGGAGATGTGGAAAACATATCTGCCGCAGTAATGGTGGCAGACAGCTATGACCCGGAAGCAAACGAGGGAGAAGGCGGATATGTTTCGGTTCCCCAGGAAAAGCTTGAATCCATAAGAACAATGGTGACAAGCGCCATAGGGCTCAATTCCGAAAGGGGCGACCGGGTGGAGGTTGTATCCATGCCGTTTGAAAAGGAATCCATGGAGCAGGCTCCTGCAGAGACCGGGCCTGCTCTTTATGAATATCTTCCGTACGCCAAATACATTGTGCTGGCCATATTTGCGCTGCTTGTCTATCTTGCGCTGATACGCCCAATGGTCAAAACCCTGCGGGGTGAAGTTGGCAGGGGCCGGGACAGATGGTACCCGGAGATTGCAGATGAGTCAGGCGCCGAAGGCGGCGAGCATGACGCTCCGGCAAAACTTAGAAGGGAGCTGGATCATTACTCGGTTACGCCGGCCCAGGTGGTCAAGGCCTGGCTAAAGGAGGGATGAGCTGAATGAAAAAAGATATTTCCAGGATGACGGGAGCTGAAAAGGCTGCTTATCTTCTTTTGTGCCTCGGAGAGGAGACCACTGCCGAAGTGTTCAAGGAGTTAAAGGACGAGGAGGTCAGGTGGATAAGCAGCTACATGAAGTCAGTGGACCATATTCCGGCGGATCTTGCAAAACAGGTGGTCGAACACTTCAGAAAAACCCAGATGGATTACGCGGGCCTGTTTGTGGACGGAAGCGAGTTCATAAACAGGGCCATTTCTTCTGCCGGTGATCCCAAGCGCGTGGAATCGCTGCTAGAAGACCTTAACTCTGAATTTGACGGGAAACCCCTGGAGACTATCTCCATGATGGAGCCGCGCATGGTGGCAGACCTGCTCAAAAACGAACATCCCCAGACCGTGGCCCTTATTCTTTCTACTCAGAAGGCTGAGCACACTAGCAACATCCTCGGGTTTCTTCCCGAGCAATTGAGATCAGACGTGGTCTACAGGGTTTCCAGGATAGAAAAGGTTTCCCCTGAGGTGATCCAGCAGATAGAAGAGGCCCTGCAAAGGGAGATAGGGGGATTCGTAAAAAAAGACCAGCATCATGTCGGTGGGATTGACAAGGTTGTCGAAATATTGACCCGGATGGAAAAGACCATGGAACAAGAGATTCTGACCGGCATCGAGGACGTGGATGCAGAGACTGCGGAAATCATACGAAATTCCCTGGTTACCTTCGAGGACCTTCAGACCATAGACAGCAGGGGCATGCAGAAGATCCTGCGCGAGGTTCAAAATGATACCCTTACTATGGCGCTTAAGACAGCACCCGAAGCAATCAGGGAAAAAATCTATGAGAATATAAGCGAGCGGGCCGCCGAAATTGTGGCCGAAGACCTGGAGGCCATGGGTCCGGTGAGGCTCTCGGATGTGGAAAAGGCCCAGCAGAGCATCGTAAAGATCGCACTGCGCCTGGAAGAAGAAGGACAACTGGTGATGCCAGGGAAAGGACAGGAAATACTTGTCTAGCAGGATATTTCAGGCAGAAAGCGGCATTGAGGCAAGAATTCTCCGTTTTGCAGAACTCGATGAGGCGGGCGGCCAGGAGGAGGGTTCGTTTCTGGTTTTCGCAGACGGGCAAGCCCCAAGCCGCGAAAAGGAAATAGAAGACGGCGGGCCCGGGGTTTTTCAAAGCAACACCTCGGAATCCGCAAGGCAACCTCCGGCAGATATAGAGGCCATACGGCAGGAGGCCTACACGGCCGGGAAGGCGGACGGAAGAGCCGAGGTTGAGCAGGAGCTTCATTCAGCCGCCGCCGCCTTAGGCGATGCCCTTGAGCAGATAAGCCGTTTGCGGCGCTCGCTTATGGAGAAAAGCAGCCAGGACATGGTGAGGCTTGCCATGGCTGTTGCCAGGCGCGTAATAGATGAGGAGGCGGACGAAAAACGGGACATGATTGTAAAAACAGTGAACCGGGCTCTGGAGTCTGCCGTGGAGGACGAGGAATACTACATAAAGGTCAATCCTTCCGACCTGGAAACTGTAAAGGCACACGAGCCCATGTTTCTTGCCTCCATGAAGGGGCTGAGAAACATTTACTTCCTGTCTGATGAAAACATATCCAGGGGCGGCTGTATTGCCGAATCCAGGGCCGGGGACGTGGATGCAACCATAGAGTCCCAGCTCCACGAGATCAGCGAACACCTTCAGGAAGCGATAAATTAGACATGCAGCAGGCAATCGAATCCTTAAACCGGCTAAACCCCCTCCGGGTACGCGGCAAGGTCACCAGAATAGTGGGCATGGTGATCGAGGGGTTCTGCCCCCAATCCACCATAGGATCTCTGTGCGAAATTATCCCCCTGAACGGGGGCAGATCTGTATGGGCGGAGGTGGTGGGATTCAGGGATAGTTCGGCGCTGCTTATGCCCCTGGGAGAGATCCACGGACTCGGGGTGGGAAGCCTCATAAGGGTCCATGACGCAAGCGCCCACGTGGAAGCCGGGCCCGGCCTTCTGGGCAGGGTGGTCGATGCCATGGCAATTCCGGTGGACGGAAAAGGTCTGGTGGAATTTGCCGAAAAGCGCTCCATCTATCAGCTTCCTCCCAGCCCCATGGAAAGAAGCCGCATATCAGAACCTCTGGATCTTGGAGTACGCTCTATAAACGGGCTTCTTACCTGCGGGGCGGGCCAGAGAATGGGAATCATGGCGGGATCAGGGGTAGGTAAAAGCGTGCTTCTGGGAATGATGGCCAGAAACACCCGGGCGGATGTAAATGTTATCGCGCTCATAGGAGAAAGGGGAAGGGAGGTAAGGGAGTTCATAGAAGAGGATCTCGGGCAAAGTGGGCTTTCGCGCTCTGTGGTGGTGACAGCTACCTCCGATCAGTCTCCGCTTTTAAGAATGAGGGGAGCGTTTATGGCCATGGCGATAGCTGAATATTTCTGTTCACAGGGAAAACACGTGCTGCTTTTAATGGATTCTGTCACCAGGTTTGCCATGGCCATGCGCGAAATCGGCCTGGCGGTCGGAGAGCCTCCCACCACAAAGGGCTATACCCCTTCAGTGTTTTCCAGGCTGCCCAAGCTGCTGGAAAGGGCGGGCAGCTTTTCGGGCATGGGCAGCATTACCGGGCTTTTTACAGTGCTTGTGGAAGGAGATGACATGAACGAACCCGTTGCCGACTCGGTGCGCTCCATCCTTGACGGCCACATTGTACTTTCCCGCGAACTGGCTGCAAGAAATCATTACCCGGCAATCGATATACTCCATTCCACCTCCAGGGTAATGCAGAAGATGGCTGATAAAAAACATGCTGAATTAGCCGGGCGCATAAGGGAAGTGCTGGCTGTTTATTCCGAAAACGAGGACCTTATAAACATCGGGGCATACCAGCACGGCACCAACCCCAAAATAGACAATGCCCTTAAATATATAGATTCCGTAAATGCTTTTCTGCGTCAGGATATAGTTGAACAGGCCGGCCTGAAGCAGACCGTGACCGAGATGAAAAAACTGTTTGAACAGGGGGACAAATGAAGACCTTCAGGCTTCAGGCATTGCTTGACTACAGAAAGAGACAGGCTGACAGGGCCCATGAAATGCTGGCCGCAAGTATGGAAGACTTCACCCGGATTGCCGGGACCATAGAGCAGACCGAACAGGAAATACTTGAACTGCGCTGCGAACTTGAAAAGGCTGAGAAAAAAAAGGTCCCGGCAGTCGAATTTATGCTCCACGAGGAGTTTATCCGCGCCAGAAACCGGAATATGCGCGAACTTGAAGACAGGCTGGCAAGTGCGGAAAAAGACGTGGAGGAAAAAAGGCGGGAACTGGTAAAGGCCCGCCAGAAAAAGCGAGCCCTGGAGCTTTTAAAGGAAAAAAGTGAGCAGGAGCGCGAAAAAAAGCAGAAGCACATGGAAAACGTGTTTCTCGATGAAGTGACTGTAACCGGATTCGGAGGGAGAGGATGAAAACCGGCATAAGGAAGGGATTTGTTCTGTTTGTGACGGTTTTTGCGGCATTGGTTTTTCTTTTGCCAGGAGGTGCATCCGCAGAAAAACCGGATGTTTTACCGGAAGTTTTATTTGACTGCGAAGACATAGGCGTGGAGGCAAGAAGGATGCTTTCCAGGCTGGAAAAGCAGCGTTCCAGATTCGCGGAAAAGCAGGAGGAGCTATCCAGGCGGGAAAATGAACTAAAGAATCTGGAAGAAGAGGTCGATGAGAAGCTTGAGCGGTTAAAGGAGCTAAGACGGGAAGTAAAACAGATGCTGGATAAAAAAGAGATGGCAGAAGAAGAAAGGGCAAAGAAGTTAAGCCGGATTTATCAGAAACGTGATCCCGGGGGCGCGGCCCGCAGTCTTGCCGAGATGGAAAAGGATCTTGCCGTCTCTGTTTTGTCCATGATGCGGGACAAGTATGCCGGCGAGATTCTCGATAATATGGAGCAGAGCGTGGCAGTGGAATACAGCACTGAAATGGGAAGGTTAAGACAATGATTTTTGCAGCCCCGGGGTTTTTAAATCAGGCAGAGGGATTTGGCGGGGAAATGTCGGCCCAACGTCCGGGCAGTGCAAATTCCGGCCTATCGGCTTCAGGCGGCGGCAACCCGGCAAAGGCGGATTTTTTAAACCTCCTGGTTCAGACCGCAAAAGCAAATACGGGGCAAAAAGGCGTCCGGATCAGCCGGGAGGCCGATCCGAAGATGCTTTTTGCAGACGCGGAAGCCGAAGACCGGCTTGCCGGCCTCCTTGCAGCCCTGCAGGAATCGGATGCCGAACAGCACGGAATTTCCGGGTCAGTGCTGCGCGGCATTGAACAGCTTCTCCAGATGCAGGCTGCAGCCCTCGGCACAGAGGGAAAGACATCAGCAGGTTCCGGCGAAGGCAACATGCATCACGAAAAGACCAGCGCAGCAGTCGAGGAACTGCTTTGCCGCCTGCAAAGCACATATGATTCCGGTTCCGGGAAAAAGGCACCTGATCAAACCCCGGGAGCTGCGGAATTAAAGAATGCCGGTTTAAAAGAAAGCAATTCCGGGGAGAATGGACGAACCTTGTTAAACACCCGGGAAGGAAGGCAGGCGCTAAGTATCCTGATGCAGGCCGTGGTCCGCAATCCAGAAGGCAAAAGCAGCGGCATAGGGGGGCAGGCCCCAACTGGTAAGGCCGGAGAGGGCCATCCCGTAAAAAGATCCGCGGCAGTCGAAGAACTGCTTTCTCGCCTGCAGACCGTAAATGACTCCGGTTTCGGGAAAAAGACAACCGTTAAAACCCCGGAGACTGCAAGGCCGGTTTTTCGCGATACTGAATCTGTTCTGCAGGATTTTGAAAAGGGTTTGCACAGGCCTGAAAAATCCGGAGGTAAAGAAAAAGATGCCATGCTGGAAAAGGCCCTGGAAAAAGAGATGAAAAATATTCAGGCAGCAGGTCGCAGGTCTGCTGATAATGCTGCGGCATCTCTGCAGGCTGAAAACAGGCCGGAAAAATCTTCGTTTTCGGATAAATACAGAAATTCCCTGCTTGATACTATGGACCGGTCTGCAGAGGGGAAAAACATAACGGAAAAATCTGCAGATCCTGCAGGACCGGCAAAAGCGCGTACGGCCCCGGACTTCTTTGAAAGCAGGCTGCGGACCGCGGAAAGCCGTATTGTAAGTCAGGTTTCAGTAAGGCTTGACTCCGGCATAAAGCAGGGCTCCAGAAACATGACAATAAACATGCACCCTCCTGACCTGGGGAGTATAAAGGTAAAAATAAATTCTGATCACGGAAGCTTAAATGTGCAGCTCCACGCCCAGAATCAGCAGGTGGCCGGAATTCTGGAAAGAAACCTGCCTGTTTTGCAGCAATCGCTTGTCCAGCAGGGCATAGATGTCTCAGATCTCCAGGTGGGGTTTGATTCAGGGCAGGACGGCCGAGACGGCGGGTTTGAAGAAGGGGGCTGGGGGGCGGCCCGGAAGGGAAGTCCTGAAAACCCTTCGGAAGAAGAGAGCTTAAATGACAAGGCGGCTGATAGGCAGCCCGCCCCAGGTGCCGGTGTTGACGGCCGCGGGCTCAGCCTGAGGGTATAAAACGGAGGAAATGGATATGAATTCAATAGAAGCACTTCACCAGTTCGGATCACAGCAAAGCGGGAAGGCAAAAACATCCGGCTCCTCACAGGAACTGGGAAAGGACGATTTCCTGGGCCTTCTGGTGGCCCAGTTAAAAAACCAGGATCCTTTAAACCCCAGTGATCCCACGGAGTTTACCGGCCAGCTTGCCCAGTTTTCCTCTCTGGAGCAGATGAACAATATAAGCCAAGGCATTGAAGACCTGGGAGGGATTAAAGATGAAATAGGCCGGATGTCTTCGCTTTCCTTGATTGGCAGAAGCGTTCTGGCTGAAACCGATACGCTGGAATTCAATGGCGATTCTGCGGAAATCGGGTACAGTTTCCCGGACACTGCTGAAAGCGGGGAAATAAGAATAAAGGACGGAAACGGAAATACAGTTGACAGCATTCTGGTAAATGAGCCCCCGCAGGGCAATAATTTCCTTGCCTGGGACGGCACGGATTCCGAGGGCCAACCCGTGCCTGAGGGCACTTACTACCTTGAAGCGGCGGGAAAAGACAAAGATGGCAGGGAAACAGAGGGTTCGGCCCTGGCCGAAACCCTGGTAACCGGGGCGGATTTTTCCGGCTCAGGCAGCACCCTGCTGACCGGCAATGGCAAACTGGAGCTTTCAGACATAGTCAAGGTCAATAATCCGACATAGGGTCGGAAAGCGGATGTTTCAGGGGCAGATGATTATACAGGCATTGTATCTAAATACACAGAAACAATATAACAGGAGGACAGGTTATGGGTTTGGGCGGTGCAATGAACAGCGGCATTTCAGGAATGCAGGCTTTTTCAAACGCCATGAGTGTAATAGGCGACAATCTGGCAAATTCAGACACAGCCGGTTACAAGGCGGGAAGAACCTTGTTTTCAGATCTTATACCCGACACGGTATCGGGTTCGGGCGGCACCAGCCAGATAGGCAGGGGTGCGAATCTTTCCACGGTTGACAATATATTTAGCCAGGGATCGATCGAGGACTCCAGTTCGGCCTTGGATCTTGCCATAGAGGGCTCGGGGTTTTTCATCGTCAGGGACCCTGCCCAGGAGGGTGAGAACTACACAAGGGCAGGAGGGTTCAGGTTGAACGATGAAGGATACCTGGTAAACCCGGAGGGGCAAATAGTCCAGGGATACGAAAGCCGCAGGGATGGCGAATATGCAGATCTTACAGGCGACATACAGATAAACACCCGATCCTCGGTGCCGGGCGAGGCCTCATCCGAGGTCGCTCTTACAACAAACCTTAATTCCGAGTCAGATGAGCGTACCTGGGACATAGATGACGCAGAAAATTCTTCTAATTTCTCCACCACCTCAGAAGTATACGACTCCCTGGGCAACACCCACCAGATAACCTCGTATTTCAACAAGACCGATGATAACCGGTGGCAATATCATTTGACAGTGCCCTACGAGGAAATTGACAACAGCGTTGGCAATGATTTTGATACGGATGAAACCATTGTTGAGGTGGCAAGCGGCGAGCTGGGGTTTGACAACAGCGGCGAACTGGAAGAAATCGAAGCTCCTGACGGCACTGTAATGGATACTGACGATCCCTCCTGGCCGCGAATAACGATTGCCGACGGGAACCTGGACTGGAGCAACGGCTCAGACCCTGGACTTGGGCTGGACTACGAGATGAACGTCACCCAGTTTTCCACCGCCTCCAAGGTGGTAACCCAGCAGGCTGACGGATATTCGTCAGGTTATTTAAACGATATCTCGGTAAATGAAGAAGGCATTATAACCGGCACCTATTCCAACGGAACATCCAGGGATCTGTCCCGCCTGGCCCTTGGCAAGTTTGCAAACGAAAACGGCCTTGAAAGGCTCGGAAACAATCTTTATCGGGCAACTAACTCGTCAGGGCCTGCAGACGTAGGAACACCCGGCTCTGAGTCCGGCCTGGGCGAGATTTCATCAAATTCTCTGGAGCAGTCAACAGTGGACATAGCCCAGGAATTTACCAGGATGATCGAGACCCAGAGATCGTTTCAGGCCAGTTCAAAGACCATAAGCACCACCGACGAGATGCTACAGGAAGTCATAAACATCAAGAGATAACTTCAGGTCAAAAATTTGTCTTTCCCCGGGCCGGTCTGTCATGACCGGCCTTTTTTGTCCGGGCCGAAAAAGATTGCTGTTTCAGGCAGGCCGAAGTCTTTTTGCTGGCAGGTACAGTTGGTACGAAGCTTGCATTTTAAAGAGGCGAAAAGGAGCTTTCAGATATGGATTTTTCAACACTTGCGGGAATATTTGCAGCATTCGGGCTGATGCTGGCTGCGATCATGACGGGCAGCAGCCTGGCTATTTTCATAGACCCCCAGGCTTTAATGATTGTATCAGGCGGAACCCTGGGGGCGCTCCTTGTGCACTATCCTTTTGGCGAGGTGACAAGGGCCTTCTCTGTTGCCAGGAAAACCTTTTTTTATAAGGAAAATCCGCCTCTACGGCTGATCGAGCAGCTCACCGCGTTTGCTGGCAAGGCAAGAAAAGAAGGGCTGCTGTCCCTGCAGAACATGGCAAAGCAGGTAGAAGATCCCTTTCTGGTAAAGGGCCTGCAGATGGCGGCAGACGGTCATGAGCCCGAAACCCTGGAGCACATGATGATCCGGGAAATCGACTACATAAGGGAGCGCCACGAAAGCGGGGCCGAGATTTTCGCCTCCCTGGGAACCTATGCCCCGGCCATAGGAATGGTCGGAACCCTGATCGGCCTGGTGCAGATGCTGCAGACCATGGATGACCCGGACACCATAGGCCCGGCCATGGCGGTTGCCCTGCTTACCACCTTTTACGGTTCCCTGATGGCAAACGTGGTTTTTCTGCCCATGTCAGGAAAGCTAAAAACCCGCTCCCAGGACGAGATCCTTAAAAAGGAGCTGATAGTCGAGGGCATGAATTCCATTCTGGCCGGGGAGAACCCCAGGATAATGGAACAGAAGCTTCATGCCTATCTCCAGCCCAAGGACAGAAAAAGCGTGTTCCAGAAGAAAAGGAAAAAATAGGGAAGACTTCTGATGCCGAAAAGAAACAGCAGGGGGGAAAAAAACGGTGGCCCTTCGGCCCCCTCATGGATGGTGACCTACAGCGACATGGTAACCCTGCTTCTGACCTTTTTTGTTTTAATGCTGTCCATGGCGGAAATGGACAGGGTCAAGTTCGAAAAAGCCGTGGTTTCCCTGCAGGGTGCTTTCGGTATCCTTCAAAACGAGCCGCCTGAAGAGAAAAAAACCGACATGATTATACCTGAAGTAGATCCCATACCTTATGAGATGCTTCAGAGCGTTTATCGCAGGCTGGTCCAGAACCTGGAAAAACTGGAGATCGACGAAGACGTTGAGCTGGTAAAGGACCGGGGGGCCATAGTGCTTAGAATCAAGGAAAAGATCCTGTTTGACTCAGGGTCAACCAGTTTAAAGGAGAGAGCCGAGCCTGTGCTGCGCAAGGTGGTCGAACTGGTCTCGCCCCTGCCCTTTAACATGCGCATCGAGGGCCACAGCGACAACCAGCCAATAGCCGGTACCCGGAGAAGCAACTGGGACCTGTCTGTGGACCGGGCTATATCAGTTCTCAGGTTTTTTGCCGAAGAAGAGCTTTTGTCCCTGGACCGGCTTTCCGCAGTCGGCTACGGAGACCATCAGCCCCTGGTCCCCAATGACTCGGCGGAAAACCGGGCAATGAACCGCAGGGTGGAATTTGTTCTGGAGGCAGGCGGGGATTACAGGGAGGCCCTGCCATACCTGGTGGATTCAAGCGAGCAGCTTCCGTTTTAACGGAAAAACCTAAAGACAATAGATTTTGTAACAACAAGGAGCCGCCCAAATGGCAAAGGAAGTAAAGGAAAAAGAAGACCGGGAAAAACAGCCCAAGTCCAAAATCAAAGTTTTTCTATTGCTACTGCTCGCCCTCGTTCTGCTGTTTGCCGCGGGGGGGGCGGGTTATTATTTCTTTGGCGGAAATATTGCCTCGGGTTTATCTGAGCCCGGGCAGGTGAATTCTCCGGAGAAAAAAAAGGAACTCGGGCCATTGCTGGAAATGGAGGACTTTGTGGTCAACATTACCCACAAGGACTCCACCAGATTTTTGAAAATGGGGGTTACCCTGGAGGCCCAGAGCAAGGAAAGCAGCAGCGAGCTCCAAAAAAGGATTCCCCAGATAAGGGATGCGGTTTTGCTGCTGGTTGGCAACAGGAAATATGATGACATAAAGGACATCCAGGGCAAAAAACAGTTAAAGGCCGATCTTTTGGCCCGACT
Organism: uncultured Desulfobacteraceae bacterium; assembly: GCA_964626455.1. Lineage (GTDB taxonomy): Bacteria > Desulfobacterota > Desulfobacteria > Desulfobacterales > Desulfosalsimonadaceae > Desulfosalsimonas. The sequence goes on along the minus strand of CAZVFQ010000001.1, from coordinate 37,056 downwards.
CCGTGAGGTTGCCGGAGAAGAGCAGATCGCGGAGCTGTATTTCACCGACTTTGTAGTGCAGTAGCAATAACAGGGGAAAGCCGTGGAACGAATTTTAAATCAGGAAGAAATAGACGAGCTTCTGTCGGCTTTCGAAGAGGGCCAGATTGATACGGAGCTCGATACAGGCGGCAGGCCTCCTGCGGGATCGGTCTCAGGAGGCGGTAAACGGGTCTTAAGCATTGACCTTATCCGCGGACAGAACTACAGCAGGTGGCGGATAGCCAATCTGGACATAATTTTCAACTCCTTTGCCCGCTATTACTCCATTGCTCTTTCCAACAGCCTCCAGCAGGGGGTGACAGTTTCCAGGGGAGAAGTGGTCTCCAGGTTTTTCGAGGACGTGATAGTTGAGCAGGAAAAGGCTGGCCTGCTGGGGGTGGTCTCCCTGGAACCTCTTAAGGGAAACGGTCTTCTGGTCTTTGATAAAAGCCTGTGCTTCGGGATGGTGGAGGTGATGCTGGGCATGCCCGGGGCCAATGAATACAAGGTGTTTGATCGGGAGGTAAGCGCCATAGAGGCAAACCTTCTTCGTTCCCTTATGTCGGAGGGATGCAGGGTTTTCAACCGCGCTTTTTCTCCCCTTGAAGAGCTGGGTACCAGCATTGTTCGCGTGGAGACAAACTCCAGGCTGATAAGTATTCTGGCTCCTGAAACTGAGGTGATCCAGGTAGGATTTTCTGTGCAGATGGGTGCGCTGCAGGGAAACATCCACATGATAATTCCCTATTTCTCCCTGGAGCCCTTCAAGGAGAAGTTAAGGAATGAAGGACTTCAGCTCCTGGAGGAAAAGCAGGCTCCCAACTGGAGCAGGCACCTGGAAAAGGAGATAAAAGACATGGAAATGCAGGTTTCCGCGGTATGGGGAGAGGCGTTTTTAACCGTGCAGGAGATCCTGGGCCTGCGAAAAGGCGACGTTATAAGCATTGATTATGACGATGCCGCGCCCGTGAAGGTTCTTGCCGGGCAAAAACCCAAGTTTTCAGCCCGGCCTGGGGTGAAGAACGGCAAAAAGGTAGTCCGGATAGTAAAAAAGCAGAATAAAGGAGAATAGTCATGGCAGAGGGCAAAAAAAACAACAATCAGAAACACACCTCCGGTACAGACCCAAACGGCAAGGCGGCTGATGAAGGCAAAGAGGAAACAGCTACTCAGAAACAGGGCGGTGGTAACGGAGACGATGGTGAGTCCAAGGGAATAGACCTTCTTTTGGACGTGCCCCTGCAGGTTTCAGTGGAAGTGGGAAGGACCAGGATGCTGGTAAAGGATTTTATTCAGATGAAGGAGGGAGGGGTTATAGAGCTTGACAAGATGGCTGACGAGCCCCTGGACCTGTATGTCAATTCCAGGCTCATCGCCAGGGGCGAGGCTGTGGTGGTGAACGAAAAATTCGGGCTGCGACTCATAGACGTGGTCAGCCCGTCCGAGCGTATCGAAAAACTGGGGTAACAGACCATGTCCAGGCTGCTGTTTTTACTTCTTTTGATAATACCGCAAACTGTATGGGCGGCCCAGCCCGAGGCCCCGGATCTTTTCAGCTCAGGGATAAAGCTGTTTGGGGCAATGGCGGTGGTAATCGGTCTGATGCTGCTTCTCCACGTTTTAAACAAAAAGGGCTTCAGGTTCCTGGAAAGGCGGCATGCAGGAAGCATCAAGATTATCGAAACCAGGCCCCTGGGCGGGCGCAAGTCCTTGTGCCTGGTCGAGGTGGAGGGAAGGCGGCTGCTGCTGGGCCTGGGCGGAGACCGGGTAAACGTGCTGGAGCGTTTCGGGTCCCTGGATTTTGAAAAAGAGCTGCAGGCAAGTGTCTGGGAGACGACATGAGGGGCTTTAAAATACTGCTTATAGTGGCTGCCGCGGCGCTGATGGCGGCAGCGGTAGTGGATTCGGCAGCAGCCCAGGAAGGTGCCGGCCTGAGCGTGAACCTGGGTGAAGACGCAGGATCGGGGCAGGCCTCCACGATAATCCAGATCCTGGTGCTTTTGACTGTGCTTAGCATGGCGCCTGCGATTTTACTCATGACCACCTCTTTTATAAGGATAGTGGTGGTGCTCTCCTTTCTGCGCCAGGCCATGGGAACCCAGCAGATGCCGCCCAACCAGATAATAATCGGGCTTGCCATGTTTTTGACTTTTTTTGTCATGTCTCCTGTTTTCATCCAGATAAACGACACTGCACTGCAGCCTTACCTGCAGGAGGAAATCGGCGGCAGCAAGGCCCTGGAAACGGCTGCCGCCCCTGTGCGCGAGTTTATGTTCGGCCAGGTACGGGAAGCTGATTTAAAGCTAATGACCGAGGTGTCAGGCGATGAAGAGCCTGAAACCCGTGACGATATTTCGACACTTACTCTGATCCCGGCCTTTATGCTCTCTGAGCTGAAAAAAGCCTTCCAGATAGGCTTCATGATTTTTGTGCCCTTCCTGGTCATTGACATGATAACAGCCTCTGTTCTCATGACCATGGGCATGCTCATGCTGCCGCCCATTATTATTTCCCTGCCCTTTAAGGTCCTGCTTTTTGTGCTGGTCGACGGCTGGAACCTAATAGCCGGATCTTTGATGCAGGGATTTTACTAAATTTAACAAACCCGCAAGAGGATGGGACATGACCGAAGAGATGGTGGTTGAGATTATAAGGCGTGCGGTGGGCGCGGTGCTTTTAAGCGCCGCGCCCATGATGGGGGCAGGTCTGGCGGTGGGATTGATAGTAAGCATCTTTCAGGCAGCCACCCAGATAAACGAGCAGACCATGACCTTTGCGCCCAAAATTGTGGCCGTGCTGGTGGCCCTGGTAATTGCGGCGCCCTGGATTTTGAATATCGTTCTGGGGTTTGCCCATGACGTTTTCGGAAACATGATCGTTGGAAATTGAACTTTTTTCAATAGAGCAATGGTACGTTTTTCTTATTGTCCTGGCCCGCATGGCTGCCGTGGTGGCGGCACTTCCGGTGTTTACGGCATCGCAGGCCTCCATGCGCATGCGCCTGGGTCTGGCTGCAGGGTTTTCGGTTCTTCTTTATCCGGTCCTTGACATCCCTGTTGACCCGGGCCAAATGACCCCTGCCGGCCTGGGATTCATAGTTGTCCAGGAGGCGCTCCTTGGCCTTCTTCTGGGGTTTGTAATCCAGCTGATCTTTTTTGCGGTCCAGCTCGGGGGAACAGTGGTGGGATATCAGATGGGTTTTGCAGCAGCCAACATCCTCGACCCCCAGAACCAGGAACAGATGCCCCTTCTTGCCCAGTTCCAGAACGTTTTTGCCATCCTGGTGTTTCTGGCCCTAAATGCCCATCACACGGTGTTGCGCGTCATGGTCCGCTCTTATGACATACTGCCGCCGGGCAACCTTGATTTTTCGGGAGGGGCGATCCCTTTTTTAATGGAGCTTACCGGGCAGATGTTCGTGCTTGGAGTCCAGTTGGTGGCCCCCGTGATGATGGCCCTGATAGTATCCATGTTTATCCTGGGAATAATGTCAAGGGTCTTTTCCCAGCTCCAGGTGTTTCTTCTTTCCTTTCCCATAAATATTTCCCTTGCCCTTATAATTCTTGGCCTGAGCCTGGAAATGATCATGTTGATGCTGGAATATGAGTTTTTCGAGATCCAGGACCGCCTTCTGCGGATCCTGAGACTGGTGTAAGGGTGAGGTCAAATGGCAGACGAGCAGCAGGAAGAAAAAACAGAGGAGCCTACTGAGAAACGAAGGCGCGAGTTCCGGGAAAAGGGGCAGGTGGCCCAGAGCCGGGAGGTAAACACCGTTCTGCTTCTTACCGGGATGCTTATCCTGTGGTCGTTTTACGCCCCCTATTTCTGGGTCGATCTGAAGTCTTTTCTGGCTTTTTTCTGGAGAACCTGCTCGGAATTCACCATTACCTCCCTTTCTGCACGCCATATGCTGATTTTTATACTTCAGAAGGCAGCAGGCATCCTGTGGCCAGTCATACTTACGGGATTGGTGATAGGCTTTTTGGCGGGGTTTCTTCAGGTGGGCATGCTGTTTACCGCAAAACCCCTCCAGCCGGATATAAACAAGCTAGACCCCATTAAGGGGCTGGGTAAGATGATTTCAAAACGCTCTGCGTTTGAAGCATTAAAGTCATTCGGAAAGATTTTCTTGGTGGGCGTGGTGGCCTACTGGACCCTGTGGGGCCGGTTTGAGGAGTTTTTGGGTCTGGGCGGGACAGAGCTGGGCGCGGCAATTGCATTCATGGCCGAGGTCATGTTTGCGATTCTTATCAAGGTCTGCGTTCTTCTCGCGTTCATTGCCGCGGCAGATTATGCCTTTTCCCGCTGGGAAATGGAGAAAAAGATGAAAATGACCAAGCAGGAGGCCAAGCAGGAGCTCAAGGAAACCGAGGGCGATCCCCTGGTAAAGCAGAGGGTGCGCTCCATTCAGAGAGAAATGGCAAGACAGCGCATGATGGCCGATGTGCCCAAGTCCGACGTCATCATAACCAACCCCACCCATTACGCGGTGGCCCTGCGCTACAGGCGCGATGAAATGGAGGCGCCGGTGGTCACTGCCAAGGGCACAGGCTATCTGGCCCAGAAGATAAAGGATGTAGGAAAGGAAAACGGAGTCGTTCTGGTGGAAAATCCGGTTGTGGCACGGACTTTGTATGAAGTTGAAATTGGAGAGACTATCCCGGAACATATGTTTAAGGCAGTGGCAGAAATCCTTGCCTATGTATACAGCTTAAATCGCGGAGAAAACAGATGATAGGCGAATTAAAAAACCAGAGGTGGGACCGGATTTTTCTTAGAAGCGACGTTATGGTGTCGCTGGGACTGGTGATGATACTGCTGGTAATGATTATTCCCATGCCCCCGTTTCTGCTGGACCTTTTCCTGTCGCTTAACATCACCGTAGCCCTGATGATCCTTATAATAACCCTGTATGTACAAAGATCTCTTGAATTCTCCATATTTCCCACGGTGCTGCTGGTCACCACCCTTTTCAGACTGTCTTTAAACGTGGCCTCCACCCGCCTTATCCTGCTTCGGGGGGATGTCGGAGAATTTGCAGCCGGCAAGGTGATCCAGTCTTTCGGTCAGTTCGTGGTAGGGGGCAATTACGTGGTGGGAATCGTGGTCTTTTTGATCCTGGTGGTGATCAACTTCGTAGTCATTACCAAGGGCGCGGGCAGGGTGGCCGAGGTTTCGGCCCGCTTTACCCTGGATGCGATGCCCGGTAAACAGATGGCCATAGACGCGGATTTAAACGCCGGCCTCATAAACGAGCAGCAGGCACGCGAAAGGCGCGATAACATAACCAGGGAGGCAGATTTTTTCGGTGCCATGGACGGGGCCAGCAAATTCGTTCGCGGCGATGCAATCGCGGGCATAGTAATAACCCTGATAAACATATGCGCTGGCTTTGTGATAGGTGTGTTCCAGAATGGCATGCCCATGGCAGAAGCCGCACGCAACTATACCACTCTGACCATAGGAGACGGGCTGGTAAGCCAGATACCTGCCCTGGTCATTTCCACCGGAGCCGGCATACTGGTCTCCAGAAGCGGGGGGCTGGGGGATTTTGGAAGCCAGATCAAAACCCAGTTCAGCTTAAACGTCCGGGCCATATGGGTGGTAGGCGGAATTTTGACAGGCTTCGCACTTATCCCGGGACTTCCCTTTATTCCCTTCATGGTGCTTGCATTGCTGGTTTTTATCACAGCCTTTTTCGTGGGCAGGCAGAAGGATGCCGAAATCGCTGCCAAGGAAAAGGCCCTGGAGCCGGAAGTCTCCGGAGCAGAAAAAGACGAGGATTACGAGCAGCTTTTGTCCGTGGATCTGCTGGAATTAGAAGTCGGCTACGGCCTGATAAGGTTCGTGGACTCCTCCCAGGACGGGGAGCTTTTAAACCGCATAAGGTCAATCAGAAGGCAGTTCGCCCTTAGCATGGGTTTTATCATGCCTCCGGTGCACATAAAGGACAACCTTCAACTCAAGCCCAACGAGTACCGGCTCCTGTTAAAAGGGGTGCCCGTAGCCTCCGGAGAAGTGGCCCCCGGCCATTACATGGCCATGGATTCGGGCAATGTAACCGAGAAGGTTAGCGGGATTTCAACCTCCGAGCCCGCATTCGGGCTGCCCGCGGTCTGGATATCAGAGGATAAGAAGGAAAGGGCCCAGATGGCCGGATACACGGTGGTGGACTGCAACACGGTGATGGCCACCCACATAAGCGAAATGGTGAAAAGACATGCTCATGAGCTTCTGGGCAGACAAGAGGCACAGAACTTGCTTGATAATGTGGCAAGAAGTTATCCGAAACTGGTTGATGAACTAATACCAAATCTCATGAGCCTGGGAGGCGTGCTTAAAGTGCTGCAGAACCTGCTTTGCGAAAAGGTGTCCATAAGGGACTTAAGAACCATCCTTGAGACTATGGCGGATTATGCCCCGCAGGTCCAGGATGCTGACCTGCTTACCGAATACGTGCGCCAGGCCCTGGCAAGGCAGATCAGTTCCTCGATTGCAGGAGACAGCGACACCATACCCATAATAACCCTGGACCAAGAGGTTGAAGAAACCATCCAGAGCTCTGTGCAGTCAGGCGGGCATGGCAGCGTTCTGGCGATAGAGCCTAAAAAGGCAAAGTCAATACTCGAAGGCATAGGCAAATACCTTGAAAAGTTCAGGGGCGGCGCCAGCCCGGTACTTCTGTGTCCGCCCCATATCCGGCTTCATGTCAGAAAATTGACTGAAAGATATTTTCCTGACTTAACAGTGATTTCTCATAACGAGGTGGCTCCACAGGTCAAAATTCAATCTCTGGGAACGGTGAGGCTAAATGCAGGTTAAGGTTTTTGAGGCACAAGACATGCGCTCTGCCCTGGAAAAGGTCAAGCAGGCCCTGGGCCCTGATGCCCTGATCCTGTCGAGCCGCACCAGGGAAAAACAAGGACGGGGAAAAAGCGGTGTCATAGAGGTTACCGCCGCAGTGGACAACGGTATGGCCGAGGCCGACGCCCCCCGGGCATACAGGCAGCCGGGGTCGTTTCAGTCTTACCTGGAAAACAGCGGCCAGTCCTCATTTGTCCCCTCAACCACGGGGAGTGAAAGTGAAACACGCGGCGGCCTAAGAGAAGAGTTAAAAGAGATGAGGCGCTCGGTGCAGTATTTTTCCAGGGAACTTTCCAGGATGAAAACCGGCGGTAACGCGGGTGTTGATTTTCATGGAACCGGTTCCGTCTTCTCAGGCCTTGGGATAAGTCCGGAAGTCCAGGGGCTTATCACCGAGTATTTTACAGGGACAAGAGCAGGTTCTGCAGGGGGAGATGCGCCTGATGCCGGCAGAATGATGAAGGATTTTATCTCCGGAAGCATCAGGATCAAAGATTTCATGGACGGAACCTGGCAGGGACAGAAGCGGGCTGTGTTTATCGGGCCCACCGGTGTGGGCAAGACCACGACCATTGCCAAGGTGGCGGCAAATTTTATGTTTAGCACCGGAAAAAGCGCGGCTCTTGTCACCATTGATAATTACCGGATAGCAGCAGCAGAGCAGTTAAAGATCTACGGCGAGATAATGAACATCCCTGTTGAAACGGCAAGAACACCGGGCGGGCTGGCAGATATTTTCAGAAGGCTCCGTGACAGGGACCTGGTGCTGGTGGATACCGCCGGAAGAAGCCCGAAAGACGAAATGCGCATACAGGAGCTTGCCGGATTCCTGGCCCCGGAGCTGGGCGTGGAAAATCACCTGGTGCTCTCGGCGGCCACCGGAGAGCAGGGGTTATACACGGCAATAGACCGGTTTTCGCATCTCGGCATACACGGCCTGGTTATGACCAAGCTGGATGAATGCGATGTGCTTGGCCAGATCCTGGGAGCGGGGCTGCGGGCCGAATGCCCTTTAAGCTTTTTGACAAACGGGCAGAAGGTCCCCGAGGACCTGATAACCCCGGATCCCGGCGGAATTTCCCGCATGATTCTTAACCCGGAAGAGGTGGTTGCAGGATGGAACATTACAAAGGCAGGGACCAGGCAGGAGGCCTGCGCGAGCTAAGCCGCAAGGCAAATACTGCGGGCTGCGCCATTGACGACAGGCCGGCTTCCGCCGCAAAAGTTATGTCCGTGACCAGCGGAAAGGGCGGGGTGGGCAAAACAGTGTGCGTGGCAAACCTGGCCGTTCTGCTGGCCAGGCAGGGCTACCGGGTCCTGGTAATAGACGCAGACCTGGGCCTGGCCAATATAGATATCTATTTCGGGCTGAGCCCCAGGTACAACCTGAACCATTTTTTCTCCGGCCGCTTGGAGCTGGGCGACATACTGGTACCGGCATCCGAGGGGATTATGATACTTCCGGCGGGCTCCGGGGTTCAGGACTACACCAGACTGGAGGCCGCGGAGAAAATAAGCCTGATGGAGGGCCTTGAAACCCTTCACGGCATGTTTGACGTGGTGCTCATAGATACTGAGGCGGGAATCTCTGAAAACGTCACCTATTTTAACGTGGCCGCCCAGGAGATCCTGGTCGTGGCCACCCCGGAACCCACTTCCATATCAGATGTCTACGCTCTGATGAAACTTTTATTCACCAAGTACAGTGAAAAGCGGTTTAAGCTCATAGTAAATTGTGTGACCTCGGAAAACGAGGCCTTAGATGTTTATCACAAGCTGACCCTGGTCAGCAACCGCTTTATAAATATTTCTATTGATTTCATGGGTTCGGTGCCGCTGGACAGACGTTTTACAGATTCTGTGAGAAAGCAGACCGCGCTGGTGGAGCTCTACCCGGAATCAACTGCAAGCCGGGCGTTTGAAGAAATCCTGAACAGCATTGATTTTTATACAAACAAACAGGAGCCGAAAGGAGCCCAGCAGTTTTTCTGGAAAAGGCTTCTGTCTTTTAGCGAGGCCCGTTAAAGGGGGGGGGTGAAAATATTATGTACCATGCAGAAGCATACAACCAAAGGGATGATCTGGTAAGGCAGCATATGGATCTGGCCGAATTCGTGGTATACAGGATGAGGCCCCAGATACCGGCCTCTGTCTCGGTTGACGAATTAAAAAGCGCTGCCATGCATGGCCTCATGGAAGCTGCCACCCGGTTTGATCCCTCCAGGGGGGTAATGTTTAAGACCTTTGCAGAGCCGCGGATAAGAGGGGCAGTGCGCGATGAACTCCGAAAGATGGATTGGTTTTCCCGTTCCATGCGGGACAAGCACAACCGGGTGCTAAAGGAGGTAAAGCATCTGGAACAAAAGCTTGGAAGGGAGCCCGACGAGGAGGAGATAGCAGATTCCATGGATCTGGATATCGAGGACTACCGGCAGATGCTAAATGAAATCGGTCATCTGGGAATTGTAAGCCTGAACGAGGTCCTGGATGATTCCTCTGACAGGTCAGGTACCAGCTTCATGGATCAGCTCGGAAATGCCGGCCAGGACAGCCCGGAGGAGGCCATGGGCAGAAGGGAGACCGTGAAGCATATTGCCGGCCTGATAGACAGGCTTTCAGAGAAAGAAAGGCTGGTGGTAAGCCTGTTTTATTACGAGGAATTTACCCAGAAGGAGATAGCCGGCATCCTGGAGCTCTCAGAGGGCAGGATTTCCCAGCTTCACAGCCAGGCCCTTGCAAAATTGAGGGCGGCAATGGGCGGATAAGGCAAAGGCCTGAAATGAGTACAGGGGGTATTATGGTTGTTCTGGCTTCGATTCTCTGCTTTCTGTCGTTTTGTGCGCTGGCGGTGCTGTTGTTTGTATGGGTTTCCTGCCGCCGGAAATTGCGCCGTGTTCATATTCGCATGAATAAAATGGCCTCCAGGCTGGAGGAGCTTGAAAACCGGCCTGAACCCGCGCTTTTCGAAGACCGAGGGAAGGATAGCGACCTTTTAAAGCGCAGAATTTCCGAGCGTTTTGAAAACGTGCGGGAAAGGCGGGCCGATGTATCGGGCAAGTACAGGCACGTGGACCGGCTTGAGCGCTCCGGGCTCGGTGCCGAAGATATAGCCGAAATCCTGGAGGTCTCAAGAGATGAGGCAGAGCAGATGCTTCTTCTGGCAAGATTCAGCCGGGCCTAAACCCTTTTGCAAACCTGCCGATAAGTACATCAGCAGATCAGAAAATCAATCCAACCCTTTAACTTAAAAAGGAGCAAAAAAATGGGCTCCGGTATTTACAGCGCACTTTCAGGCGGGCTTGCCAGGATGCAGCAGCTGGAAAGCGCGGTCCATGACCTTGCAAATGCAGACAAGACAGCCTACAAGGCCGGAGGGATGGCTTTTGAATCCCTGGTGGACGGAGGCCTGCAGAACCAGAGGGCCGAGGGCATGAATTTTTGCCGCACTGCAGACCGGTTTATAGATTTTTCCCAGGGTGCCCTTGAGCATACCGGCAGGAGCCTGGATCTGGCCATAGAAGGAGAGGGCTTTTTCAAGGTGGCGGCAGATGAGGGATTTTTCTATACCAGAGCGGGTGATTTCAAGCTGGATGCAGACGGAAACCTTGTGACCTCCTCGGGTGACCTGCAGGTGGTGGGCGAAAACGGCCCGATCAACCTTCCGCACCATGATGTAACCATTGATGCCAAAGGAAGGATTATCTCGGATGAAGACGGCCAGGTGGGCAAAATAGACATCTACCGGGTGGATGACATGCAGGGGCTGGCCCAGAGGCCTGACGGCCTTTACGAGGCCGCAGAGGGAACAGAAGATGAGCCGGAGGAAGACGGAGCAAGGCTGGTGCAGGGATGCCTGGAAAAATCCAATGCCAGTCCTGTTGAGCTGGCCACCGGCTTAATAGATATCCAGAGGGCCTATCAGGCCTATCTTAATACCATGAAAACCTACAGTGAGATCGGAGAGCAAGCCGCCAGGATCGGCAGGGTGGGCTAATTTTTCCGGCAAACTTTCTAAAAACCTGTATATAAGGACAAGATTATGATTACAGCACTATATTCTGCAGCCACCGGAATGGAGGCCCAGGAGACAAACATCAACACCATTTCCAACAACCTGGCAAACGTTAATACCACCGGCTTTAAAAGGAGCAGAGCAAACTTCCAGGATCTTTTATACCAGAACCAGAGGGCCGTGGGAAGCCAGGCATCTGCTGACACCCAGGTTCCCACCGGCATCCAGATCGGCCTGGGCACGCGCACGGCATCCGTGGAAAAGATCCACACCATGGGAGACCTTCAACAGACCGGAAGAGACTTGGATCTGGCCATAGAAGGAAAGGGTTTTTTTCAGGTGGAGCGTCCTGACGGTGAAACCGTTTATACCAGGGACGGCAACTTTAAAAAAGACAGGGAGGGAAGGCTGGTAACAGCAGACGGTGACCCCTTGGTTCCCGGGATCACCATACCGGAAAATGCCACCAAGATTTCGGTGGGACAGGACGGAACAGTATCCGCCTTTCTTGACAACGAGTCTGCCGGCACCGAAATCGGGGTGCTTGAAGTGGCAAGATTCGGCAATCCCTCGGGCCTGAGAAGCATCGGCGGCAACCTGTACAGGGAATCCGATGCTTCAGGAACTCCCATACTCGGAGAGGCGGCTTCCGAGGGCTTTGGCACCATTGCCCAAGGATTTCTGGAGGGCTCCAATGTGAGCATCATGAATGAGATGGTGGACCTGATTTCCGGCCAGCGGGCCTATGAAATAAATTCAAAAGCTGTACAGGCCGCAGACGAAATCCTTCAGCAGACAAATCAGTTGGTGAGATAGCATTATGCGAAGCTTTTATTTGTGTCTTTTTCTAATATGCCTTGCCGCCTCCCCGGTTTCTGGGGTGGAGATAGATTTCAGGGAAACCGCTTCCGCTGGGTCCTCCATGCTCACCCTGCAGGACGTGGCCCGAATAAGCCCGCCGGAAAAGTCAGAAGATCTGGCAGGGATCCGGCTTTTTTCACCCCCGGCACCCGGGGAGCAGAAATGCTACAAGAGCTCCACCCTCAAGGCATACGTCCGGCAGGCGCTCGACAAAGGCGAGCGTGTTAAATGGGGCGGGGCAGACAAGGTGTGCGTAAGACATGAAGGCGCTCTTGTCACTGCTGACAAACTCAGGGAGCTTATAAACAAAGAGCTTGAATCCGCGCTTTCCCATCTGGACGCCGACCGGGTGAGCTTTGAGACGAGATCCAGGCCCGACCCCTTAAGCCTTCCCGGGGGTAGAGCAGAATACGAGGTGGTTTTTTCAGACCGCGACATCCTGGACAGCAGGAAGGCCACCGTAATTGTAAGGGTTGAGGGCAGGGTTGTTGAAAACCTGAGCATTCCGGGCAGGGTGAATGCAGTAGTACCGGTTGCGGTTGCGGATGGCAAGCTGAGCAGGGGGGATGTGATAAGTGCTTCTGACGTAACAATGGAGCCGGAAAACATAGCAGGTCTTCGCCGCCCCTGCCTGGACAGGCAAGAAGCAGTTGGCAAGCGGGTAAAGCGAACAGTGTCGCCCGGACAACCCCTGAGCAGAAGCGATCTTGACAGGCCGGTGTTGGTAAAGCGCCGCCATATGGTGAGCATGGAATTAAAGAACGGGGCGCTTTACCTCCAGGCCAGGGGCGTGGCAGAGGAAAACGGGAAAAAGGGGGACGTGATAAGCGTTAAGAATACAAGCTCCGGCAGGAACGTGTCCTGCACCGTGACCGGAGAAAAACAGGTTCAGGTGGAATACTGATATGAGTAGAAAAATACTTTGTCTCGCAGTTATAGCTTTCATGGCAGTTGCCGGATGTGCGGGAACCTCAAAACCAGACCCGCAAAGCTCTCGCAGCACAGAGTCTTTAGAGGACAGATCCGGGCGAAAGGAAAAAACCATGCAACCTGCCTCAAAAAGGTCCGGCTCCATCTACGCGGAAGGCAGTTCTTCTCTTTTTTCCGCAAAAAAGGCCAGCAGTCCCGGCGATATAGTCAAGGTGACCATATCCGAGCAGGCAAGTGCGGAAAAAGATGCGGATACCTCTACCGGAAGTTCATCTTCGAATTCCATCGGGGTTTCCAAGATTTTCGGATACGAGGCCAGGCTTGCTGAAAAATATGCCAACCTGGATCCTTCAAGCCTGCTTTCCTCATCCAGGGAAAATTCCTATCAGGGTTCGGGCAGCACATCCAGGGAGGAGACCCTGTCTGCCACCCTTACCACCCGGGTAACCGGATATGATGAAGCAGGCAACCTTATAATCGAGGGGAGCAAGACCGTAAGGGTCAACCGGGAAAACCAGGTAATTCGCTTGTCAGGCATAGTAAGGCCCTCGGATATCACGGAGTACAATACCGTGGCATCAGAGAACATTCTGGATGCTGAAATAGAATACCTCGGCGACGGAGTGATAAGCGACAAGCAGGGACCTGGATGGATGACCAGGGTACTTGATTTGGTCTGGCCGTTTTAAGGGAGTTTTGATATGAAAAAGACAGGTTTGAGCCTTCTTGCGTTTTTACTGGTTTTCTCTTTTGTATGCACGGCTGATTCCGCCAGGATAAAGGACCTGGCCGATCTTCAGGGTGTAAGGGACAACCAGATTCTGGGATATGGTTTGGTGGTGGGATTAAACGATACAGGTGACAGCTCCAATAACGGGGTCACCATGGAGACCGTGGCCAACATGATGGAACACATGGGCCTGACCTTAAATCGCGATGAAGTAGACGTGGGCAATGTGGCAGCAGTCATGGTTACAGCAAACCTCCCACCGTTTGCAAAAAGCGGGACCGAAACAGACGTGGTGGTTTCCTCCATCGGAGATGCAGAGAGTCTTTCAGGCGGAATCCTGCTTCGCACACCGCTTGCGGGCCCGGATCAGGAGGTATATGCTGTGGCCCAGGGTTCGGTGGTGGTGGGCGGAGCGTCGGTTGACGGTACCGCAGCCTCTGTGGAGAAAAATCATCCCACGGTGGGCAGAATACCTGACGGCGCCCTTGTTGAACGGGAAGTGGATTTTGAACTTTCCGGCCAGGGCCCCTATGAATTTAACCTGCGCGACGGTGATTTTACCACAATTTCAAGAATGGCAGACACGGTTAACAGCACCTTCGGCCAGGATATTGCAGAGCCGGTTGACAGCACCACTTTGGAAGTAAGCATTCCCGAAAATTACAGGTCAGGTGCCATAAGGTTTCTCTCCGAGCTGGAAAACCTCCGGGTCCAGCCCGACGAGAAGGCAAGGATTGTGGTAAACGAGCGCACCGGAACCATTGTAATGGGATCCAGGGTCAGGCTTTCAACAGTTGCGGTTTCCCACGGAAACATAAAGCTCACTGTAAAGGAGTCCCCCGGAGTCTCCCAGCCCGCGCCCTTCAGCACGGAGGGAGAGACAGTTGTCGTGCCTGATACGGAAGTGGAAATAGAGGAAGAAGAAGCCGGCTTCGTGGTTATGGAAGAGGGGGTAAGCGTGGGTGACGTGGCCGCAGCCTTAAACATCATAGGGGTTTCGCCAAGGGACGTAATAGCAATCTTTCAGGCAGTCAAGGCGGCAGGAGCCCTTCAGGCTGAACTGGTGGTATTATGACCAAAATTAAACATCTTCCTTGTAGCTGCGGCAAACTTTAAAATCGCTTAATTTAGGTTTAATAACTAAGATAAAGGCTTTTTGATATGAAACTGGCATTGGACCCACACGTAAGTCATGGTATACAAGCCCCGGGCAGGGCGGATCAGAATTTTACCGGCCGCGGCGATCCTGAGGCGCTCAGGCAGGCCTGCACCGAATTTGAGGCGGTTTTGGTAAACACCGTATTCCAGAGCATGCGGAAAACCATTCCTGATGACGGGTATCTGGAATCTGACATGAGCCTGGATTTCTACCAGGAGATGCTCTATACCGAGGCTGCCGGACATACGGCGCGAAAAGGAGGTTTCGGTCTGGCAGAGCTTTTATACGAGCAGTTTGAGGGAAATGAAAACAAACCCTAAACTTTTTAAGGACGCGTCCGATATAAGTAGCATAAAGAGAATTTATTTGTTCATGTTTTTTAGAGGCATGGGGGAGACGAGATGAAAATACATCCGTCGGTATACATCAAGCAGTTTGAAAACATCCAGAAAAAGCAGCCTGCTGAAAAGGCCGCAGATGTGGCCGGGGCCAGGGAAGGCGACAAGGTGGTTTTTTCCAATCAACTCCGGGAAGTCCGGGAAAATCAGAATGATATGTCCACTAATGCTGAAAGGCGGGCAAGAATCCAGGAGGTCAAGGACCAGATAGCCCGGGGCACCTATTCGCCTGACTCGGTGAAAGTGGCCGAAAGTCTTGTCAAATATATCATGGAAAGAGGCGGCCATGAATAGGCGGGATCTTCTGGAACAGTTAATGCGCCTGCGCACGGTGATTGTCGAGGAGCGCAGGGCTGCAAAAGCCATGGCGGTAAATGACATGCTTGATCTTACCGAAAAAAAGGAAGCCCTGCTAAGGCAGGTCCAGCAGGCGGCGGAAGAGGCCGGGGAGCTGAGCCCGGAGGAAAAAAGGGCTGCAGAGGCGGTTTATTCCGAGAACCTGAGAAACGCATATTTTTTCTGGGTTGCCCTTAAGTGGGTGAGGCAGTCGGTGGATTTCATGGGAGACCAGATTTGCGCGGAATCCTATGAGCCCACAGGGACAAGAATAAAAGCCCGGTATTCGGGCGCCTTGTTTTCCGGGAGGGTATAGGAGATGAGCCTTAATACTTCGCTGCAGGCAGGCCTGAAAGGAATTCTGGCACAGCAGAGACAGGCCGAGATCGCAGGAAACAACATCTCAAACGTCAATACACCGGGATATTCCCGCCAGAGCGCCGGGCTTACCCCCAGTCCCACGGTCAACATAGACGGTCTTATGCTGGGCCAGGGCGTTGACGTGGAATCGGTAAACCGCGAATACGACAAGTTCGTCTCCAGTCAGCTTATAGAACACGGAAGCGTGCTGGGCGAGGAAAACGCAAAGACCCAGCCCCTCCGTGACCTGGAGCGTATACTGGGAACGGGTGATGAGTCTCTTGCCACTGAGATAGATGAGTTTTTCGGTTCCTGGCACGAGCTTTCAGAAAACCCGGCGGGATCAGTGGAAAGAGAGCAGGTGCTGTATAAGGGTGACAATCTTCTGGACAAATTCGGGCAGGTGCAATCCGGATTTGTTGATGTTTCCAGAAATATTGACGAAACCCTTAACGCGGAAGTCGAAACTATCAACACCAGCCTGAGGGAAGTTGCGGATTTAAACGGAAGGATAAAGGAAAAAGAGACCCTGGGCCATGATGCCAATACTGAGTTTGACAAAAGAGATGTTCTGTTAAAGGAACTCTCCAAGACCCTGGGGGTTGAGTCTTTTGATACCGGCGACAACCAGGTCGGGTTACAGCTCCCGGGCGGTCAGTCCCTTGTACAGGGGAAAAACGCAAACGAGCTTGAGGCGGAATACGAAAACGGAAGCCTCTCCTTTAGCGTCAGGTCAAACAACGTTGTAAAAGAAGTCGGCAAAGACAGTTTCGGCGGTAAATTCCGGGGGCTTCTTGATATACGCGACGATTTTATTCCCGATCTGGACCAGGGCATAAAAAATTTAAGGGATACCATAGTTGAAGAGGTAAACAGTCAGCACGAGCTGGGCTACGGTCTTGACGGTCAGGACGGGCGGGCTTTTTTTACTGATGCTTCCGGCAAACTGGAGGTAGCAGTCACTGACACGGACCATGTGGCTGCAGCCGGAAATCCCGAGGGCCATCCGGGTGACAATGAAAACGCCATGGAAATCCACGCCCTGGCTGAGTCCCCGGTCATGGACGGCAATGAAACCTTTGTGGAAAACTACGGAAAAATATCATCGTCTGTGGGCACAGAGGTCAGGAGGAACTCTACTGCCGGCCAGGCGGCCGAAGATACCATGGATCAGCTCGAAAACCGCCGCGAATCGGTATCAGGCGTCTCCCTTGAAGAAGAGATGATGAACCTTACAAGGTTCCAGAGGGGCTTTGAGGCTTCTTCCAGGTTTGTCCAGACCATTGATGAGATGATGATGACAATTCTTGATTTAAAAAGGTAGGCTGCCATGATTAAATCCACTCTGGGCATGAACTACAGGATGCTGTCATCGAATCTTGAGAACATGTCAAACAGGCTCTATGATATCAGGGAAAAGTCAGCCACGGGCAAGGAGATTAACAGGCCGTCGGATGATCCTTCTGCAATCAGACCGCTTTTCAACTACAAGACCGGGATAAACGTTTCGGAACGTTATCTGGACCAGATGTCTTCTGCCAGAGGAGAAATGGACGTGCTTGATTCCAGCCTGGACCAGGTGGAAAACGTCATGGCTGCGGCCAAGGAGGCCGCAATAGGCGCCATGAGCGACGGTGCAAACCAGCAGGACCGCGAAACCTATGCAGACCGGGTAGGCCAGCTTTTCGACGAAATGCTCCAGCTTGCAAACGGGCAGACCAACGGGAAATATGTATTTGCGGGCTACAGCGAGAACACCAGGCCTTTTTCCATAAGCGCGGACGGCTCTGGCAACCCTGATTATGATCCGGATAACTATGATCCGGCAGATCCCGACACCTGGGCTGTGGAATACCACGGGGACGGAAACGCAAAGCATCTTGAGATCTCTCCGGGAAATCAGATACAGATCGGGCTTGCCGGCAACCATCTTTTCCAGGGAGACGCCGACAATGATGATATATCAGAGAACACGGATGTTTTTTCGGCATTAAAGGACCTGGAGCATTCCATCCGCAACTGGGAAAGCGACAAGACGGCTGTTCAGGATAACCTTGACAAGGTGGACCAGGGAGCCGACCAGATCCGCCGTCTGCGAAGCAGAATGGGAAACAACGCTCTTAGAATAGACCGGGCAAGCAGCCACCTGGAAAACCAGTCAATAGAATTTGAAAAAATCATATCCGATTACGAGGATGCAGACATGCTGGAGGTCTTCTCCGAGCTGATCCAGCAGGAAACCGCTTTTGAGGCGGCATTGAACGTAACCACCAGGATATCAAAGCTGTCCATCCTTGATTTCATGTAAAAAACGGAGCCCTGAATTGAGCTCAAGCTCAATTTAGGGAGCTTTTCCGGCAGGTGCATTTTCAGGGTACAAGCAACCTCCGCTGCCTGTTTATAGTTGACATATCAGCGGTTTCGTGCTCTTATATCAATATATTATCAAATCAACGGCGCTGGAATTTAAGATTTCAGCCGGAGCACGAACCGCCACGGAGGGCTGCGGATGCTGGTGTTAACGCGCAAAGCCGGAGAAGGCTTACTCATAGGGGACAATATAAGGGTTGCCGTGCTGGAAAGCCAGGACGGCAAAGTGAGGCTGGGCATTGAAGCGCCGGCTGAATACAGGATTTACCGCCAGGAGGTATACGAGCGCATATGCAGGGAGAACCGGGAAGCCAGCCAATGGAATGCAGTGGATCTGGATGCGCTGGATTCGCTGATCCGGGGCAGGGGAGAGCAAACATGAAGAACCTACACACCCGCTTCGGGGAGATAAGCTATGATCCTGACAAGGTGGTCAGATTCCCTGAGGGATTGGCCGGGTTCGAAAACCTGCGCGATTTCGTGGTCATGCCCACCAAGAGAAAAGACGATCCGGTGGTCTGCTTCCAGAGCGTGGATGAGCCGCATCTTGCCTTTCTTCTGATAAACCCTGTGCTTTTCTTCCCTGACTACCGGGTTTCGCCCGGAAGCGAGGTTTTTGAAAAGCTCGGCATCACCGAGCAGACACCTTATTTCGTGCTTACAATGATAACCTTCCACCAGGACCAGAGCATAACCCTTAATCTTCTGGCACCGGTGATATACACACCTGAAACCGACCGCGCGGTCCAGGTCATCCTCGATGGCAGCGGATACAGCGCCAAAACCCCTCTTCCGGGCAGAGGATAGTTCTCCGGGCCATTTGCCTGCCTTACCAGGACGGCTCTATTACCTGCCCGCGGATTTTTTCCGCCTCATTTCTGCCCGCCTGCAGTGTATTTACCAGGTCAAACCAGGCCTGTACCGGTGAGACAATGTAGAGGGGGGCCCTTATTTCCATTTCTATTTGCGCCACGGTCTTCTCAGAGGGCCGGCAGTATCGGAGCCTTGAGGAGGGGGTGGCCCGGCGCATTCCGTAGAATGCACCTGTATCAGTGGTGTGTATTGCCGCGGTGTCAGCTTCGTTTCTGCTGCATTTTTCAAATCCGGCCTCTGACAGATCTGCGTCTTCCTGAATCCTGACCTGGATCTGCCTGTAATACTCTATTCCCGCGGCAAGGTGTACTGCCGCTGAAACCCCGGTAAAGGCACATTTTATCCCCTTTTTTCGGCACATTTCGCTTATGGCGTTTTCAGCCTGTATGAAATCAGAACAGGCCCGGTAGAAAAAAACAGGTTCTTTAAGCCGGGACTCTTCCGCCCACAGCTCGAGCAGTTCCTGCGGCCGGGCTGTTACCAGTCCTGCCTTTTTCCAGTCTATAAGCTCCCGGTCCTTTAATATCTGCCTTACATTGGAGACCAGCCCGAGGCTCACTCCCGCCTCTGCCGCCAGTTCCCTTGTTTTCCAGTGCCTGCGGGGATTGCTTAAAAGTACTCTTATAACCCTGGCCGCCTTCGGCCTTGCCGGGGACTTAAGACGCCTTTTGCCTGCATAGGGGTTGGGGTTGCCCCGGTTTCTGATAAACAGGCCGTTAAGCGCGATTCTGCAGTTTCCCGCAAGGTCGATGAATCCGGTGCTGTTTTCCCTGCAGATTTCAGCGGATTTCTCAGAGATATATGGGGCTGCAAACACCGGGTATGCATGGGGAAGCCTGCGGACATGGCCCGCCAGGCTGCAGAGCGCCTCCCTGGCGTGCCTGGGCTCGCCGCTTGTGCGGGCCTCTACTGCCAGAAGGCAGGACACTGCCCTGCCGGTGATCTCTATTATAAGATCCGCCCCGCCTTTAAAAAAAATATCCGGTCGCGCCTCTGCTTTTTCAATAACCCCGGAGTCCTTTCCGATCTCCGTGATCCTTTCGAGCACCTGCCTGGCGATCTCCTGCCTGCCCGGCCTGTTTGCCGCCATTTGATTATTCCCTCCGGGTGTTCAACATTTTCGTTCAACGCGTTCAACATTTGTTGAACAATATGATTACAATGAACGGTCCTTTTAATCAAGGAAAAAGGCTTTCCGAAACTGCAGGGGGCTGATAGGTAAAAGGTATTCAGGCCTTAAAGAAATTGCCTGGTCTTCCGATAAGCAGACTGAGGAATCTGCGTTGCATGAGCGAAATTTTATGAACAGGAGCGGAACATGAGCCATTTTTCACCAGAACGGAAACACCGGGATGATCCGGGAAAAGGTTTAAACAGCGATGCAAATTACTTTCCGGTCTCGCCTGATACCCTTAACCCGCATGCTTTGACCGATTTCCAGGTTTACCTGAAAAGAGGCGGCAAATACGTCTTATATACCAACGAGCGCCAGTATTTTTCCCGGCAATTAAAAGACCGGCTGGTGGAAAACGGAATCGATAACGTTTATATACCTTTTCACCAACAGGTTGCTTATGAGTCATACATGATAGAGAATTTGGAATGGATATTAAATGACCCGGAGGTGCCGGCCGATGTCCGCACAAGGGTGTTTTTTGAGACAACTTCCAGGCAGGTGAAAAAGGTTTTTGAAGACAGGGTTCCTGCTATTGATAAGCAGACCCTGAAAGGCGTGGAGCACGTGGTAAGATCCAGCCTGTCCTTTCTTTCAACCCCCGAAGCTATGGAAAACATGGGAAAGTTCATATCCCACGATTATCAGACCTTTACCCACAGCGTGCAGGTTTTTACCTATACCATGATGCTGATGAACTGCCTGGACGGGGACCGGGACGAACAGGCCCTGGTTGACGTGGGCGTGGGGGCGCTCCTTCATGACATAGGAAAGACACGGATTCCCGGCAAAGTGTTAAACAAGCCGGGCGCCCTGGATAAGAAAGAATGGAAGCTTATAAAGCTTCATCCTGTCCACGGCATGCGCATGTGCACAAATGTGAGTCTGCCCCAGACAAGCCTTAACTGCATAGTGTTTCACCATGAAAAATTTGACGGATCCGGCTATCCCACCGGCATGAGCGGAGAGGAAATTCCCGTGCCCGTGCGCGTGCTTACCTGCTGCGACGTATATGACGCCATTTCTTCCAACCGTCCGTACGCCAGGGCCAGCACCCCGTTTGAAACCCTGAAAATTATGACAGACGAGATGAAAGGCGCCTTTGATGAAAGGATTTTTAAATCATTTATCAAGGTGCTTGGCAGAAAGGACAAAAACCTCCTGTAGGCGCGTGCAGGTAAGCTTTTCGGCGTGGCGTGCGGGGTTTGGAGAATTCATGACAGACAGGATTTACTCAGCTTTTAAGAAGACCTGGGCCGAACTGGAAGAAAAAGGCCTTCCTGTTTACGCGTGGCAGGCTGACCCGCTTACTTTCTGGCGGGAACGCATCCTGTTTGTTATCTGCTTTATCGCCGCTGTATTCGGCCTCCTGGCCCTAGCGCCTTCGGTGTGGCTTGCGCGCGCCGAGGGACTTCAGAGCGTAATATTTCTGGATCTGCTCGCCTACCTTACCGTCATTGGGATATTTCTGGGCAGAGAAATCCTTTCCCTGCAATTCAGGGCCCTTGCTGCGTGTTTGATATTATTCGTACTGGGAGCGGGCCTTCTGTTTGTCCTCGGGCCTTTTGGTGCCGGATATATCTGGCTGTTCGGTACCTCTGTCCTTATGAGCGCAATTATAGGCCTGCAGGCCGCGGCAATGACACTTGCGCTAAATGCAGTAATCCTGTTTTCAGTGGGACTGTGGATCGCTTACCAGATGCCCGACTGGGCGCGGCTCCTGGAAAACCCCGTTGAAAAATGGTCGGTGCTGGCTATCAATTTTCTGGTTTTAAATGCCCTGATTACCATAACCACAGCCCTTATCCTAAACGGCATGAAAAACGCCCTTGAAAAGGAGCAGCAGGTAAGCCGGGGCCTGCGCCGCAGCGAGGAGCGCTTCCGTTCCCTTTTCGAGGACATCTCCGGCATTGCGGTTCACGGATATGACACCGGGCGCAAGGCGGTGTACTGGAACCGGGCAAGCGAAATCCTTTATGGCTATAGCAGCGGGGAAGCCATGGGAACAAGAATCGAGGACCTGGTCCTTCCTGAATCCGGCCGGGCCGTTATGGTTGAAAGAATTCGGGGGTGGATGGAAAACAACCGGCCCATGGAAAATGAGGAGGCAATATTTGAAAACAGGGAAGGAGAGTCTGTTCCGGTCTTTTCCAGCCGGGTCATGCATGCCGGCAGTTCCGGGGAGAAGGTGCTGTTCTTTATAGACGTCCCCCTGGCCGCGCTTCGCAGGGCGGAAAAGGAAAAGGCCGAGCTCGAGGAGCAGTACCGGCAGGCCCAGAAGGTTGAAGCAGTAGGGAGATTGGCCGGGGGGGTGGCCCATGATTTAAACAACATGCTTTCCCCTGTGCTGGGCTACGGGGAAATGCTTCAGCTTGAGTTGAATGAAAACGACGCCCGGCGGGAATACGCGGACGAAATCCTTAAGGCCGGCATGAGGGCGGCAGACCTGGTACGGCAGCTGCTTGCATTCAGCAGAAAACAGCCTCTGGAATACAAGGTGATTGATTTAAACCGGGTTATTTCAGGAATTGAAAAGCTGCTGCGCCGCACTATCCGGGAAAACATTGATATTGAAATTCTTGCCGGAGACGGGGTTCCAAATGTCATGGCAGATAGCGGACAGATAGAGCAAGTGGTTTTAAATCTTGCGCTAAACGCCCAGGATGCCATGCCCGAAGGCGGCAGAATCATCATTGAGACTGATACCGCCCTGCTTGACGAACTATATTCAGCCACTCATGCAAAGGTAATACCGGGAGCTTACGCCAGACTCACGGTGACTGACACCGGCTGCGGAATGAAACCTGAAACAATCGAGAAGATTTTTGAGCCGTTTTTTTCCACAAAGGGGGAGGAAGGCACCGGCCTGGGACTTGCAACCGTTTACGGAACTGTCAGGCAGCACGGGGGCAATGTATGGGTCTACAGCGAGCCTGGCAGGGGCTCTGTTTTCAAGGTCTATTTGCCCGCCACAGCAGAGGCCGGAAACGAGGTGTCAAAAATCCGCCAGAAGGCTGTATCCATTGCCGGATCAGAGACCATCTGCGTTGCCGAGGATCAGGACCAGGTCAGGGAGATGACAGCAGCCTTTTTAAGACAGCAGGGATATACAGTGCTGACTGCCGGAAACGGCCGCATGGCACTGGATATGCTGGCCGGGCACCAGGGGGCGGTCCATCTGCTGGTAACAGATGTTGTTATGCCGGGCATTGACGGAAAAGAGCTTTTTTCACAAGCATCCATGATACATCCCGGTCTTAAGGTGCTCTACATGTCAGGATACACGGATAATACCATAGTTCACCAGGGGGTGCTGGAAGGCGGAATCGCCTTTTTGCAGAAACCTTTCACAGTGCGGGCTCTTGGCGGCAAGGTCCGGGAAGTGTTGGACAGTAAGCAAGGATAAAATATTGGTATTTTTTTTGCTGGAATATTTCCCGGGTCATCTGGAAATTTCACTTGAAGATGCAGGGAATGAAACTGCTTAATTTCAGACTTCGCACAAAGTCGATGCTGGCGCTGATCGCCGCCTTAATGCTCGCCCTGGGGCCTGCGGTGTTTATCGGGTTCCAGGTTGTTGAAAAGGCAAGGGCCCGTTTCGGCGGGCGTATGCGGAAAATTTCACCCTTTTGAGCGCCCAGAAAATACAGGCCCCCGTAAGCCGGGAGCTTGCGCTTTCAAAACGTTTTGCTGACTCGGTTCTTCTTCGGCAGTGGCTCGAGGCCCCGGAATCGGAAAGCAGGAGATCCCGCTTTTTCCGGGAAGCCGACGGCTACCAGGAGGCCTTTCAGGGCGGCAATTATTTCCTGGTCAACCATGAAACCCGGGCCTATTACTTCAATGGCCCGGAAAAGGCATACAGCCGGGAGCCCCGTTATTACCTGGCCCCGGACAATTCTGACGACGAGTGGTATTTTACCACCATGGAAGATTTTGACACATTTACCATCAACGTAAATCCGGATGTGCATCTGGATAATGTTCAGGTTTGGATAAATGCTATGGTCTGGAATGAAAGCAGAAAGATCGGCATGGCAGGCACGGGCCTGGAACTGACCGCTTTTTTGGAGGAGTTCATCGATGTGCAGGAGCCGGGGGTTACTCCTATGATCCTGGACTCCGACGGCCTTATCCAGGCCCATCCGGACCAGAGCCTGATTGCCTTCGGCTCGGGGGCAGAGGCTGAAAAGCAGGAGTCTGCTGACAAGGGCCGGACCTCGCTGCCAAATCATCTTTCCGGGCCGGAGCAGGCGGAAAGGCTTGAGCAGGCCATGCAGAAGGCAAAAGACAATCCGGGCCAGGTGCGGACTTTGTGGGCCGGACTGGAAGGCAAGAGACAGCTGCTGGCCCTGACCTGGCTCCCGGAGCTTGGGTGGCACGTGGTTACTGCCGTTGACCTGCATGCTGCAAATGTCCTGGAAGGGACCTGGGTCAGCATGGGTATGGCCGCCCTGGCGGTCATGCTGGCTGTTCTGTTGTTTGTCTTCGGCTACGGTGTTAACAGGCTCGTGCTCCGGCCTTTAAACAGGCTGCACCAGTCAGCAACAGCCCTTGCAGGCGGCGACTATGATGTTTCCCTCCCGCCTGCAGGAAAGGATGAAATCGGGGACCTGAGCCGTGCCTTTTTCGCCATGGTGGACCAGGTAAAAGCCTATACCAGAAACCTGGAGGAAAAGGTAAGAGAGAGAACAAAAGAAATAGAAGACCAATCCGTGCTCCTCAGGCAGGCCAGGGACCAGGCAGAAGAGGCAAGCATGGAAAAAACCGAGATTCTTGACAAGGTTATGGAAAGCATTCATTATGCCCAGACCATCCAGCAGGCGATCCTTACAGGAGAGGAGCATTTGAGGCGCATTATCCCTGAAAGCTTTGTCTTATGTCAGCCCAAGGACGTTATCAGCGGCGATATGGTATGGAGCAAGACTTATGAGGACGGTTTTGCCCTTGCTGTTATGGACTGCACTGGGCACGGCGTTCCGGGAGGGGTGATGACCATGGCCGCGTTGTCATCACTTGACAGGGCGGCAAGCAAAATCAGCGAAAAGCCTCCAGGCGAGATTCTCTGTGAGGTAAGCCGGGTTGTACAGGCGATGCTTTCCAGCCAGGAAAGCTCGGGATTTTCAGAAGACGGGCTGGATATGGGGCTGTGTGTTTACAGCCGGAGCCGGGGGACCCTGTATTTTGCCGGAAGTCGGATAAGCTTGATTTACGGAGGAGGGAAGGGATTAGCCGAAATAAGCGGAGACAGGCAAAGCCTTGGTTACTGCTCCTCTGATCCGGATTTTCCGTTTCAGACCCATGCAATCAGTATAGATGAACCCACAATGTTTTATCTTGTAACAGACGGCATAATTGATCAGGTTGGGGAAGAAACAGGGCTGCCTTTGGGCAGAAGGCGGTTTGTGTCGTTTTTAAGAACAATCATACACATGGCGATCCCGGAGCAGAAACAGGCCCTGCGTGAAATGTTTGAGGCTCACCAGGGAAAAGAAGAACAGAGCGATGATGTCACTGCGGTGGGATTTCGTCTTTATCAGTGATCCGGTTTAGGTGGGAATAAAAAATTCCAGAACCTGCAGGAGGCGAGTTTGAGCGAAGAAACCATATTTTCAAAGGAGGAAAAAACAATAGAGGAGGCTGAAGCAGTTCTAAACAGCCCTGAATTTAAGCAAAATCCGTTTTTTCAGCCTTACCATGACCTGCTGGCCGAATATAAAAAGCTGTTTCGCCAGACCAGGCGCCTGGTGAAAATGAGCGACCGTATGCAGAAGGACCTTAACGAGTTAAACGCGGAATTGCAGAAGCACAAAGAGATCCTTTCACAGATGTCCTATTTCTGCTGTTGTAACCGCGAGCATCGGCGCTGCAGCCATGGTGCCGGACAAAAAACTTTCATATAATGAGCTGGTCGAGGCTGCGGATCAGCAGCTTTACGCGGCCAAGCAAGAAGGCCGCAACCGGGTAAAAGGAAAGGTGGCTGAATATGATAAATGAAATGCAGGATTTTTACGAGCAATTAAAAAAGGAGGGCATAATTTTCAGTTTCAGCGGCCCGG
The DNA here is from genome assembly GCA_964626455.1 of uncultured Desulfobacteraceae bacterium. Classification (GTDB taxonomy): domain Bacteria; phylum Desulfobacterota; class Desulfobacteria; order Desulfobacterales; family Desulfosalsimonadaceae; genus Desulfosalsimonas. The sequence goes on along the minus strand of CAZVFQ010000001.1, from coordinate 10,912 downwards.
TCTCCCAGAACCTTCTCGAGGGTATCGGTGCCACCCTGAGACAGAAAATGAGCCTGGAGGAAACAAGCACAGGCGTTATGCACAAGGTTTTTTCCATTTTTGTGGAGCTCATGCAGAATATAATCAATTATTCTGCGGACAGAGGCTGTAGCGGAGAAGAAGAGCCGGAACTTAGTTTCGGCATACTGGTTATAGGCAAAAAAAATGATCAGTTCTACATCAAGTCCGGCAATTATATCAGCCGG
>CAZVFQ010000001.1:0-10567 GCA_964626455.1 uncultured Desulfobacteraceae bacterium | reverse complement strand
TTTTTATTCCCCCATGCTTCAATGGCTGGAAACCTATCTGAACCAGCTCGAAGATGAGACCGTGGAAGTCGATGTTGAGCTGATATATTTCAACAGCAGCAGTTCAAAGGTTTTTATGAATTTTTTTGATATGCTCGAAGATGCCGCCCGGAGAGGGGTGTCGGTGGTTGTCAACTGGAAGTACCATAAGGACAACGACACAGCCCTGGAGTGCGGGGAAGAGTTCCAGGAAGACATGGAGAATGTATCCTTTAATCTTGTGGAATTGTAAGGCGTAAAATAAAGTGCATGGCAGTGCCTTTTGACCCCAAAATGCACTTGCGTCCGGTACAGGTTTTTTAAGGGTGCAGTTCCCGGGTTTTTTCTAATACTGCACGCATCATGAGATCAGCATTTTTAAAATCCTTCCTATATTTTTTCCCGCATCCGTCCGAAAAGAAAATTTCGGATAACAAATTGCGTTTACCCATAGAAACCTGTGAACATTTAACAAGGGAGGATTATTGATGTTTAAGAAAATGAAACTGGGGGTGCGCCTCATGCTGGGATTTTCCGCAGTGGCCGCGGTGGTCCTTGTAATAGGTGCGATCGGCTACTTCGGCGCGGTGAAAAACGATGAGTTAATGGATGAAGTGGGAAACGTCCGCCTGCCCAGTGTGCAGAGCGTGCTTGAAATGCAGAACAACATGCAGGCAATCATCATGAGCCTGCGGACGCTTTCGAACCCAGACAATACCTTAGCGGTCAGGCAGCAGCAGTACGACGGGATCGACGAATACAGGGAAAAATACAAGGCTGCCTTTGATGCCTACGAACCCCTGCCCCAGACCGATGAGGAAGCCCGGAAATGGGGGGAATTCAAGGACATAATCCCCAAGTGGGCCGAGGTGAATGACGAGATTTTCCAGCTCCACCAGGACCTGGACAGCATGGATATTCTGAACCCGGACGCGCTGCTTGCAGATCTTGAAGGCTTCAGGGGGGACCACTATTCCCTGGAGGTAAAAACAGCCGGCATGATAATTACCGGTGATACTTTCAGCGGCGGGGATGATTCTGGAAAGTGCGCCTGTGGGCAGTGGCTTGATGAATTTTCCACCGAAAATTCAGAGTTAAACAGCTTAATGGATAAAATAGAAGACCCTCATGACCGTTTTCATGAAAAGGTGGGTGAGATAAGGACCGCGGTGGAAAACGGCAACCAGGACGAGGCCTTTGATATCTACAAACAGGAAATGCAGCCTGCGGCAGAAGAAGTCTTTGAAAATTTTGACAGCCTGATTGCAGAGGCAAAAACCGCAAGTCAACTGCGGGCTGAAGCAGCAGAGCTTACCATGGGAAAATCCCAGGAGCAACTGGAAGAAGCCTTCAGCCGCCTGGATGATATAATAGGGATAAACCAGGAAGTGGCAGAACAAAGCGTCAATGAGGCGGTTTCCCAGTCCTCTCGGCTTAAGTTCGTCACCCTGGTTGCAATTGTTTTGGGCGTGGTGCTTGCCGGGGGCCTGGGCTTTATTATCACCAGGGCGGTGGCCAATCCCATAAGAAGAATAGCAGAAAGCCTTGGCAGCGGTGCCTCCCAGGTGGCATCAGCATCCGACCAGGTGGCCTCTTCCAGCCAGTCTCTTGCTGAAGGTTCAAGTGAGCAGGCCTCCAGTCTGGAGCAAAGCTCTTCATCCCTGGAGGAAGTAGCCTCCCAGACCAGGCAGAATTCAGAGCACACCGAAGAGGCCAAACGCGCCAGGGACGAGGCATATAAAGCCCTTGAGTCAGCCGCGAGCGCCATGAATGAAACCACCGAGGCCATGGGCCGCATATCCACCAGCGGCGAGGAAATCGGCAAGATAATCAAGACCATTGATGATATAGCATTCCAGACCAACCTGCTTGCCTTAAACGCCGCAGTGGAAGCTGCCAGGGCAGGCGATGCAGGCAAGGGCTTTGCAGTGGTGGCAGAAGAGGTGAGAAACCTTGCCCAGCGCTCCGCTGATGCCGCCCAGAACACCCAGGGCATGATAGAAAAGACGGTAAGCGAGATCAAAAACGGCTCCCAGCTCGTGGAGCAGACCCGGGAGGCCTTTGAGACCACCAAGGAGCGAAATAAGCAGGTAGCAGGTCTCATAGACGAGATTGCCGCAGCCTCCAAGGAACAGGCCCAGGGCATAGACCAGGTAAACACAGCGGTATCTGAGATGGACAAGGTTGTCCAGCAAAACGCCGCAGACTCAGAAGAGTCGGCCAGCGCGGCAGAAGAGCTTTCCTCCCAGGCCGAAGAAATGGAAAAGATGGTGGCTGAACTGGTCGAACTGGTGGAAGGCCAGGGCAGGGGCGCTGCAGTTGCCGGGCATGAAAGAACCAGCGGCTCACGGGAAGGATCTTCAACCCCGGCCCGCACGGCCGGATCGCAAAACACCGGACAGAGCTGCGTCAACCAGCGTCAATCCGGGCAGAACAGGCAGAAAAATACCCAGACCCGTCAGCAGAACACAGGCGGCCAAAGTTCCGCCAGGCTGAGTCATAATCAGAACAGCGGCGGAAACCAGAAACCCGACCAGGTAATACCCCTGGATGACGACGAGTTCAAGGATTTCTAATCCCGGCAGAAGCCGGGGTCAAATCTGACCCCGGCTTCTGAATTCAGGGGGGTGCCGCTATAACCCCGGAATCACTGAATCAGGGGATTTTTCCTCAACAAAATTCCGCAAATGCTGGGGACACAATATTGAATTCCATCCAATCCAATATTGTGTCCCCGGAATTCGGAACTCTGTAGACACGTAGTAGCCGCATGCGGCGAGGTGTCAATAAAAATCCCTTTCACCGATCTGATATCAGATTCCTGCTCTACCCGTAATCAGTGCCCCCGGAATTATTCGGAATTACATGGTATTTACAAAGGCATCAAATTTAGTTTTCGGCAAGGCCCACACCTGCCGCATAACCCCCCAAAGCCTTAGTTTTTTGTGTTTTGATACTTCCCGCAGGCTTATTGCCTGCCTGCCCGGATTGCTGTTTTGATGAAATCGTGCTTTTCTTCCAGCAACACCCGCGAATTATTTTCCCCTCGATCCAGGCAACGGCATTGATGACCGTGGCGATTGGACGGTTTGCAGGAAGCCCCCTGCGACCGTTTCCAATGTTAAATAAACATTGAGGGGGCGTATCAGCTGCCAAGTATTTTGCTGAAAGCTTTCTTGGTTTCATGGTTTTTCTTTATTCAATATGTAAATAAATGTCAAGAAAATTTTCATCCTTATATTAGAGACTCGTAAGGTTTCTTGCTCCAAAGATATTTTCAATTTGTTAATTAATGGGTTGACTTTTTTCTGAGATAGTGGGAATATCTATATATTGCGCTTATCGGACAGAAGGCGCATACAAGAAGAAACCTCAACAAAATACAGAGTGAAAAATGAGTTATAACATAGAGGAAAAATTCTGCAGGAACTTCCGGATGATATTGGAGCGTCATTACCCGCGTCAAGAGCGAAGGTTAGCCGAGACGCTAAATATCAGCCCCGCACAGATCAACAATGTCAAGCATGGACGAAGGGCCGGAACCGAGTCCTGGCGGAGATGGGTGGCCGATGAGTTGGGTGTGAGTTATGAGGAGATGATCGAGCTCGGAAAGCCAAGTCCCGACAATCAGGATGTCATTGTTATGGCTGTAAGCCCCGACAAAGGGGAGCAGGGTGGACAGCCCGGTTACAGGAAGGTTCCACTGCACGAAACAGCAAGGCTACTAAAAGGGGTCAGGGGGCCGCACCTGGATCAGCGCTCCAGCACGGAGGCAGCCTTTATCGTATCGCTCGCGGAGCTACATGAAAGGGCCGACCACGAGATAAGAGCGCTTCGCGTCACCGATGATTCCATGTGGCCGCGTTTGCCCGAGGGCTCCATTATTTTTGTCGATGTTAACGACAGGCGCTTTTCCGAGGATCGGCTTTATATCACCCTTGACCCCGCTTCCATATCCCCTATGGGCGTGATCCGCCGAGTAAGGCGGGTGGCCCAGGGAAAGAGCCCACAGGGATATCTGCTGACCGCTGAAAACCCCCGCTACATGCCCGAAATGACCGAAATGGAATGGGAGGAACTGGCAGTCGGTCGAATTGTCTGGATCTGGCGAAACGTGGAAGGCGTGCAGGCCGAGCCCCAATACCAGAAAGTTCAGAAGCTTGAGAGCGTTGAATGGCTTGCCGGTGGCGTTGCTTACCAGCTAAACAACGCGCTGTCTCCGATTATGGGTTATGGCGAGATGGCGATGGAACAGGCTGGTGAAAACGAGGAATTAAAGGCCCATATCCGGGAAATGATGGATGCCAGCCAGCGGGCCAAGGCCCTGGGACGGCAGCTGCTTGCCTTTAGCCGCCAGAAGATCCAAGATTTTTCGAGCCTTGATATTAACGAGGTGCTGCGAAACGCCGAGCATGTCCTGTTGCGCCCCGTGCTGCCGGAGAAAGTAACGCTTCGCATGGAGCTGGCCAGCCGGATGCAGACCGTTAAAGCCGATGAAGGCCAGGTCGAGCAGATCCTGATAAATCTCATCAATAACGCCCTGGACGCGATGCCCGAAGGCGGGAGGATAACGATTGTGACCGACGTGGTGGATCTCAACGAAGATTTTGCACGCCAGCGGCGCGGAGCCATGCCCGGCCGCTATGTGCTGATGTCGGTATCTGACACGGGTGAGGGTATGGATCAGGAAACGCTCGAACGAGTGTTTGAGCCTTTTTTCACCACCAAGACCAGCGAGCATAACGCGGGCCTCGGGCTTTCCAACACCTACGGGATCGTCAAGCAGCACGGCGGAAACATCTGGGCCTACAGCGAGCCGGGCCTCGGATCCACCTTCAAGGTTTATCTGCCAGTGGCTCCAGAAGAGGTACACAAGCTTCCCGTTGACCTGGCATTGGTCAAGGCTCCCGGGAAAATCGTGACTGAAACTGACTCTGCAGAAGAGGGGACCATTGTGCTGCTGGTCGAAGACGAGCGCACGGTAAGGTACATGTGTTATTTCATTCTGAAAAAAGCCGGTTATAAGGTCCTGGTGGCAAAAAGCGGTGCAGAGGCCGTGTCGGTCCTAAACCGGCACGAGGGGCCGCTTCATTTTCTGCTCACCGACGTGATACTGCCGGATTTGCACGGCAACGAGCTGTATCAGCAAGTATCGAGCCGTTACCCGGATCTGTCGGTACTGTATATGTCCGGATACGCAAAAAATGTTATCGTCTACCACGGCATACTGAGGCCCAATGCCCCTTTCCTCCAGAAGCCTTTCGGCAGTACTGAACTGGTTGCCAGGGTTGAGGAGATTCTTTACGCTGATAGCCAGGCAAATTGATTACATATTGTAAATTTTTTCTTGACAACCTTGTCAAAATGACATTAAGACTATAAAAACCCACACCTGAGAGGTCCTTTAAGGGCCCTCCGTTTTAAATCCCCGAAGCCCGGCGCGGGGAAACAGCGTTGGGCGGGATAGGCAGCAGATTGGCAAAAGTTTTTGGGATTGGCCCTTTCGGCCAAGCCCTTGAATTGTTTTTTGACCTTGATAAGCCCGGAATCAGCCTTTGGTGCTGGTTTCGGGTTTTTTGTTCTTTTTCCGCCTATCGTTGGTCTATTGTGTTAAAAAAGCCAATCGTTTAGGAGCTTGAGAATGCTTTTCGCTTACTTAGCCGATTTGCGGGTGGCGGGAATATAAAATCCATTAAAAGACTTTTGTCAGGAAGGCTGAGTATTCCGGTGAAGGAGTGTACTTATTCCAGACGATTCCGGCCACCTGTTAAAGGTCAGGGCCAGGGGCGTGGAAGGTGTCAAGCAGGGAGGCACGATCCTGGTCCGGGAGCAGAAGACCGGCAAGGAAAATATCCTGCAGCAGTCCCATTTATGAACGAAATATAGGAGGTGTTGATTATGACAAACAGAAGATCTACGGAAGACGAGGTTGCGGAAGAACTGATCAAGTGCCTGAAAGACACTTACGAACCATTTATCAGATACGCCACATGCAAGAAAGAATTGGAAGAAAAGGGTTATATAATCCAGGAAAACGGTTTCGACAGAGTCAGGGTGTTCAAGGAGGTTTTTTAACATTCTGAAAATCCGAGAACACAATAATTATTTTTGATGTTATCTTCATCAGCATCCGGCATCCCGGAAGCCAGAAATTGTTCCCGGTTTTGAATGATATTAAGCAGCCTCTTGTGAGTATTCAGCCTCGAAGATAAATTCACCCAGCGCTACATAAGAGACCGCCATCCGGTAGTTGTTTGGATTGATGTAAATATCATGTCTGGATCCTGAACAAAGGAGAGTGCAGCCTTCACGCTGGTCAGAGCCTTTCCGGTGGCGGTTTAGATGGTACGCCTATGCCTGCCCTTTTTAATCTTTGTTACAGAGGATCGACGAGTAATTTCGGGTAATTTCGGGGACACAATATTTAATTCCACGGCATCCAACATTGTGCTCCTGTAATTTTCCATTTGTTGTTCGACTGATATGTTCCCTGCAGGTGGGTACTTTCAATCCTTCCCGCGTGACAGCCTGCATATTCCGGATGATTCCGGCCACTGCTTCCGATGGAAGTCGGCCGGTTGACTTTTGATGCTTTCGTAAAAAGCAATTTACACCGCCGCGGCGGTATTTTTACAGAAAGCAAATCCCTAAGCGCCCTGGCCGACCGGCGGCGCGAAAAAGGAGTTTCCTCGTTTAAGTAGTCTCTTTTAGGCTCAATTTCCGCCTGGAAACCCATTTTTCCTCGCCGTCGTCAGGATACGTTGCCATCTCCCTTAAAGCAGAGAAAAAACTTTTGTATTGGAATATCCCTTTTTCGTTTGGATAAATTTATGTTATAGTTTTGCGACTTTTTCGGTTGCATTAAAAACAAATAAGGAAGAGGAGGCTACTGGCAATGAAGGTATTACGGGTTGATATGGGCAATAAGAATACAACTGCAGAAGAGCTTCAAAAGCCGTGGCAACATCTCGGTGCAAGCGCGCTTATAGCAAAAGTTATAAACAGCGAAGTTCCCCCTGAAAGTGATCCCCTGGGGCCTGATAACCGGTTTGTAATTGCTGCGGGTCCTCTTGCGGGAACTTTGGCCCCACAGCTTGGAAGGGTTTCGGTGGGAGGCAAAAGTCCTCTTACACTGGGGATAAAAGAGGCGAATTCCGGCGGCCCCGCCGCTCAGATGCTGGACAAACTCGGTTTTAGAGCCGTGGTTGTCCAGGGCGCGCCGGCTGATGAATCATTGTATTGCCTTTATATAACAAAGGACAAGACCGAGCTGATCCCTGCGGATGACTATAAAAACACCAAAAACTATGATCTTGTAAAAAAACTTAAAGAATCATACGGCTCTTCCATTGCCGTCATATGCACAGGGATAGCCGGGGAGCGATTCTACCGGGGAGCTTCGGTTTCCTTTACAGACATCCTGGGCGATCCTTCGAGAAATGCTGCCCGGGGCGGCCTGGGTGCGGTAATGGGTGCAAAGGGGCTAAAGGCTGTTATAATCGATGATTCAGGAGCTGACAAGGTTGATCTTTATGATCCGGAGGCTTTTCGCACTACGGTGAAATCCTGGGTTAAGACCTTAAAACACGATGTGGGCTGCAGCCTTTTTTCAAGGCTGGGGACCCCGTTTGCAATTTCAAATTCCGCCGGCCACGGCACTCTTCCTGCAAAAAATTACCGCTCTGGCCGTCCTGAGGACTATATTTCGGTTTCCGGTGAAAGCATTCAGGAAATCCTGTTTGAGAGGGGCAGCAAAATGCATGGATGCATGCCTGGCTGTGTGGTGCGCTGTTCGATAATTTATCCTGATAAAGACGGCTCAAAGATATGCGGGGCATATGAGTATGAAACCATAGGCTTGCTTGGCACCAACCTTGGTATAACGGATAATGATGCAATCGCGCGTCTTAAATTCATGTGCGATGACCTGGGACTAGACGCCATTGAAACCGGTGCGGCACTGGGGGTAGCCGCAGAAGCCGGGAAAATGAAAATGGGCGACTGGCAGAGTGCGGCCCGTCTGCTTGAAGATGTGGAAAAGGAAACATCCCTGGGAAAAGCTATAGGAAACGGGGTTGTGGCAACAGCGGAGTTTCTGGGAATAGACAGGGTGCCGGCATATAAGGGCCAGGCTCTTCCGGCCCATGATCCGCGGGGCGTAAAAGGTACCGGGGTTACATATTTATCAAGCCCCATGGGCGCAGATCACACAGCCGGACTAACGTACCGCCAGCCCTGGGAGAAGAAAAATCAAGCCTATTATTCCCTGCGAACCCAGATTCAATCTGCAGCATGCGATGCTTTTGGCTATTGCATAAACGCGGTGCCTGGTGGAAAGGCCTCTGTATATCAGTTTTTTGCAGACCTTATGAACGCGCGTTACGGGATCTCCATGACACCGGAAGATGTAATGGAAATCGGCAAGCAGACCCTTCGGGATCAGCTCGCATTTAATGAAAAGGCGGAATTTTCAAAAACAAAAAGCCTGGCTGCGGAATTTATCCGGAAGGAGCCGGTTGAGCCCACAGGCCGGGTTTTTGATGTTGATGAAAATGAAGTGAAAAACATCTGGGAAGGCCTGGATGGTTTCAAAGAAAAAGAAAAGGTCTGGGAGGTTCGAATTCCGCCTTTGCCGGAAGTGCTGTGCGGAGTTGGCGCGGCAAAAAACCTGGGCGGCCGCATGAAGAGGCTGAATCTTAAAAAACCCCTTTTAGCCGCAGATCCTTTCATGGAGAAAAGCGGCCGTACAGAAGAAATATGCAGTATTTTAAAGAAAGCCGGAATTGAGCCGGTGGTGTTCTCCGAAGTGGAGCCTGATCCGCCCATAGAATTGATTGAACGCGCCGGCAGGATTTATACCCAGCAGGACTGCGACTCTGTAATCGGCCTTGGTGGTGGAAGTGCCCTGGATTCTGCCAAATGCATAGGGCTGCGGGTGTCCCACGACGGGGATCTTCGCGAGTTTGAAAGCATTTTGGGAGGCGGAGCCAAGATGAAGCCCGTATTTCCTCCGGTGATCTGCATTCCCACGACCTCCGGCACCGGAAGCGAGGCAAATCCGGCTGCAATGCTAACGGATACAAAACGCAATATAAAGCTTGTCATTATGAGCAACTACATGATTCCCGCCCTTGCGGTAATCGATCCGCTGTTTTGCAGGACAATGCCCCCTGCCTTAACCGTGCAGTCAGGAATTGATGCGCTTGCCCACAGCTGCGAGGGCTATGTTTCCCTTGCCACAGACTATAATCCTTATCTTGAGTCAAAGGCCCTGTATGCTGTCAAGCTTATAGGCCGCAGCCTTGCCGGGGCATATAAAAACGGCGATGATATTGAGGCGCGCATGGACATGTGCATGGCTGCTATGTTCGGCGGAATATCAATTATACGGGGGCTTTGCATCGGCCATGCCCTGGCCCATGTGCTGGGCGGAAAATATCATATGCCTCACGGCAGGGCAGTGATTTACGGGCTGATGCTTTTTGTAAAGGCCAACCAGGATGTGTGCCGGGCAAAGTTTTCAGATCTTGCACGCATGCTTACAGGAGGCGATAACCTTGAGGCAGCCCTGGAAGAATTTTACAGCAGCCTTGACATATCGGTTTCCCTGAAACAAGACGGTATAGATAAGGCAGAACTGGAAAGAATCGCGTTTCTTACCTCCAGGGACGCGGTAAACATGGCAACAGACCCAGCCTGTCCGTCTGAAAAAAAGATTATGCAACTGCTCTCTGAGATGTATTAATTACGGGGACATAATTCCGGACCTAATTCCGGGGACGCTAATTCCAATACCGAATACCATGTTTATTTTTTTGGCTTCGGGCCGGGTTTTCGAGGCCGGACTTCGGTCCATGGCATAGGAAGCAAAACGACCCTGCCAGAGATAGCCCCGCCATCCCTCGCGGAAATTGATGTAGCGGGTATAGCGCCGGTGCGCCTCTCCAAAGGATTCGGGATAAATGTGCCATGGTCAGATCATGCCCCGGGACTGGATGAACTTCAAGCGTATTCTGTATTGTGCCCCGGAAACACGATTTAAATACAGCTTGTAGTTTATGGTCTAAGAAGTTATATTTTATAAAAAATCAATTTAAAAGGAGCAGAAGATGATCAAAGAAATTATCAGGCCCCAATCACAGCAATATGTGATTGAAATTCCAAAAGAATATTTGAATACAGATGTTGTTGTTTCCGTAGTGCCGCTTACTGAAAATACAGCACAAAGTGATGATTGTTTGAGTATCATAAAAAGAACTGCGGGAATATTGGCAGAAAGAAAAATAGATCCCGTGAAATGGCAGAGAGAAATAAGAAGTGAATGGGAAGGGTAGGCGATGAAGTACCTACTGGACTCCAACATTCTTATTTACCATTTAAACGGGGAAAAGATAGCGTCAGATTTTCTTTCTGACAATATTAGCAAATGCGCTATTTCCCGAATTACATATGTTGAGGTTCTTTCTTTTGATTTTTCGGAAGAAGAGGCATCGGAAGTCAAAGAATTGCTGGAGAATTTTGTTGTTTGTGACACGAATGCGGCCATAGG